>CAIOKE010000373.1 GCA_903858815.1 uncultured Planctomycetaceae bacterium | reverse complement strand
CCGCGCTGCCGTTTTCAGCGACGGGCAGCAGCAGGCTGCCATCGTTGTCTGCGACCTGATTGCGGTCTGGACGGATTTTTCCCGAATCGTCCGACAGCGTGCTTCTGAACAGACAGGAATCCCGGCTGCCGCCATCGTTGTGACGGCCACACATTCCCACACCGCTCCTGACTACGCAGCCGTCTTTACCGCGTGGTTGTCAGCACAGCGACCTGAAACAACAACAACTTTTGCAGGCAATCCAGTGCCTTCCGCCGATCGCCTGAAGTATATGGATCTGCTGGTGGAAAATACTGTTGCAGCAATCGTTGACGGTCATCGCAGATTAACTCCGATCAGTCTGTACGGGGGCTGGACGGAACAGCAGACCCCGGTGTCATTCAATCGGCGATTTGTCCAGCGTGACGGCAGTGTACGAACGTGGGTTGGGCTGGAGGCTGCAGGTTCAGTGCGTTCAGCAGGACCGATTGATCCAGAAATCCCGCTGCTGGCTGCTCGTACAGCAGACGGTCGCACTCAGGGGGTGCTCAGCAGTTTCGCGCTGCATCTGGACACCGTCGGCGGGACACGCTGGAGTGCTGACTATCCGCGGTTCATTCATGAAGCCGTGCGTAACACTCTTGGTGCCGACACGATTTCGCTGTTCGGTACTGGCTGCTGTGGTGACATTAACCATGTGGCCCCGCGCGGCAGGGAACGCAACACCACGGAAGTCATTGGCAGGGCTCTGGGACAAACGATCAGCAGCGGGCTGCAGGAACTGCAGGTAATTGAAAACCCGGTGCTGAATGTCCGGTCTGCAACTGTCCACCTGCCACTGAGACCGGCAGGAGTTCCCGAAGTGACTCAATCACTCGCTGTACTTGCACGCGTACAGTCCGGAGAGAATGTGGATTTTTATGATCACGTCGCCGCAGGGCGCACAGTGATGATTGACCAGATCCGCAATTTTCCGCGTCTGGTTCCTGCTGAAAAGGCCGCACTTGCTCGCCGAACCACAATTGCACTGGCCGGGGCTGGGCAGGCACTTCCAGTCGAAGTACATACGATCTCGTTCGGAAAAGACTTCGCGATTGTCTGCCTGCCCGGTGAAGTCTTTGTTGAGCTGGGACTGGCAATCCGTCGTGCCAGCCCATTCCGGACCACCATGGTTCTGGAACTCTGTAACGCAATTGAGACCTACTATGTGCCGACTCGCGCGGCTTTTGCCGGCGGCGGGTATGAGACAACCAACAGCACCATTGCTCCGGGGGGTGGTGAGTTGCTGGTTGAAGAGAGTATTCGTCTGCTGCAGTCAGCAGCCGGTCGTACGTCTGAGGAAAAGTGATTCATCCATGCTACCGCTGCTACATCAGAAAGACACCATAAGACTTCAGCCTGCCCTGCTGATTGCAGCCCTGCTGCTGCCGCTGTCAGCCAGTTCCACTGCTGACGACGTCCCGGCAGCACCAGCACCGGCACCGGCGCCGGCGGTCAACGCGACGATTTCAAGAATTGCTTTCGGATCCTGCTCAACTCAGGATGAACCCCAGGGAATTCTGCGAACGGTGCTGGAATGGAAACCTGAATTATTCATCTACATGGGTGACAACATCTATGGTGATACCCGCGACATGCGGGTCTTGCAGCAACGTTATGACACACTTGGCCGGCGTCCGGAATTTCAACAACTGCGTGCTGCAGTCCCCTTGATTGCGACGTGGGACGATCATGACTATGGCGAAAACGATGCCGGCCGGGAATACCCTTTGCAAAAGGAGTCGAAGGAGATTTTCCTGAAGTTCTGGAATGAGTCTCTGAGCAGTCCTCGTCGCAGTCACGAAGGCATCTATACCAGTTATCGATTTGGTGAACCGGGCAGTGGCCGTTGTCTGCAGATTATTCTGCTGGATACTCGTACCTTCCGCGACTCTCTGTTCAAGTCCCCGCAGGGTTCGTGGAAGAATGACTATCTGCCGGATACCGACCCGCAGAAAACTCTGCTGGGTGCAGCCCAGTGGGAATGGCTGAAAGAACGCCTGCAGGAGCCGGCTGATCTGCGAATCATCGGTAGCAGTATCCAGTTTGCTCACGAGCATAATGGCTGGGAATCGTGGACAAATCTGCCGCACGAGCTGCTGCGGATGGTGGAACTGATTCGCCAGACGCGAGCGGAGGGAGTGCTGTTTATTTCGGGGGACGTGCACTGGGGCGAACTGTCCCGACTCCAGGCCCCCAACTGTTACCCACTGTACGATCTGACGGCAAGTGGCCTGAACCAGGACTGGGATCGACTGGAACCGAACGGCAATCGACTGGGCGACGCCTGCATGGACTTTCACTTCGGCATGCTGGAAATCAACTGGGGTACAACACCTTCAGTGGAACTGAAGATTCATGATATGACGGGGCGTGCCCGAGTACGGCGGACTGTTCGATTCAGTGAACTCAGATTCAGCGGTCGCTGACAACTTCTTCCGGAATTCAGGTGCCCGATGGTTTACTGGCTCAAAAAAGCAGCGTTCTGGCTGGGGTTACCGCTGGCGATTCTGGCTGCGGCAGCAGGCGGATTCTATTGGTACTGGGCACACGCCCCGTATCGACTGACAGCCGAAGTGCAGTACGGGCAGCGTGACCAGACTCCACTGCTGCTGGATGTGTTTACGCCACCCCGGCAGAACGGTGCGGCCGTGCTGATGATGGTCAGTGGCAGCTGGAAGTCGGGAGCAGGCTCAGTACGTCCCTTCCTGTTTGCTCCCTTCCTGCGCAAAGGCTATACGGTCTTCGCCATTCGGCATGTCTCCCAGCCGGAATGCACGATCAGTGGCATTGTTGAGGACGTGACGCGAGCAGTGCGATTCGTACGCACGAACGCGCAGCAGTACGGTGTGGATCCACAGCGGTTCGGAGTGATCGGTGGCAGTTCCGGCGGGCATCTCTCGCTGATGCTGGGGACTGGCGGTAAGGCTGGTAATCCAACTGCCGCAGACCTCGTTGAAAGGGCCTCCAGTGAAGTGCAGTGTGTGGCGTGCTTCTATCCGCCCACAGACCTGCTGAATCTGGGAACATCCACCGAGAATCCCGGGGACGGAGGCCCGCCGAAGAGTTTTCGCAAAGGTTTCGGACCGCGTGCCGAGTCACTTGATGAATGGAAAAAACTGGGGCATGAACTTTCCCCGATCTATCACGTGACGTCTCGCATGCCCCCTACGCTGATTGTGCACGGAGATGCCGATACGCTGGTACCACTGGATCAGTCACAGCGATTTGTCGAGGCTGCTCGTAAAGAGGCGGCTGTCGTGCAGCTGGAAGTGCGACCTGGTAAGGGTCATGGCTGGCCCACAATGATTTTCGATATTGTCGGATTCGCTCGCTGGTTTGATCGGCATCTCACCGCTGTTCGGCCCACCGAGGCGTCACCGCATGAATGAACAGCCGGAACACACCAGTCAGCTTCGTGACGATGCCCGACAGATCTGGCAGGCAGCCGTCGCGGCAGCCGATTCACGGTCTGCCGTATCGCACCATCCTCGAATTGACAGCCACAGTCTTCAGATCGCCGGGCAGACTCTGCCTCTGGCCGGGATTGATCGCGTCATCGTGGTGGGTGCAGGTAAAGCAGGGGCCGGAATGGCAGCCGGGCTTGAGGATGCACTGCGTGATTCGCCCCTGTTCGAAAAACTGAGTGGCTGGGTCAATGTTCCTGACAACTGTCTCAGGCCCCTGCAGAAAATCCACCTGCACGGTGGGCGACCTGCTGGCGTCAATGAACCAACCGAACAGGTGCTTGCTGGAACGGACCGGATCCTGCAGCTGGTTGGTGGCTGCACGCCTCGGGATCTCTGTGTCATGCTGCTTTCGGGAGGGGGCAGTGCCCTGCTCTGCAGACCTGTGCCGGGTCTTTCGCTGGCAGAGAAACTGACAGTGACTCGGCTGTTATCCCGCAGCGGCGCGCCGATTCACGAACTGAATCTTGTACGAACTCAGTTGTCTCTGGTCAAAGGCGGTCGCCTCGCTGCTGCCTGTCGTGCTCAACTGCTGGCCACACTGGCGATCTCAGATGTGATCGGAGATCCACCACAGGTGATCGGCTCTGGACCAACAGTGCCCATGGAATCACGACCGGCGGCGGCACTGGAAATACTCCGGCGTCGCGGTCTCTTCGAACACCTGCCAACTCGAGTATTGAAGTTTTTCAGTGAAGCTGTTGACCGCCCCCCCGAGCCGGTCTGTGTTCCTCTGGCGTGGCAGGCTGTTGCCAGCAATGCGGTCTCATTGCGGGCAGCTGCTGCCTGTGCCGAGCGACTGGGCTACCACGTCGTTGATATTCATTCCGATCTGCAGGGCGCCGCAGCGGAAGCAGGAGCAGCATTCTACCAGCAGCTGCAGTTGCGACAGCAACAGGACGCAGAACGCAGAATCTGTCTGCTGGCAGGTGGTGAAACGACAGTCAACGTCGCAACAGCCGGTACGGAACCGGGCCTTGGGGGCAGGAACCAGGAATTCGTGCTGGCGGCGGCTGCGGCAGCCGAACTTGCCCACAGAACGCAGACGGGACCGGCACACAACTGGGCTCTGTTGAGCGGTGGAACGGATGGAGAGGATGGCCCGACAGATGCTGCCGGGGGAATTCTTGACGACGCAGTTCTCGCTCAGATTCATAAGGCGGGGCTGGATATTCCAGCGTATCTGCGACGACACGATTCATGGACACTGTTGCAGGCGGTCGGTGGGCTGCTGCGAACTGGCGCAACACACACCAACGTGATGGACATTGCAGTTGCCCTTGCAGTCCCGACAGAACGCCACAAGCCCTGAATTGGCGGCGATTAACAGCGTCTTCAGCGATCTTTGAAAAGTCGCTCAGGTGGGTGGCATGCGAAGTGGGGATTCAGTTTTCAGTTTTCAGTTTTCAGGGCACGCCAAGTTCCCATCGGGAGAGTGAGGGTCCTGCCGAACCGAGCGTTGTTGGATCAGCGACCCACGTTGGTGCTCTATGGTCCAGGGGCGGGCCGTTGGCGGAAACCTCTGGGTGGCGGTGCAGTGTTTTCCAATAATGCAGGATCAGGTCATCCAGCTGCCGCGGATTGTGCCTGCTGTGATTTTTCGCCGGGAATGATCCGCGATTTGCTGCCGCGGACATCATTTCCTGTTGATTTCCTTTTTGTCCCTCGTGTCTCTGCACCTGACTGATTTTCCAGAATAGTGAGTTTTGGTCAGGGAAATGCTGCTGGAAAGATTCGCCGAACGTTGATTTGACTTCCCTTTCTCCGGGACGTTCAATGGGTGGTTGGTCGGGTCAATAAAAGCCTCCCGCTGAGGCGAAAACCTGATCATTTGACCAGGAACTGGCATGGCACGTTTTGATTTGATAGCGACATCGACCTTTGGCCTTGAATCCGTGGTAGCTCGCGAGCTTGAGCGTTTGGGTTACACGGGCTTGCGTGTTGTGGACGGCAAGGTGCATTTTCAGGGCGATGAGCGTGATATAGCGCGTTGCAATCTGTGGTTGCGGAGTGCTGACCGCGTCCTGATTCGCGTTGGTGAATTCCCGGCGCCGGATTTCGACGCGTTATTTGATCAGACGAAGGCCTTGCCGTGGTCTGATCTGTTGCCGATGGACGCAAAATTTCCTGTTGCTGGTCGCAGTGTGTTATCGCGACTGCATGCGGTTCCAGCGATTCAGGGTGCAGTCAAGAAGGCGATCGTTGAGAGTCTGAAACGGACATATCAGCGATTTCGGTTTGACGAAACGGGTTCGTTGTTTCAGATCGAAGTTTCACTGCTTCGTGATGTGGCGACGCTGACGATTGACACCACTGGTGATGGCCTGCACAAGCGTGGCTACCGTGAGTTTGTGGGTGCGGCCCCCTTGCGTGAAACGATGGCAGCAGGGTTGATTCAGCTGAGTTACTGGAATCGGGATCGGCAGTTTGTGGACCCTTTTTGTGGCAGTGGCACGCTGCCGATCGAGGCGGCGCTGATAGGCCGCAACATTGCTCCGGGCATTGGACGTTCATTTGCTGCAGAAGACTGGCGGTGGCTTGAGCGTCGTATCTGGCGTGACGTTCGCACTGAGGCTCGTGATCTGCGTCAGCCTCGAATGGCTCTGCCGATTCTGGGTTTTGATCATGATCCGTCGGCCATTCGTTTATCTGAAAAGGGTGCAAACGAGGCTGGCGTTGCCGGCGACATTCAGTTTCGCTGTCAGGAAGTCAGTGACTTTCGCACGGGCGTGGATTACGGGGTCCTGATCAGCAATCCGCCTTACGGCGAGCGTCTGGGTGATCCGGAGGAGGTAGCAGCGGTCTATCGTGAGTTGGGTCGAGTGACTGCATCTCTGCCAACGTGGGGTATTTACGTGATCACATCCAACCGGAGTTTTGAGCAGCAGTTTGGGCGTCGAGCGGCGCGTCGTCGCAAGCTGTTCAACGGTAGACTGGAGTGCCAATTCTATCAGTATCCGGGGCCCCCGCCGCGTCGTGCAGACGGCGTGCCTGTCGTGCCTGAAGCGGAATCTGAACTGGAATCTGCCGTACATCAGCCAGAGGCCCCGACTGTCGCTGAGATTCCTCAAACAGAATCAAATCAGCCGGACCAGCAGCCCCTTGAAATCTGGCAAACGCCTGGCTGGTTGCAGCAGGCTCAGTTGCTGCTGGATTCTTACCAGCGTGTGCTGGGTCGAGAACTGTTACCGCGCAGCACGGACCCGATTGATGAAGCTCGTCGACTGTATCACGCGCCGTTTGTCGTGGTATCACATGGAACGCAGGCGGACCCGGTTTTGAATTACGGCAACCTTGCCGCTCAGAGGCTTTGGGAGATGGATGCCGTCACATTAACAGCGATTCCTTCGCGTCTGACGGCGGAGCCAATGCATCGTGATGAGCGGGCAGAAATGATGGCTCGAGCGGCGCGGGACGGATTCGTGGACGACTACCGCGGAATACGGATCAGCCGTACAGGCAGGCGATTCCTGATTGAGCGGGCGATGATCTGGAATTTGCAGGATTCCGGTGGTCGACGACAGGGTCAGGCAGCGACATTCAGCGAGTGGGTTTGCCTTGATTCGGAGCCTGAAACGGGTTCAGTTGGTGAAACGGGCGTTGCCCCGCAGTCATAGGACTGATACACTTGTGAGTCTGGTAGTCCGGCAGAATGCTCCACAAATCTATAGGTTGTGCCGGGAACTGCGTCAAAGATCGGCAGGGATGCCGTTCAAGAGCCATGGAGTGGTCGGTGAGCACACGGAAGCGAACCAGTCTGCGAGTTTTATTCGTGGACGATGAAAGTTCGATTGCTGAACTGATGCGCGACGAATTGCCGCGTATGGGTCATTTGGCGACGATCTGTCAATCACCTGGCAGTGCCATAGAAGCTGCCGGGAAAAACGTATTTGACGCTGCCATCGTCGACCTGCGCATGCCGGGTGGCAGTGGCTGGGACGTGATTGATTTTCTCCGTGAACATTCGCCGGAAACGGCCTGTGTCATCAGCACGGGCCATGGTGATCGGGACGCTGCGATCCGCGCCATTCGGATGGGTGCATACGATTTTCTTCCCAAGCCGGTTTCATTGTTTGAAATCAGCAATGTGCTGGATCGGATTGCAGAAAAAAAGGCATTGCAGAACCGTGCGATCGCCCTTGAGACGCGACTGCAGCGTGCGGAGGGTCGTTCTGATCTGGTGGGTTCATCGGCACCGATGCAGCGTGTTCAGAAGCTGATTGATCGCATTGCACCGACGGATTCGGCCGTGCTGATACTGGGCGAGACGGGTACGGGCAAAGAGATGGTTGCGCGGCGAATTCACGATCAGAGTGATCGTCGCAATGAGCCGTTTGTCGCCGTGAATTGCGGAGCGATCCCGGAGAATCTGGTTGAGAGTGAGTTGTTTGGCCACCGCCGGGGTGCTTTTACGGGGGCGGATTCCAATCGTACGGGTTTGTTTGAGGTGGCTAACGGGGGGACTTTGTTTCTGGACGAATTCGGTGAGCTGGACCGTGCGATGCAGGTCAAGCTGCTGCGATTCCTCGAGTCGGGTGAAATTCGGCGTGTGGGTGACAATGAGCCGGCCCATGTGGACGTCCGGATTGTGTGTGCCACAAACCGCGAGCTGCAGCAGATGGTGCAGCGGGGACACTTCCGCGAGGACCTGTATTTCCGAATCAACACCTTTGAGATTTATCTGCCTCCGCTGCGCGAGCGTCTGGAGGATATCCCGGCGCTGGCTCTGCACCTGATTGCTCGCCATCTGAAACGCGACAGTGTTCCTGAGACGATACTGCCACCGGAAACTATCCGACTGCTGCAGGCACACAGCTGGCCGGGCAATATCCGTGAACTTGGCAATGTTCTCGAACATGCATTGATTCTGTCCGATGGCGAAGTGCTCAAACCGTCCGACCTGCCGCGTTCGTTGCAGAAGTCGGGGGTGGAAGATCCGCGCCCGTCGGCTGGACAGTTGTCAGCAGCCCCATGGCGTCCGGTCTATGCGTCGTCTGGCCCATTGAAGACGTTGCGGCAGGTTGAGGAGGAAATGATCTGGGACGCTCTGGACAGGAACCGTGGTGACAAGCCGGCGGCAGCCAGAGATCTGGGGATCGCATTGAAGACGCTTTACAACAAACTGACGCAGATCGGCGAACAGCGAAACGCTGGCTGAGCGGGCGACTAACGGCATGTTTCCTTAAGCCGGAGCAGGCGGTGCAGCCCGAAAACCGGCCCTTGGCTTTTCAAACAGCCCCGATTTCGTCATTATTCCATGCTTTTCGGATTTCTGCCCCCCTGATTCACTCCGGCTGGTCCCGGCGCCGATCATTCGGGCGATTCTGCTGCGGCGGAGGCTGCCTTCGCGGTGGCTGCCCTGACTGCCCGCTGGGTCCGTCTTCGACGGGTCCACTACCGTGATTTTTTAGCCAGTTATTTTCTGAAAACAGGAGCTTTTGCATGTCGAATTCCGCCCCCAAACTGCACAACGCAATGTGGCCCGGACTTGTGGGAAAGGGTGATGGTCCCGGGCAGGAACCAGCCATCAGTCTTGAACGCATGCTTGAGCTGACAGCCGCGGCCAGTGTCAACGGGCAGAAGTTCGATGGCATCGATTACTTCCTCTTCCTGCCACACACAAATCCCGAAGCCAGCGACTCTGAACTGCATCGCATCGCCGATCAGATCGCCAGCTACGGATTCAGCGTCGGATCCCTCGTTGCCCCCGTCTGGCCAGGCACTGTCGGCGACTCTGCCATGGGCGACGATGTGGCTCGCGAAAAATTCATGAACGCTGTGCGGATGGCCTGCCGCATCGCTGGTATCTTCGAACAGCACGGCGTACGAAAATATGGCGTCATCCGCATCGACTCAGCGGAATTCGGAGTCGCTCGCTGGCGTGAAAACCCCAAAACAAATACTTCCCGCATTGCCGGCACGTTTCGGGAAGCTGCAAAGATCGCTGCCGATCATGGCCAGCGACTGGCAGCAGAAGGTGAGATCTGCTGGGCTGGAATGCACAGCTGGAAAGACATGCTGAACCTGCTGGAAGAAGTCGGCATGCCTGAAACTCTGGGCTTCCAGGCGGACCTCGCCCACACCTACCTGTACCTGCTCGGATACAACGCTCCTGAATGTGCGCTCGTCAAAGAGGGCTACACAGATGAAGAGTTCTGGGCGGCCTATGCAGAAATGACAAATCGTCTGCGACCATGGACGATCGACTTCCATGTGGCTCAGAACGATGGCCACGTGCATGGCGCTGGTTCGCACGATAAGACCGGCAAGCACTGTCCGGCTGACGATCCGAACGGCCGCCTGGACATCGTCCGCTGTGCCGGTTACTGGCTGCAGGGTGCGGCCGAGCGTGGTATCAAGCACATCTGCTGGGATGGCTGCATGTTCCCCAACGAAACTCTGGAAAAGGTTTCAACCTGGAACACTATTCTCGACGTCATGCTCCGTGTCCGCGATGCTCACGGATGGACCTGAGTTCCCGCAGCGTTACTTCGTACACATCCAGTCCCTCCTACGGCTTTTCCTGAAAGTTCCCGCTATGTCAAACTTAAAACCTCTGAATATCGGTGTCATTGGGTATGGCTTCATGGGCCGTACTCATTCCAATGGATACAAGCGAGTCAACGACTTCTTTCCTGCTCTGCAGCACCGCCCCATACTGAAGGCCATCTGCGGTCGCAGTGAAGATCAACTGCGAAAGTTCGCAGATCAGTGGCAGTACGAATCCACCGAAACGGACTGGCGACGACTGCTGGAGCGGAAGGACATCGACGCCGTCGATATCTGTACCCCCAATAACTCGCATGCCGAAATCGCCATCGCGGCTGCTCAGGCAGGCAAGATGGTGCTCTGCGAAAAACCGCTCGCTATGGATCCGATTGAGGGTCAGAAGATGGTCGATGCCATCGAAGCTGCCGGCGTCGCGAATACGGTCTGGTATAACTATCGGCGTGTACCCGCTGTGTCGCTCGCCAAGAAGCTCATCGATGAAGGTCGTCTCGGCAGAATCTTCCACTACCGCGCCAATTTTCTGCAGGACTGGACCATCAATGCTGACCTGCCTCAGGGGGGCACAGCACTGTGGCGTCTGGATGCTGCTGCGGCTGGATCCGGGGTAACTGGTGACCTGCTGGCACACTGCATTGATACTGCCATCTGGCTGAACGGGTCGATTTCCAGTGTCACGGCCATGACCGAGACTTTCGTGAAGGAACGAAAGCACAACCTGACCGGGAAAGTCGAAAAGGTCGGCATTGACGATGCCTGTGCATTCCTCTGCCGTTTCGGCAACGGTTCGCTCGGGCTCTTCGAATCGACTCGCTACGCTCGCGGCCACAAGGCGCTTTACACCTTTGAGATCAACGGCGAAAAAGCCTCCATCCGCTGGGATCTGCACGACCTGCATCGGCTGGAATACTTTGACCATGCTGACAATTCACTGGTTCGTGGCTGGCACCAGGTCCATTGTACGGACGGCGACATGCCGTACATGGGCAATTGGTGGGTTCCAGGCCTGCAGATCGGATACGAGCATACATTTGTACATCAAGTCGCTGATTTCATCGCAGCAATTGAATCCGGCCGTCCCTGCAATCCGACATTCCGCGACGCACTTGAAACTCAAAAGGTCTGCCAGGCCGTGCTGGACAGTGCGAAATGTGGCCTGTGGAAGGAAATTGCGTAGCCCACCCCCGATTTTCGGGGTATAGTTTCCCTGAGTAACAAACAGACGGGCCGACTGAACGCAATTTCAGTCGCCCGTTTTTTCTTTGCTCTTCGGATCATCCCCATTTGCACTCCTCGGCGCACGGGCCCTGCGAAACCAATCGCGGAAAGTGGGTTCCGGTGTGTTTTTTTGTGTTTGCTTTCCTGACCTCAGTGTGTGGATCCTGCCATGGAACGTCAGCCCATTTCTCGTGAAGGTTATGACAAACTGCGCGAAGAAGTTCGGCGGCTTGAAGAGATTGATATGCCGGCGATCGCAGAGCGGATCAAGTCCGCCCGTGAAGAAGGCGATCTGAAGGAAAACGCTGAATACCACTCGGCCCGCGAAACGCAGGGATTGCTGCAGGCCAAAATCAATCAGCTCAAGTCCAAACTGGCCTCATGTTACATTGCAGAGCGTGCAGAGGGACCTGCAGACTCGGTGGTCTTTGGATCTCGAGTGACCGTCGACGTGGGTGGTGATCAGGAGGTCTACGAACTTGTGGGTCCTGGCGAAGAGGACTACGAGGGGGACGTCATGAAGATTCTGACCACCAGCCCCATCGGTACTGCCATGATGGGAAAGAAAATCGGGGACCAGATTGAGGTACCGATTCCTCGCGGCAAGCTGAAGATGCGAATCATTTCCATTCAGTGAAGTGTCTGTTTCGCTTCAACTTCCGCTGAACAGTCCTGCCACTGGTCGACCTGCGTAAAGCTGATGTGGTCGACCGCTCAGATCATTCAGGGTGCGGTCGCTGGGTATTCCCAGTGCGTGCATCACTGTCGCGCCAAGGTCACGCGGAGACACCGGATTATCGCGAGGGTATGCGGCGATGCGATCACTGGAGCCATAGATACTGCCGCGCTGGATCCCAGCCCCGGCCAGCAGACTGCTGTAACACCACGGGTGATGTTCGCGTCCGGCGTTTGCAGCGGTAATCTGTGGTCGCCTGCCAAACTCACCTGTCCAGACAACCAGCGTATCATCCAGCAGACCACTGTCACGCAGGTCTTCCAGAACCGCCGCCAGTGCCTGATCCGCCGGCGGGATCAGTGAGTTCCTGAGTCTGTTGAAATTATTCCCATGCGTATCCCAGAAGTTCTGTCCGTCGTTATGCCAGTTCACAGAAACAAACGGTACGCCTTGTTCCAGCAGTCGTCTTGCCAGCAGGACACACTGACCGTGAATATTCATCCCGTATCGTTCACGCGTACTCGGTCGTTCAGACTGCAGGTCGAAGGCCGCCTGCAGACTGGATGACCCAAGCAGATTGAAAGCGGCGGTCTGCTGGTCAGTCAGATTCCGGCTGACGGTACTGGCTGTGTCGCTGCGTACCGCATCGAGTGACCGCAGCAACCCGCGTCGCTGTTCAAGCCGAGCCACAGACAGTCCATCGGCCAGCTGGAATACGGGAACTGACCAGCCTGGAGCTGCCGGATTGCCGGTCACAAGCATCGGATCGGCAGCTGGTCCAAGCCAACCGGCCGTCTGCCCGGGTGCAGTCCCACCAGGCGCCGCTGGGTGCAGCGTGTGCCACGGCATGGAAACCGCCGAAGGCAGGCCGTTGGGTGACTTGAGGAACTGTGCTGCCAGCGCGCCAAGGTGAGGCGAGTCACTGCGGCTGGGAGGTTCGTCATCACTTTTATTCACCGGCGGCAGATGTCCGGTCAGTGTCGTATGGGCACTGCTGAGATGTGCCGGATCGTCATGCGTCATCGATCGAACCAGCGTCACCAGTTCTGTTAATGGCGCAAGCCTGCGAAAGTGTTCACAGATCTGCATCCCGGGAACAGCAGTCTCGACTGAGGCAAATTCTCCGCGAACTTCGGCCGGTGCAGAGGGCTTCGGATCAAAGGTATCAAGCTGACTGGGCCCACCCCACATAAACAGCATCAGGCAGCGTCTGGCTGTACCGAATCCCGGCGCCCCATTCGCTGCAATATTCGACACAGCGCCTGCGGCAGACGCTCCGTGACTGATCGCCGCAGAACCGATCAAGCCGGCCTGCAGAATAGCCCGTCGACCCGATCGCAAAGAGAATTGCCGGAATGGGAATCCAGAAGTCATGTCTGAGGGTCAGCAGGCGGGAGGGGCGGGGGGGGGGGTGGAGGGGCGGGAGGTCAGAGCATTCAACAACCCTGAGCAGACTATCGTCTTTGGCCCGTGCGTGTCCAGAAATTCCGCCGCGAAATACGGGTTTTGCGGCTGGTCAGAGTCGGAAATGCTGCTGTTTGGAATCTGTCAGCCTGCAGCCAAACCTCGCTCTGCCGGCTTTACAATCCGCCCGCAGCGTGCGAAATAGGGGTTTGCGACGAACTCCACCTGTCCTGCCCTGGATACCAGCCGTGTGCATTCAGAGAATTTCATGTCTGTTGTTATGCTTTCTGTACCTGACGGTTTCAGCGATCGCTGAGGGTCGCGTTTATCGAGACCGTGTTGAGCCTCACTGGAATGCTGAGGGAACTCGCTTCTGGTATCGAAATGATCTGCCGCAGAATAGCCGACAGTTCGTACTGGTTGATGCAGAATCTGGCGTTCGAATGGATGCCTTCGATCATGCAAAGGTTGCAGCAGCATTCTCAGAACTTCTGCACCGCGATGTTCAGCAGTCTCAACTGCCGATTGATTCGCTCGAATTTCCCCTGCAGCCTGAGGGTGACTGGCGGTTCAGTGGCTCAGCCGGCACGTTTCTCTGGAATCCAATGAATGGCACCCTGAGAAAGGAGAATTCGGCGGCCGCGAATTCACTGAAACTATTCCTGCCGATTGTGGCTTCTCAGGACTCCGGCACAGAGACGGAAATCGTACTTACGAACAGCCTTGACTGCGCCGTTGTGATGTTCTGGATTTCGACCGATGGACAGGAGCGGCAGTATCAGACGGTTGCTCCGGGAACAATCTGTCGCCAGCATACATTTGCCGGGCATACGTGGCTTTTCAAACGCGAAGACAACAGCCCGCTCGGATGTGCCACAGCTGCCGCCGGGGATAATCCGTGGAATCTGACAGTGGAGTGTCTGGCAGGTGTGACTGTGCGAGAACCTCGACGCGGACGACGCTCGCGGGCAACCGGGCAGCCAGCAGTCGAAAATACAAATTCTCCTGATGGCCAATGGCAGCCATTCGTCCGTGAACATGGCCTGTGGCTGAAGAGCCTGAAGGATCAGCAGGAGTTCGCACTGGCAGCCGACGGACTGCCACACAAGACCTTTCGCCGGGATGCTCAGCGGGCAAGGGCCATCGGAATGGACTATGAACGCGCGGATTATGCTGACCACATCTGTGACGCCGTCTGGTCTCCTGATTCCCAGTATCTGCTGGCACTTCAGACAACGCAGGTACCGGAACGGCGAGTGCACTACGTGGAAAGTACTCCTGCCAGCCAGCTGCAGCCGCAACTGCAGTCCTATCCCTATCTGAAGCCCGGCGATCCCATTCCTCAGACAATCCCAAGATTATTTCGGATTGCAGATCGAACGGAAATCAGGCTGGACAACAGCCTGTTCCCGAACCCGTGGTCGCTGGAATTTCAGCGATGGAGTACGGATGGAACGCGATTCTGGATGCTGTACAACGAACGCGGCCATCAGCGCATGCGACTGCTTGAAGTCCGTCTGGCTGATGGAGCGGTGCGTGCAGTGATCGATGAGCACTCCAGCACTTTTATCCAATACTCGTCAGACGGTAAAATGGAGCTCCGCTGGCTGCAGAACGAACGCGTGCTGTGGGCCAGCGAACGATCCGGCTGGAACCATCTGTACCTTTACGATCTGAACTCCAGCGACCCACCAATCCCTGTGACGGCGGGACAGTGGAATATGCGTCGTATTGAGCGAGTTGATGAGGTCGAAGGCACCCTCTGGTTTTTTGCCACTGGCATTGCTGCGGACCAGGATCCGTATCACGAACACCTCTGCAAAGTTGCTCTCAATGGTGGCCCGCACGAATTGCTGACCAGCGGTGATGGGACACACACCGTGGAATGGTCACCCGATCGGCGCTGGTTTATCGCCAGATATTCGCGGACTGATCTGCCTCCGATTACCGAATTGAGGACGTCAGCCGGTAGATTGCTGACGGTACTGGAGGAAGCGGATGCTGCAGAAATCATTCTCGAACGTGGCCGACTGCCGATGCGTTTTGCGGCACCTGGCCGCGATGGACAAACCATGATCTGGGGTCTGCTGCACTTTCCTCGGAATTTCCAGCCTGGCCGACGATACGCAGTCGTTGAAAACATCTATGCAGGACCACACGACCACCATGTCCCCAAGGAATTCCGCAGTCGCTGGGGACATCAGCATCAGATAGCAGATGCCGGATTCATCGTCGTGCAGATTGACGGGATGGGCACGGCGTGGCGTTCGAAGGCCTTCCACGACGTCTGCTGGCAGAATCTGAAAGACTCTGGATTCCCCGACCGAATTGCATGGATCAAAGCGGCTGCTGATGTGATTCCGCAGTTGGATACGAGACGCGTGGGCATCTATGGAGGGTCTGCGGGTGGGCAAAACGCGATGGCTGCCCTGATCTGGCACGGGGATTTCTATACAGCAGCTGTTGCAGACTGCGGTTGCCATGATAACAGGATGGACAAGATCTGGTGGAACGAGCAATGGATGGGCGTCCCGACCGGCGATGTGTATGAGCGGAATTCCAATCGCGAACACGCAGCCCGCGTGCAGGGACGCTTAATGCTGGTCGTGGGTGAACTGGATCGTAACGTGGACCCGGCGTCTACAGCTCAGGTCGCAATGGAACTGGTTCAGGCTGGTCGTGACTTCGAGTTTGTAGTGGTTCCCGGTGCCGGCCATGGGGCCTGTGAAACACCGTGGGCTTCAGCAAAACGTACCCGATTCCTCCAGCAATCCCTCGGGTCGCCGCAGTAGACCAGCCGGTGCCGAATACGCCGAAAAAACGGAGACTGGTCAGAATACGGCCGGCGACGTGAACCGTGGCCCTGGCAGGCGACTGTCACGTGACTGCAGGCTGACGGGAACCGAACGCAGGCTGGCCGCTGTGTCCTCGATGCCGGGCAGGACAAACGCCTGCGGGCGCTGCTCGGCTGTTCGCATCGTAGTCAGAGTCTGCACAATCACTGCAGCTGCCAACGACAGGGAACACACGGCAAGGGCAGCCACCTGCAGGTTGAAGCGACGAGCCGGAACGGTCGCTGCAGACTGCAGCCGAATCGCCGCACGAACCGACGGCCAGACCGAAATCGGGGTGCTGGTCACTGGAGCATCACGCAGACTGGACAGAACGGACATCACTGGCTGCATTCCCTCGGCGTATTGACTGCAGGCGACACATGAGTACAGATGTTGCTGCAGCGATGACTGTTCTTCGGCGTAAAGATCACCACCGGCATCAAGGAGAATCAACTGTCGGGCACTGTTGCAGTTCATACGTCAGCCTCACCTGTCAGAATACCATCCACTGCCTCGGAACCACCTTCATGCTTTCGCTGACGCCGCTCCCACGCATCACGAAACATCCTGCGAGCCTCAGCCAGTCTCCAGCGAATTGTGGCTTCGCTGCGGTCGGTAATCGCAGCCACGTCGGACGTACAGAAACCTTCCAGGTCGCGCAGTACCAGCACAACGCGATAGGCTTCCGGTACTTCAGCAAGCACCAACCGCACTTCCTGAGACAAATCCATCTCGTCGCGAGGATCAGCCTGTCCAGGATCAGGCTCGACCGTCTCTGACAACTCGGAAAACAGCGACCAACGCCCCTTGCGGCGAACTTTTCGAAGATGGTCATACGTCAGATTGACTGCCAGACGAAACAACCACGGACCGAAACGTCGCGACGTGTCAAACTGAGACAATCGTTCCCACGCTCGCAGAAAGGCGTCCTGAGCAAGATCGGCAACAGTTCCCTGATCCGTCACAAAACGATGAATCACCTGAAAGACCCGACGCTCATACCTGAGCACCAGCTGCTGAAAGGCCTGCTGATCCCCCAGCCGAGCTGCGTGAACCAGACGCACTTCGCTGGACGCACCGCCATCCGGCACAGCCGAGTGCTGCGATTCAAGATCAGGTTCGGTGGCGTCCGGGTCGGACATGCGAATCATCTGTACGCCCTCTCTGCTGGTTGTACGCAGAGGGGCGAGACGGTGTTGGAGGAAATTGCCGAGACCGCCTGATTCTACCGCCGAATGTCCACAGAATCCCGAAAAATCCCGGAATTTCGATCGAATGGGCTACGCTACTGACCGTGCACAGCCTCGTTGCGGAACGCATTTCCGCGATTGATCAGGTCACCCGAATCATCCGCACGCCGCGGACGCATCTGAAACGTAAACTGGCGGTGATCCAGAATGTGCCGACCCGCAAAATTGTCGCTGAAAAAATCAAGCGGGAACTTCTGATACCACGGACTGTTCACCTCAATCATCTCCGTCCGCGTCTCGTAACCATCCAGCAATAACTGAACCTCTCGAGTTCCGTACCACGTGAAATCGAAGTGGGCCGGAGTGTAGCCGACATCCTTACCGTCAACCTTCAGCAATGCACCCTCCGGCACCGAGTGAATCGTCACTCGCCGATGCATACAGCCGGGCAGCAGCAGCAAAAACACGGCCACAAACAGCAACCGCCAGCGCATCAGTCCGTCCCGCCTTCCCTGAAAAATGCCTCGCAACAGCTCCGTCAGCGCTGCACGTGCCGGGAAATCTCATAAACCGGCCACTCGAAACCACAGTCGTTGCAGTGAAAACCGATGATCGTGGCGGTGCCAGGTACCGGTTGACCATTGCGAAAACTGGCTACTGCATCATCCAGTTCCAGAGGCTCAACGTCCTGTCCGCTGCAACGCGAACATTGACTATTGGCGTGAATCATGCGAGCTCTGCCCAACGCCGGTGTGTGCCGACCACTCAATACAAGAGCGCGCCGAGCGGAGGCAAACGGAATGACATTGGCCTCCTCGTCAGCACCCATCGCAAGACTGGCTGAGGTGCGCTGAACAGGCTCAAATGGCAGCAATTCCGCCGATTCAGCAGGCTCATGCGTTGCGTCTGGGTCAAACAAACGCAGAAAACTAACCGGCAATCGATTCATCGCTGTTCCTCCTTGAACACCAGCATCCAGCGCTTCATCCGAAGCCTGAAACCGAAAGGTGACCTCAATGCCACCCGCAACCACGTTCCGCGAACAAACTCAATACCTGTTCGCTCTCAACCACTGGCATTCTATCCGGACCTGCGAGCAAACTCAAGATTCGCATTCCACGCAATCGCTGTATCACTCACAGACTTCACAACAGGAAAAATGCACAAAATGCAATCCCTGCATACAGAAGGCAGGATTCGCAACAGACGGCCCGTATCGTGAACTTTCCTATTCGCAGCACGGTTCCAGAAAATGCCGGAAAAAACTGGTTTCTGTTGCCGATAACCTGACTCCCGGATAGACTTCCGATTCGTTCACCCCGCCGGTTTTTACCGGTCCGTCGGGCAGGCAAGGGTCGCTTGGTGACATTCGTCCATGGGAACGTCCCGTGGGATTTTCACCAAAAAACAGTGAGCTTGTCGCTGTTTGGCCTCGCTACACGGGGTTCTTTGCCCGCAGTTGTGTCTCATAGAAAGTGACCGTCAGAAAAATGGCAACAATTTCCCGCGCCGACCTGAAGAAGCTTCGCAAACGCCGTGCTCGTCTGAAGAAAAAGAAGATGAGCTGCCAGTTTACCGCTGGTGGTTCCGTGCCACGTCCTGTGTACGTCGACTACAAGGACCTGAAGACGCTGCGAACACTGATCGATCGCGAAGGTCGCATTCTTCCCCGTCGTCGCACCGGCACCTCGGCTCTGTTCCAGCGCGCCGTCCGGGACGCAATCCTGCGAGCTCGATTCATTGGACTACTGCCGTTCGTCGCTGAAGAATAACTCAGGAACGCTGCGGCGTCTCCCAGACATTCAGGGGGTTGTGGCGAGGCCACAACCCCCTTTTTTGGATCAACACGAAATCAGGGTGACACTCGCCAATTGCAGTGTTATGCCCTGCCGGCTGTCCAGAGCACAGCCTGACGGCCAGTTGATCAGGTCACTGATCTGGAAACTGCGGTCAACTACCAGAGATCTTCGAACTCGCCCGTCGATGCGTGCAGCAATCGACCTACGCCGGCCCAGTCCGGGGGAGTCTGCAGGATCCTGAGCCAGACGTCGTGCCCCCGAGTTTCACCTTCGAATGACAGATGCGGCCCCAATTCATCGTGGGGTGTGACATGCTCAGCCTGCCATAAGACCCCGGGGGCCGAATCAAACGCCGCCATGACGCGGGTCACGTCAACTTCAAGGCCAGCAGGAACCGTTTTACCATCGTGAGCACCACCCAGAACTTCTGAGCGACCGACGAACAACGTAACTTCCCAGAGATCATTTTCAGCATCAAAGTAGAAATGACACCCCACAGGCGCTGAGTCGGTCTG
This sequence comes from uncultured Planctomycetaceae bacterium, assembly GCA_903858815.1. GTDB lineage: Bacteria > Planctomycetota > Planctomycetia > Planctomycetales > Planctomycetaceae > SXXK01. The sequence goes on along the minus strand of CAIOKE010000373.1, from coordinate 32,469 downwards.
GTGCATGATGCCACGAATGGCGTCATTCACAAACCATCTCAGCCATGATGGAGGGCTGACTTCTGGAGTTTCGCTGGAAGACATGAGTGATGTTTTGGGGTTGCAGTTTTTGATTTCAGGGAAATCCAGCAGGCCGACGCAGACTTCTGAACCCTGCCACCAACCGAATGCCGGAACGAAACCCGAAACTAGCTGTCAATCTTGTTGCGCTCAGGACTATAAACAGCATGCTTCTCAAAATGTTCAGAAGGCGTAACAGAGCCCGGGAGCGGGATCCGTTTGCCGGAACACAATGAGTAGCGAAAACTCAACCGGCTGCCCAAGCGCTGCATCCTGAGATGCCGATTGATGATCGCTTAGCATCAAATCTCATACCAGTCTTCCAAAATCCGGAGCAACTTGTGGACTAGTTGAATTGGAGGTGTTCTTTTGACACCTACGAGTACGCCAAATAGCGGGGCATCCCGACATTGCCCCGCTCAGCCTGCTCTCAGATCCGGCGAAGTCTCCTGTCTCAAAATCGCCGTCGTGTTCAAAGTCTGATCACTTGTGGTTACGAGACACCAGGGGGTTGTTACGGTTACGGCCCCGGGCCCGAAGTCGTCGTTCTCGGAAATTCTGTTCCGGGCGGTTTACGACACTGCGACTTTTCTGAATCCCGGCAAAGCTCTAGACTATACGGTTCGAAGGCCCCCGCAGCGACCGACCAATAAGCGCCGCGCGCCACCCTGTTTCAACATTCCGCAATCACTGGAATTGATCTCCCATGAGTCGTTCGATGGACAAGATCGTCGCGTTGTGCAAGCGACGGGGATTCATCTTTCAGAATTCTGAAATCTATGGAGGTCAGAATGGCTTCTGGGACTACGGTCCTCTGGGAACGGAATTGAAGCGCAACGTGCGGGATGTGTGGTACCGAGATATGGTCTCCGCCCACAACGAACTGCTGCAGCCGGCAGGGGCCCCGTCAACGTTTCAGATGGTGGGGCTTGAATCCTCAATTATCATGCATCCGCAGGTCTGGAAGTGCAGTGGTCACTATGATCTGTTTCATGACATGATGGTCGACTGTCATGCCTGCAAGGGTCGCTTTCGTCAGGACCATATTCCCAGCACCCCTTGTCCGCAGAAACCCAGTAAGTGTGTGGGCGAGCACACTGGCTGCCGGCTGACAGAGCCTCGCGAGTTCAACCTGATGATGAAGACCATCATCGGTGCGCTGGGAACTGACGATGACGCTGCCTTTCTGCGTCCGGAAACGGCTCAGGGAATCTTCGTGAACTTCAAGAACGTCGTCGACAGCAGTCGAGTCAAACTGCCATTCGGCATCTGTCAGGTGGGAAAAAGCTTCCGCAACGAGATTACTCCCCGCAACTTCACATTCCGCTCGCGTGAATTCGAGCAGATGGAGATTGAGTTCTTCTGTCATCCCTCGCAGTCACGCGAGTGGTATACGTACTGGCGGGATCGTCGCTACAACTGGTATCTGAATCTTGGAATCACCCGGGAACGCCTGATACTGCGAGATCACCATCAGGACGAACTGGCGCACTATTCCGTCGGCACAGCTGATATTGAGTATGCATTTCCGTTCCTTGATGCGGGCGAGTATGGCGAGTTGGAGGGGATCGCGCATCGTGGGGACTTCGACCTGCGATCACACATGGAAGGCAAGCTGGCGAAGAACGCTGCAGGTCAGCTGGAACTGGAACGAACAGCAGACGGCCAGCCTAAGCATCGCGGCAGTGGTAAGGACCTGTCCTACTTCGATGATCAGACTCGGGAACGCTTCACTCCACACGTCATCGAACCGTCTGCCGGCGCCGATCGTGGTACCTTAGCGTTCATCTGCGAGGCCTATCATGAGGACCAGCAGCCGGACGAAAACGGCGCGATGCAGGAACGTGTTGTGATGCGGTTTCATCCGCGTCTTGCGCCTGTCAAGGTTGCCGTTTTCCCGCTGATCAAGAAGGACGGAATGCCTGAAAAAGCGATGGAAATCTACGGGGAACTCAAGGCTGCAGGACTGAGTGTGCAGTACGACCAGCAGGCGGCCATCGGTCGACGTTATCGACGACAGGACGAAATCGGAACTCCATACTGCCTGACGATTGACGGAGACACGGCAAAAGACGGCTGTGTCACAATTCGTGATCGGGATACGCTGCAGCAGGAACGTATTCCTGTCAGTAAAGTCGTTGACGAGATCCAGACCCGACTGAAAGGCTGATCCGATCATGTCACAGCGACCGTTGCTCAGTCATTCCGAGCTGCTTGAACTGAAACGCTGGAATACTCCCACTATCTACAACGGCTGGGAGCAGATCACAAAACTGGATCATTGTGCGGACGCCTTCAATCTCGAGGAGACTCGGGATTTCATGCCGCAGATGGGACCGATGGTGGGCTATGCGGTCACATTGCGGGTGGAACCATCAAATCCTGAGCATCGTCGTTCGAAGCCCACGGCGACCAGCGAGTATCGGCGATATCTGGCCAGTGTTCCGGGGCCCAAGATTGTGGTCGTGCAGGACCTCGATAAACCTCGGCTGATTGGATCATTCTGGGGCGAGGTCAATGCCAACGTGCATCGAGCCCTCGGATGTGTCGGAACCATCACGGACGGTGCGATTCGAGATCTGGATGAGATGACCAATGCCGGATTCAAATCCATCGCTCGCAGACTCTGCGTGGGTCACGGAGCAGTCCAGCCAGTGGACTTTGGCTGCGAAGTGGAGGTCTTCGGACGACGGATTCGACCGGGCGATCTGATCCATGCTGACAAGCACGGATTTCTGGTGATAGAACCTGAGGCTCAGCCGAAGATTCTGGAGGCTGCCAGGTTCATGGATTCAAACGAATGTCAGACAGTGATCCAGGCGGCTCGAAATTCCGCCGGGCTGACGATGGATCAACTGCTCCAGCAACTGGGTGATGCATCACGACAGTTTGCCGCTAATGCTCGGAATCAATTCCAGCGAGACGGGGAATGGCAGGCAGGGCAACGGGACTGATCGAACGGGGTTTCAGAAACGGCAGGGGCGACCTGAATGTCCACTGAAGAGTATCTGCGTGTGTCCCGGATGATTGATCATTCGCTGCTGAAGCCCGCGACGCCGATCCAGGATTTTGAGCAGGGATGTCGACTGGCGGTTGCGTATCAGGCTGCCAGTGTCTGTATTCAGCCGCATTATCTGGCACGTTGTGCCGAGCTGCTGCGGGGCAGTGGAGTCCGTGCCAGTACTGTCATTGGCTTCCCGCATGGTGGTCATACCACAGTAAGCAAGGTCGCAGAGGCTCGACAGGCCCTGCTGGATGGCGGAGAAGAGCTGGACCTCGTGTGTAACATCAGTCGCGTTGTGAGTGGCGACTGGGATTTTGTCAGGGCGGATCTGCGGTCTGTGATCGACCTGACGCATGCGGCAGGCCAGCAGGTCAAGGTAATTTTTGAGAACTGTTTTCTGACAAACGACCAGAAAATCCGTCTTTGTGAAATCTGTACCGAACTGGGGGCGGACTGGGTGAAGACCTCCACGGGCTATGGAACCAGTGGTGCGACATTCGCGGATCTGGAATTGATGCGTCGTCATTCCGGTCCTGGCGTGCAGGTCAAGGCTGCCGGTGGCATCCGGGATCTTGCCGGAGTTCTCAGGTGTCGCGAACTGGGGATCAGTCGGGTTGGTGCCAGCGCCACACAGAGCATTCTGGATGAATACCGGCAACAACTTGGCTTGCCGCCTCTGAACGTTTCCACGGCTGTGGTGAGCGACGGTTACTGACACCCCGTTGGCGACTCAGTTCCCCGTTTTTTCAAATTCCGTGTAACTCTATTTTCCCCGATTCGCGGTTTTCTGATAGTCTGATGCGCGGCGGAGTCGGGGTCTGTGCGTGGCCACGGGTGCGATTCGCTGAATCTTGTTTCCAGGGAAACCAACATCATGTGGACTCGAATCGCAGGCACAGCATCGCTGGCGCTCGCTGCTGCCGTCTCCCTTGCAGCACCAGTTCTTGCTGACGAGGCAACTCAGACTCTGACTATCGGCTCAAAGGCTCCTGAAATCAGCGTCGAGCACTGGGTCAGTGACGGCAAAGGTGCCTTCAAGCCAGTCACAAAGTTTGCGGCCGGCAAAGTGTATGTTGTGGAATTCTGGGCAACGTGGTGTGGCCCGTGTATTGCCAGCATGCCGCACCTGGTCGAAGTCCAGAAGAAGTATGCAGAGCGTGGCGTACAGATCGTCAGCATCAGCGACGAGGACCTGGAAACTGTTCAGGGGTTTCTGAAGCGACCTGTGCGCGGTGCTGCCCCTGGCGAAGGGAATGCTCAGCCTGCCACCTACGCCGAATTGACCAGTGCCTACTGCCTGACTACAGACCCGGACCGTTCGGTCCATGCGGCCTACATGGAAGCTGCTGGTCAGAATGGTATTCCAACCTGTTTTATTGTGGGCAAGACCGGACTGGTGGAGTGGATCGGCCATCCGATGCAGATGGACGACACGCTTGAGCAGGTCGTCAGTGACAAGTGGGATCGCAATGCATTTCTGGAAACGTTCCGCAAAGAGCAGGAGCGTGGACTGCTGCAGGCGAAACTTGGTCCACTGATGCAGCGCGGGAAAATTGCCGAAGCACTGGCACTTGTCGATGACGCAAAGAAGGCAAACGCAGAGGACAAGGAATATGTGGCAATGCTGGATCAGATGAAATTCAGCATTCAGGTGAACGGTGCGATTTCCAAGGTTCAGGGTGACAGGACTGACGAAGGATTCGCCGAACTGGCCAGGCTGATGGAAATCTGCCCACCAGAACTGAAGGGACGACTGAAGGGGCTGCAGTTGCAGCTGATGATCGTGAAGGAACGTGTTGAACAGGCAGCAGCCCTCGTCAAAGCAGCTGCTGACGACAAGCAGGCAAGTGCCGAGGACATGAATGAGCTGGCGTGGACCGTTTATCAGATGGCCAGCAATCCGCAGTCCAAAGTTCCCGAACCGGTCATCGCAGCGGCGATTGCAACTGCAGAGAAAGCAGTCGCTCAGGAACCCAAAAATGCCATGGTGATTGATACTCTGTCGCATCTTGTGCACCTGAGTGGTGACCTTGACCGAGCCATCAAGCTGCAGGAACAGGCGGTTGCCAATTTGGGTGACGCTGTGCCTCCGCAGAATGCGGAACAGATTCGGCAGTTCCTTGACGAACTGAAGAAGGAAAAATCAGAGAAGTGAGTCACTCACAACTCTGCTGATTATAAGGCCAGCACTTCAAGGTGCTGGCCTTTTCTTTGCCATTTCAGTTGCTGTGAATCAGGGTGAATTACATGCCTTCGGCAGTGCGTTATGGGATTATTGGAGCGGGAGCGGTCGCAGACTTCCACCACGTTCCCGGGATCCTTCTGGATCCTCGTTCCAGCCTGACAGCGATCTGTGACCCCAATCAGGCACTGCTGGATCAGCGGCAGTCGGAATGGGGGCCGCTAAAGGCATTCACGGATTATCGGCAGCTGGCTGCTGATCCGGACGTGGATGCGGTCATCATCGCTACTCCCAACTTTCTGCATCGCGAGCAGGCTCTTGAATGTGCCCGACATGGCAAGCATGTGATGTGCGAAAAGCCACTGGGGCTGAATTTTCAGGAGTCTGCCGAGATGTACCGGGCAGCTCGCGATGCCGGAGTGCGGCATATGACGGCCTTTACCTACCGCTTTGCCCCATCGATGCGATATGTGCGTCATCTCGTGAAAACCGGCCTGCTTGGAACTCCCCGGCATTTCCGTAGTCAGCGTTTTCTGGACCTGCCTGAAACCAGTTGGGGCTGGCGGCAGAACAAGCAGTCAGCAGGTGCTGGTGATCTGTTTGATATGACGATTCATCGCATCGATTTTGCTCAGGATCTGCTGGGCCCGATTCGCACAATCTGCGGGGCTGTTGCCCAGTTTGCTCCCAGAGATCGTACGGCCGACGGGCTTCCCTGTCCGCCTTCAGAAGTTGACGACTGGTCCAGCCTGATCGGCTTCTTTGAAAGTGGGGCAGTAGGGGTCTGGGAAGGCAGTACCCTGATGAAGGGCCACAACAACGGTGGTGTGGGCTACGAGTGGGCAGAGGTCAACTGCAGCGAAGGATCAGCAGCCTACCAGTTGACCGACCCGAACAACATCATTCTGTCACGAAACGGCCGGGATCTTGAGAAGCTGCCGGTGCCGTCTGAGTTCCTGAAGGCCCCGGGAAGCCCGCGTGACCCGTCACACGGCAAGCCCAGCACTGTTTTTCGCTATGATCTTGTTTATGAACTCACGTCGGCCATTATTGAAGAACGGGATGCCGTTCCCGGGTTTCACGATGGGGCTCTGGCTCAGGCCGTGGCTGATTCGGTTCTGATTTCATTTGACCAGCGCCGCTGGGTTGATATTCAGGCGGATCTCGGCTGAGTCATTGACTGGTCCAGAACACAGAAAAGCCCCGTATCAGACTGGCTGATACGGGGCTTTTCATTTTTCAGCATCAGTTCCTGAAATAACTTTCAGGGCTTCGCGGGATCAAACCAGATATTGCGATAACGCACCTGGTTGCCATGATCCTGAAGGTAGAGTGGCCCAGGCTCTGCCCCTTCAGCAACCGGCGCCGCAGTTGTGGCATGTGTCAGCCTGACCTGTTCATGAATCACGACACCGTTGTGCCGTACTGTAATCAATCCATCAGCCTGCTTCTTTCCATCAGCACCGAACTGTGCGGCTTTGAACTGTACGTCATAGGTCTGCCAGGCCAGCGGTGGCAGACACATATTGAGGAGCGGCTTACTGATTGAATAGATTCCGCCACATTCGTTCTGCTCACCAGTCAGCCCAAAGGAATCAAGGACCTGCACTTCGTAACGCCCCTGCAGATAGACTCCGCTGTTGCCACGTCCCTGTCCGCGAGCGTTTGGCATCCATGGCAGCAGGAATTCGACGTGCAATTCGCCGGATCCCAGTTTTTTGCGGCTGGTGCAGCCCTGCATAAGCAGTTTGTCGTCGGACAGCCGTCCTCCTTCGAACTCGTCCGCTGAAGAACCATCAAACAGCACGATGGCGCCCTCGGGAGGTTTGCGTCCAAGAGTCGGCGACATTCTCTGCACTCGGCTCAGTTCTGCAACTCGCACGTTTTCCATGTTGTAGACAGAAACACTGCCTCCGCGGACCTCACCACGACCGGTATCACCTTTCAGAATGACGGCGTCGCCCTGTCGCTCACCAGCGCCTCGCAGTGGCGTTTCGCCATTCCAGCCCGCGCCTGGCAATCCACCAACCCATGCCACCCACGCGAATCGCCCCTGTCCTTCAGCAATCACCTGCAGGCCCAGATCAATCTCGGTGTCGTTTGAGCGAATTTTCCCGGCATATTCCCCCTGAAAACCGTAGTCGGCGCCGGCCTTGTCTGCCTGCAGTGCAGTAAAGCCCTGTGCCTTCTCGTCTGCTGAAATCGGCGCTGGTACAGCACCCAGCAACAGCAGAATTCCCGTCAGTAACGTTTTTTTCATGGCCCGAAGTTCCTTTGATTAAGTCCTACCCTGCCCTGCCTGCGGATTCACACTCGACGGCCAGCAGCAGGTTCGCCCCGAATTCCGTCAGCAGCTGTCGGCCCTCCCGCAGCACACTCAGAAAGCACTCGTCCAGTGGCTCCAGTGTGACGCGCCGCAGGACCTGGTTCAAGCGAGTCAGCAGGCGACTGTCATCCGCATAGTCATACATGACTCGCGCTTCCAGAAAACGCCGAATGAAGGGAGCCAGCTGATCCGTCGGTTGCGGAGCCAGCAGATTTACCACAGCCTGTATCTGCTGCGGACACACTGACTGCATCGCATCATACCATCGGTCGAGAATTTCTGACTGTTCACGATAGATGTACCAGTCCAGCAGCAGTTCCACCGTGATGTGGCCGAGGAATGCAGGACGATGATCAAAGCGATCAGGAATCTGACGACGAAATCGTCCAGTCATGTCAGCTTCCAGCATCAGAAATGTGGCGCTGTTATGAAACAGATCATCATCCGCCAGGTGCTGCAGAGTCCCCAGTGCGACCAGACGTGAATCCGCATCCAGTTGTTCAAGTTGCGGACGAATTCGGCGACTTCGCATGCGCACACGTCGATCGGCAACGCTGAGCCAGTCCGGGATGGCAGTTCCCGCCAGCATCAGTGGTGAGTCCAGAAATCGGTAACCGTGTGCCAGGTAATTCATGGGGCCATATTACAGCCAATTCCTGTGCTGCAGTGAAGCGGACAATCGGAATCGAAGCTGCACAAGCCAAAATCCCGGTGCTCAACTTCGCCTGCCCCCAATAATTCGCTATGATCTCCCCACGATTTTCACAGAACTTCATCTGTTTTTATTCCTGCAGCGGGCTCTCTGAAACACGCCTATGGCTACTCCCCGGAAAATTCGTACCGCACTCTGCCAGATGACCTGCGTACCTGAGCCGGATGTCAATCTGCAGAGGGCTGTTCACAGGATCCGTGAAGCGGCTGCCGCCGGTGCTCAGGTCATATGTCTCCAGGAAGTCTTCAACCTTCAGTATCCCTGCCAGGCAGAAGAACACGATCGATTTGCTCTGGCAGAGCCGATTCCCGGTCCCACCACTGTCGCGCTGCAGAAAACAGCGAAGGAACTTTCTGTCGTGCTGGTCGTTCCGCTGTTTGAACATCGGACACACGGCCTGTACCACAATTCTGCCGTCGTCCTCGATGCTGATGGCAGCATCGCAGGACTGTACCGCAAAATGCATATCCCCGATGACCCGCTGTACCTTGAAAAATTCTACTTCGCCCCAGGCGACCTGGGATTCCTCGCCTTTCAAACTCGATATGCCCGAATCGGCGTCTGTATCTGCTGGGATCAGTGGTATCCCGAAGCGGCCAGGCTGACCGCGATGCAGGGTGCAGAAATGCTGTTCTATCCCACAGCCATCGGCTGGATTCCCGGCGAACGCGATGTCTACGGCGCCAGCCAGTATTCCGCGTGGCAGACGATGATGCGCAGCCACGCCATTGCCAACGGGCTGTTTGTTGGCGCACCAAACCGTGTGGGTACTGAGCAGCAGATTCAATTCTGGGGTGGCAGCTTTATGGCAGATCCCTATGGCAACGTCATCGCTCAGGCAGACCATGATTCAGAAGCCACCCTGCATGCAGAATGTGACCTGAGTCTCCTCAATACCGCACGGACTCACTGGCCTTTCTTCCGGGATCGCCGCGTTGATGCGTTTGCCGACCTGCAGAAACGCTGGTGTGAACGCTGAAACTCTGACTGCGATTCCATGAACAGCAGCCTTCATTCCGAACCCCCGCCAGCGGATTCAACAGCTCACGAAATCCGTCCTCGCGGACGTCTGTGGACTCTGCTGGCTGCAGTGGCTGTGTTTGCGTGGATCCTGATCACAATCAGCAGTTACATTCTGAATCGCCTTTCAGGAGAACAACTGTCTCCACAGGCACCGCTGCAGGTGTACCAGATCCTGACAGATACGGTCTCAGAACGATCGTGCGTCCTCCCGGACGGCAGGACCATCTCACTGATGGACTCCCCACTGCTGACTGCCTCCGACTTCCAGACATTTCGCGGCTGGCAGGATACGGATTTCCGAAGTCAGCTGAGACTGCATCTGAAACCATCGGCATGCACTGTTTTACAACAGGCGAAGAAGCAGCAGCCGAACAGTCAGCTGGCCGTATTCATCAAAGGCCGCCCGGTAGGACTTGTGTCCCTCCAGGGTATCCGTGGTGATTACCTGCATCTGAACCTGGAATTCTGCACGGCAGCCGATGCCAACGAAGTGTTCGCTCGCCTGACCCAGTGACCGGACGATATGGTCAGCGAAGACGGCTGACAGGCGTTGCACGAAACAGACGAACGCCCAGCAGCAGCAGACAATACAGGGAAAAAGCGCTCAGAATAAGCCCGGCAATGGTCGGCCAGTGCCCGAAAATGATCCTCAGCCCCTGCTGCTCCCAGATCGCATTCCACGTGCAAAGGACAATCACTGCACCAGCAGCCAGACATGGACCAAAGGCCATAAAACTTCGTCCCGTCAGTACAAAGACAGCAAGGCCAAGGACTATTCCGGCGAGGGGCGAAACGGCCAGTACACAAAGCACAGGCTGCCAACCCATGAATGCACCAATCATCGCCATCAGCGTGACATCACCGAAACCAATAGCCGGAAAACCCAGAATTCGATTGGCGGCCACTCGGCCAGCCCACACAAGACTGGCTCCGGTTACTGCCCCGCACAGACTCCACGCCAGACCATGCAGGTGCTGATGATCCTTCATCCATTGCGGCAGCCACGGACCGTAGACCTGCACCATTTCATCACTCCAGTCCACCCAGATATGAATCAACTGGAGATCTCCGCTGGCAAACGAAAACAGCAGAGCCGCCAGAGTTCCAGGCACAATAATCTGATCTGGTATGACATAGTCAATCAGGTCTGCGGCCACAGCCGTCACCAGCAGAAACAGAAGCAACAGATGAAATGGCAGCCTTGCCTGCCACAAAGCCAGCGCGGGTCGAACCTCTGTTACCGTCTGACAGCCCTGTTCAAGCAGATAGGTAAAAAACGCAAACAGACACCCCGTTCCGACAGCAGCCAGCCACGGTCCCGAGGATGTTCTGGCACGGCATCGCGAGCAATGACCGGCCCATGAAACGACTGCTGAAAACACAGGCAACTGCGCAGCACAGCCCCGACACCAGCGAATTCCGGCTGGGCGAGCCTCTTCAGCAAGGCTGGCAGCCCAGAGAACCGCTGACCAACCGGCCACCATTCCCACAAAAAAAATAACGATCAGCCACATGACAGCAAATTCCCGAATCGACAGCACGGAGCCCATTTTTTAGGCAATCGGCCAGAAAAATGCACATTCCAATCGCACGCATTTAGAGTTTTCGTTTTTCTCACGACAAAAACCTGCTGTTTCGCACAGTTTTTGAGCAGCTCAGATTCAGAATCAAGTGTCGGCATGAGTTTTGCTGATCGGAATACGCCGGTTGTAGGTCGTATGGCTGCTGAAACTGTCGTCTCGTCCCAACTTGATCCGAAAATCAAGACGTGCATGCGGGACAACAGCGGATACAACACGCAGACTACGTCTTTGATCGGTCAGTGATTTTCGGGGTTTCCTGCAGATTCCGATCTGCAACGAGACTTTAACCAAACGACAGGGGTTAGGGCAGAGACATGAAGAAACTTGAGGCTGTCATCCGTCACTACAAACTGGAAGACGTCAAAACCAAACTGACCAGTATCGGCGTTCAGGGTATGACGGTTTCCGAAGTTCGCGGTTTTGGTCGCCAGCGTGGCCACAAGGAAACGTACCGTGGTGCTGAGTACACGGTGGATTTCATGCCGAAGGTGAAGATGGAAGTTGTCGTTAACGACAACGAAGTGGAAGCCGCAGTAGCAGCCATTTGTGAAGCCGCTCGCACCGGCCAGATTGGTGATGGCAAGATCTTCATCTCCAGCCTTGAAGGCGTCGTACGTATTCGAACGGGTGAGACTGGAACTGACGCAATCTGATCGTGCCACTGCCCTGCCATTTTAAGGTCCGCACTGAGGATTCAGTGCAGGCATCAGGGGATCCAGAGTCGGGCAACTTTTCCAGTCCGGTACGTTTCGGTATGCTGCGGTTTCTGTCGTGGGAAGCTTTAAGGTTCTCCGAACGATTATGGACCTGCACACCTGAACGGGACCGGTCTGGCTATGAGGTTTGCACATCTGCCACAACGGTCGGCCAAATTGATCATCTGGCTGATCGTGTGTCTTTCATCGGTGACTCAGGCACAGGATGCGGGTGAGCAGATACGGGCCGCTGTCTCAGCGGCCTCTGCCTCCGTTGTGCGGATTCGCGTCATTGGGGGCGAGCAGACGGTTGACGGAACAACTGTCAGCTCACTGGCTACCACCGGGGTCGTCATTTCGCCTGCCGGACTGATCGTCTCCAGCAGCTTCGCGTTTCAGGGCCGTCCCACAGCCATCAGCGTGGAAACCTCGTCCGGTGAACGTCGCTCCGCAACACTCGTTGCGACCGACCATGTGCGACGGCTGGTACTGCTGCGGGCGGAGGGATCGGGTTGGAGCCCGGCAACTGTGGTACCGCGTGACCGGCTGCAGGTGGGCCAGCACGCTCTTGCACTGGGTCGTTTTTATGAGTCATCGGTGCCCTCAGTATCGTCAGGGATTGTCAGTGCATTGAACCGTATACATGGTCGGGCACTGCAAACCGATGCCAGAATCTCACCAGTTAACTATGGCGGACCCCTGATTGACCTCGCAGGTGGTGTGCTCGGGATTCTGGTACCATTGTCGCCGCGAGGACGTGGTAACCCATCATCCGGAATCGAGTGGTATGATTCGGGTATTGGCTTTGCCGTTCCGATGAGTGACGTTGTCGCGGTGGTCGAAAAGCTCACAGCAGGCAAAGATCTGTGGCCGGGACTTGCCGGTTTACAACTGACAGCCCCCGGACCATTCTCAGAGAAAGTCTCGGTGCAGCGTATTCATCCCGGATCACCTGCACAGACGGCCGGCATCCGTGTGGGAGATCGCCTGCTGCAGGCAGCAGACCTCAGAATTCAACGCCTGAGCAGTCTGGAGGAAGTACTGGCATCCCGTTATGCGGGTGATTCTGTCGAGCTGACTCTGGAGCGGGATGGCCAGCCTGTCAAAGTTCAGCTGCAACTGGTGGAACAGTTACCGACACTGCAGCGCGGTTATGCCGGCCTGATTCTGCCCGCAGCCGCAGTAACTCCCAAACAGGTCGTTCCAGCCATCGCAGATGCCCCGGCTCTGCTCAATCCTCAGCCTGCACCAGCGGTCCCCGTGTCCGTCCAGACGATACCAGATTCTCCGGCCGCTCGGGCGGGGCTCCCGACGAAATTTGAACTGACTGCAGTCAACAACAAACCACTGAAGGGACTGCGATCCTTTCAGGAACCTGACCTGCAGTTACTGGCCGATTCCGAAGTCGATCTGAAGTGGCGTGATCCGCAGACAGGTGAAGAACGCAGCCTCAAACTGCAGCCGAGCGTATTTCCTCAGGCATTGCCTGCAACAGGTCCGGCATTGCTGAATGGTGCCGAACCTCAGCCTCCTGCCCCAGGGTCGCAGGCGCCATCGCGTGAAGAGGTTCCTATCGAGGGCCTTGGCAGCTGCGTCGTGATTTCACCAGCGCAGAGCAGTGGTCGTCGCGCAGCGCCCATCGTGCTGCTGTCAGCAGACACGCAATCTGAAGCGGATCTTGTTGAACGGTGGGGGCCCCTGCTGGCTGAATATCGTCTGATGCTGCTCATTCCCAGAACAACCGGTCGAACTTCGCTGACCGCGGATGATGCACCAATAGTCCTTGCCTGTCTGCAGCTGGCCGCATCGAAGTACAATGCAGACTCTGCGACTCCGATCCTGCTGGCTGCTGCACCTCAAACCGAACTGGCGTGGCAGTTCACTTCCGGAAACTCGCGAGTCACAGCGGATCTGGTACTGCAGACAGGGTGGATTTCCGACTTTCTGCTGCAGGAAGTGACTGGTACCGGACAATCTGTCCTGCTCCTGGAAAATGGGCAGAAGCCCGAGAGTCGCCTGCTGCTTGATCGCAGTCGAACATCGCTTCGCAAGGCTGGTTTCTGGGTTCCCGCTGTCAGTCAGGAACGTCCGGTTGAGCAGCAGATTGCAGCATGGTCCGTTCTGCTCAGGGCGTGGTAATCTGCAAAACCGCGCTGTCTGCTCCCGTAACCTCATAGATTCTGCACTCACCAGTCATACTGCTCCAGTGCCACTGCAGCAATTCGTTGGCATCGGCCTCGATTGCTGAATCGGAATCCATCGTGATGATCCAGCGAATCTTTTTACTCCGCAGCATCGCAATCAGAGAATCCGTCAGTCCCTGACCAAGTTGCTGCTGCAGCATGTAGTGAGTTGCCGGAAAGAAACCTGAGTATCCATTGGCTGTCCGCAGACCGGCCGCCGTTGACTGAATCATCCAGCGAACTGTCGATTCAAAGTCGTCCGGTGCATATCCTGCCACGTACGGCAGGATCAGGATCCCCTCCCCTGCCTCGACCCTGCCCTGCAGATATTGCGCCCAGTCAGAAATCTGATCCGTGCGAGGCACTGTGACACTGCGTGTCCTGCCAGGCCACGACTCAAAGACAAACAACAGTACAAGACAGACCATACTGCCTCTCCGGATTTGGGGCATGCAGCTGAAAGCACTTCGAGTCTTTATCAGCAGCAAATCAATTCCCGCGCCGGCCAGCAGGACGACACCTGCCTGAAAAAAGATGGCAAACCTGAATGCACTGCGAACCTGCGCCATACCAGGCAACCAATCGCACAGGAATGACCAGATGCGCAGCCCTCCGGGTTCCAGATTGACACCCAGCGACAGTGCAAAGGACACGCTGGAAAACAACGTCAGTGTAATTGCGAGGCGTTTCAGGGATCGTGATGACTTTGAGCAGAAGATCAGGATGGGTGCCGTGCACGCCAGCAGCAGACGCAGCCAGCCCGGTCCCAGATTCCATGGGCGATCGGTCCTCGATTGTACAGCTTCCCAGAGCGAGTTTGGTGGGGCACGCAGATAATCCGACGGCATGGCTGACAACACAGCGACATTCTGCTCTCTGCGCTCAAATCCATGCTCGGACATGACCTGCTGAACTGGGCGAACCAGCAGCAGGACTGGTGTCAGAGAAAGCAGTCCCGCTGCCATGATTAACAGCCCCCACCTTCGCACTGCTGACAGCGGGATCAGTACCCAGCCGGAGATCAGCAGTAACAGCCCCAGAAACATCATGTGATGCAGACATGTGGCGGGAAGGCAGATGACAGCCGCTGTGGTTTCAAGGATTCGGATAGTCGGCTGTCGCAGTCCTGAAAGGCGTTCTTCAGCAACGGTTGAAAGCTGGAGCAGATTCGACAGCAGCCAGATTGATGGCCAGAGGCAGGCCAGTTGAAGCACTTCCAGCTGTTGCTGCAGCAGCGGAAGCATCGTCATCGCACAACCAGCGGCTGCTGCCGACCAGAAGTGACAACCGCAGCGTCGCAGCAGCACGCTGGCCAGCCACCCATTCAGAAACAGATTTACTGACAGCCAGCAGTTGTAGGCCAGTGCGGCTGAACCAAACAGTTGAACCAGCGGTTGCAGCAGTGCCGTCATCGGCATCGGTTCACTGAATGCAAATGTGCGTTTTTCCGGGAAGAATATTGGCGCATCCCACCAGCCGTGGCCCCCCTGCTTTAGTGCTGCTGAATTCCACAGAATTGTCCACGCATTAAACAGCGGGACGGTATCCGAACCCGTCACAGTGACCGGAATGCGATCAAGTGGAGCAGACAGGACGGAGTGCAGAGGCAGCAGCGACAGCATTGCAAGCACCGCAAACAGCATTGCAGTGCGGAATAAAACCAGCACGGGCTGTGCAGCAGATGATTTCTCTGCAGACCCTGACGCAACCATGCTGAACCGCTCCCCCTGAAACTCAGATGGCTGTCACACTCCGTCAGTCATTCGTTTTCACTGCCATTCTCTTCATCGTCGTCGTCAGACTCCGGAGGCTCTGGCAACAGAGGCATCCCAAAGAACTGCTCAACCGTCTCTGCAGCCTGACACAGCCTGCCAAAGACAAGGGTATGCAATTGCAGGAAGCGCTCAGCCAGTTTTTCTGAAGCCTCATACATCGCTCCAGGGTCATCCTCTTCTGGCTGTGACTCCACCAGAAAATCGGCGATGGAGATCTGCTTTCGAGCATGATCAAAGGGATACTCGAACTCTGCAAATGCCTCCTGCACGCTCTGCAGCTGGCGAAACATACTGCCAATGAAGCGTTTGATCTGCTGCAACAGCTTTTCATTCTGCTCATCAGACGACATTTCATGCAGCATTCGTCCCAGTGCAAGCCGTGTATCTCTGAGCATCAGCAGGGGCTGAATCCAGTCGTTGATCAGTCGAAACAATTCCAGTAGTCGCTCAACCTCATCAGCAGAGAACCGAGCTTCCTGCAGAACGGTGGTCAGTTCCGGGGTGCGGGCCAGCCTGAGTGCAGAAAACAGTCGTGCGGCGGCGGCCTGCTCGAATGGGATGATCCGCGGCAGCAGTTTTGCCTGCTGATCCTCAGCACTTTCCTTTTCTGCGGCTATCTGTTCTTCGGTCGTCAGTGGTACGGAGAATTCATCCCGCGGAATCCGGATTCCTATTCGCAGCAGCAGCTCAGCCATACGAATTTCGATCAGCCGCGTATCACACTCATCAAACAGCTTCCAGTTTTCACGAAAGCCTTCGACCTTCTGCAGCATGGATTCGCGTGACTTTCGCAGTCGATCCAGCACAGCCACAGCATTTGTCACCGGTTTTTGAGCCTCTTCCGGGCCCTGAAACGGTCTGTACAGTGCCAACTGTCCCTGGAAGAATCGATGCAGCGATTTCCATGTATCCTGCTTTTCCTGCAGATGTCGCGCCATTTTTTCAATAGGATGAATCCGCGACTTCTTCAGCTCGCTACCCAGCATTTCGCGATAAAAATCCCACGTGACTGCCTTTGAAAGTTCCTCAAAACGACGAAACAGATGAGCGGCAGGCAGTTCCAGCTGAAAAATTCCGTCAGCTTTTTCCTGCGCAGCACGCGCGATCCGCTCACGATCACAGGGGTGAGTATCAAAAGCAGCAGTCTTCGACTCGATGATCACCTCGTCAATCGCCCGCTGTCCTCGCTCCCTGATCTGCTCTGCATTCAGCAGTATCAGCGATGGAAAGTTGTCGACCAATCGTTCTTCGTGATAAAGCAGGCTGAGGTCCGACATCGCGCCATTCCACGAAACTCCCAGTACATGCAGCTGTCGAGCAGTACGAGCGAAAGTTTTCGAACCCGCGAAACGTGCTTCGTAGCGGTCGGCATCAAACTCCATCTGACGCATCAGAAAGCCGCTGATCACATGCCCCACAAGCATGAAGACCCATAACAGTCGCCGTACCAGCCAGACCGTGAATCTAGCCACCATCAGTATTCGGCCAAATACATTATCAAATCGTTTTGAATACTCCTCCAGTCGTTCATCCCACGAATCGCGTTCATAAACCAACCGAGCAAACCAGTAGTTCATGCTGCGAATCAGCCACGAAAGCCGCATTCCGGCTCCCTGCGAAAAATGACCGAATTCATGTGCCAGAACTCCGCCGAACTGTCGCATATTCAGCCCGGCCACAAGTGGCATACCAATTGTCAGTACCAGATCATTTCCGAAGAAACTCAGCAGACCTCGACGGAATCCTGCACTGGCATTGATCTGACAATCAATATCAATCCGCGTCGGAACAGGTGCATTGACAGCCCGACAAATACGCCCCACGAAATCAAACAGAATTGGCTCATCCGCACGCTTCAGCGTCCGTCGCCCCGTATGCTCAGCCTGCCGGGAAAAAAATGGCTTCAGCATAAAAATCAACAGCAACACTCCGGAAACCAGAGGTGCCACATACAACATCAGCCCGAAAATCAGGGCCTTAGCGGAAATCGTTTCCATCTTTTCATTGATTGCAGTGATCACCCATATGTTTTCCACGGCATGCCTGAACAACAGGATTCCAGTCAATACAATAATCAGCAGATAGACCAGGGGCAGCAGCACCATCAGCACTGAAACCAGCAGAATTCCAAGCTTGTACAGCAGCGGAACACGGACCGGCTCAATGGACGCTGTGAGAAACGCCTGTTGAATCCGACTTCGCAATTCCTCTGGATTTTCGGGCGCTGGTGGTGGCAGGAAACGCCCCAGTGCCTGTGCCGGGGCCGGGGCCGGGGCCTGTGCCGGGGCCTGTGCCGGGGCCGGGGCCGAAGCGATACGTGAAACGGGCTGTGGAGAATTCGACAAGGAATCGGCAACACTCGCCGCAGGCACCACAAATGGTTGCTGGCAGCGAGGACATCGAACCTTTCTTCCGGTGAGTTCATCCCTCAGATTCAGCGTGGCACTGCAGGCCGGACAGGTATGTCTTGAAGGCACGTGTTTCCTCGATAGTTCGCATTCTGAAGGAATTCCCTGCAAACTTCCGAAATCTCGCAAATCACCTCAGATTTTACCATACTACCAGCCACGGAATCTGCGCTATCCTCAAATGAACTGCGTTAGAATGAATGCAACGACACTCAGCCGTTTTGCCCCCAGCCCGACAGGTCGGCTGCACTGCGGACATGTCTGCTCGGCACTCAACGCTCGACAACTGGCCCTGGAAACCGGCGGACAATTCCTGCTGCGAATTGAAGATATCGATTTCACTCGCTGTCGCACTGAGTACACCGAAGGGATTTTCGAGGATCTGGCATGGCTGGGATTTCAGTGGCCAGTGCCGGTTCGCTGCCAGTCACAGCACCTGGCGGAATACCGTCAAACCGCAGAGACTCTGTTGCAACGAGGCCTGCTTTACCCGTGTTTCTGTACGCGACAGGAGATCCAGCGAGAGATTGCAGCCGCAGGCGGCGCCCCGCATGGATCCGAGGGCCCCCTCTATCCGGGTACCTGCCGTCGCCTGTCGAAAGATGAGCAACAATTCCGCGTCAATCGAGGAGACTCATTTGCACTGCGACTTGATCTCGCTGCAGCCATGGCCACTGTCTGCCGGCCGATGGAATGGCTGGATCTGAATCGTGGCCCGCAGCAGGCTGCACCGGAACTGCTGGGTGATGTCGTGCTCGTACGACGAGATATTGGCTGCAGTTATCACCTGTGTGTTGTTCATGATGATGCTCTACAGGCAGTCACCCACATTTCTCGTGGCGAAGATCTGTTTGAAGCCACGCATCTGCATCGTCTGCTGCAGGAACTTCTGCAGCTGCCGATCCCCGTGTATCAACACCACTCACTGCTGCGTGACGCAGATGGAAAACGACTCGCAAAACGAGACCGAGCGGAAACGGTGCAGGCACTGCGACAGCAGGGACTGACACCAGCTGATGTCATGCATCGGGCGGGCTTCTGAAATCGTGTTCTCCCGGAATCGGACTGCCATGCGGATCCAGAGTACCGTCAGGTAACCCTGTATCAAGGCGACTGCGCAGACCTTCACTGGTGTAGTGCTCAAGCGTCTCTGCCTGACGATGAATGCGGCCTCGACCGACCCCCTCGGTTACCAGATACGATTCCCAGAGCCTATGCGAGCGAACCAGCAGCGCAGCTTCACGACGCCCCGTATCGGTCAGCTTCAGGATGTCTCCTTCGCGAGTCAGCCGTCCCTGTCGAGCCTGGATCCAGCCAGCGACGATCAGCATGCGACGACCGCACAGAAGTTTTCGAGACAATTCCTCAACACTCGCTATCGTCGAAATCTCCCGCGCCCCGCTTCGCTCTTCAATTCGATACAACAGAGCCAGCAGATCCTCGCAGAGAATCCTGAGAGACAGTCGAACTCGCCGTACCCATCCCGTCAACACCCCGGCTGAAGGTGACAACAGAGCCGCAGCAAGGAACAACAGACCCACACAAAGTGTCATCATGCCAGCGGTTGAGATACTGCGATATCCAGCCCACCGTGGCAGTATCAGAGCCGAGAAATGCCCCATGACAGCCGCCGTCGCTGCAATTCCTGCACTGATCCAGATCATGTGGCTCAGTCGCGTCGTCAGCAGCAGTGCCGCTGATGGAGGGACGATGAACATCGCGACAACAAGGATATTGCCAGCCGCTTCAAAACTGGCCACAGCTGTGATGGCCACGATCACCATCAGCAGATAATGCACCAGCCGAGCATTGTAGCCACCAGTTGTTGCCAGCCCCGGATCAAACGAACTGATCAGCAATTCCTTGAAAAACAGCAGTACAAACACGAGGTTCAACAGCAGCACAGCGGCCAGAGTCAGGGTTACCCGCGGCAGTTCCAGCCCACCCATCCGGAAGGTCTGCAGCGGGCTGTCCTCAAGAGCACCGTATAAAACACACCCCGGATCCAGATCCACAGAATCGGCAGCCTGTACAATTAACACCAGACCTGCCGCAAACAACGTAGTAAATACCACACCTGTGGATGCCCCTTCATCCACAGACCCGATATCCCGTATCAACTCTGTCAGCAGTGCTGTGAGCAGCCCGGCCACAACAGCCCCCGCAAACAGTATCGGACCTGTCCGACTGTGGGTCAGCAGAAAAGCGGCGGCAATCCCAGGCAGTACCGCATGACTCACCGCGTCACCCAGCAGACTGGTACGGCGCAACACAAGAAAATTTCCGGGCAACGATGCGGCCACAGCACAAAGTATGCCTGTCAGCAGGATCACGCCGTCGTAATGCCATGTCCAACTCAGGGCATCAGTCATTTCCTGCGATCCTCCTGCACGGCAGCGACTGACTGCTGCACAGCAGCACCTGCGATATCGTGAGGACTTGCAGGAATCGCAGAACCCCGCTGCCGCTGCAGCAGCAACTCCTCAAGACGAGCAATCAGTTCGGGTTCCAGAACGTGCTCGATCGCATCCGCCTCACGGTCCACCCGCGAGGCTGCCACGTCGGCGTGCGTGATCAGATACAGTTCCCACAACCGATGATGATGCACCAGTCGTTCGGCTTCCATCACACCGCGTCGTGTGAGTTCAACAGCGCCCAGTGAATTCAGCCAGACAAGGCCTTCAGCTGAGGCTTTGCGGATCTGAGCACGCAATCGCCCGGCACTCCATGACCGAAGATTCAGAAGTTCCTCAAATCCAGCCGCTCGACGGTCCGATTCCGATGCCGACTCCTCTCCAGCGGATTCTCGCAGCTCCCAAATCCCGCGCAGCAGATGTTCCCGGTCAATTGCCGCGGCCAGTTCACTGCGTCGCATGGAACGTACAAGGACACCCCGCTCACGCCCCAGCAACAGGCTGCCAAAAAACAGAACACCACAGGTCAGAACAATCACAGCGCCGGACGGAAGATCAGCAAACAGAGCACTGAGCAGGGCCCCGAAAAAACCGGACAGTCCACCGATCAGACCGGAAATCAACAGCATCACCCACAAGCGATTGGTCCAGAAGCGAGCGGCCGCAGCGGGAATCACCAGCATCGCAATCATCAGGATCAGTCCCACAGCCTGCAGCCCGATCATTGTGATCAGTACAACCAGTGACATCAGCAGCAGATCAAGCAACGAGATCGAATATCCCCGCGCCGCAGCATAACCCTCATCAAAACACAGCAGCGTCAATGAGCGAAAATTCAACCCGATCAGCAGTGCGACCAAAGCTGCCGTCAGAGCGATCAGTCGAGCATCAGCAGCAGTCATAGAAGCTGTCTGACCGAAGATGTATCGGTCAAGACCAGCCGCTCTTCCGGCAGGGACCTGCTGCACCACGGTCAGCAAAGCAACACCAGCCCCGAAAAACACGCTCAGCACAATCCCAAGCGCCGCATCTTCCTTCAGGCGAGGCAGACTGCGAATAAAAAGAATGGCAACTGCCCCGGCAATCCCACTGGCTGCTGCACCCGCCAGCAGTACCAGCCGTGAAGAACCGTCGAAGCCCATCAGCGGAGCCAGCAGGAAGGCCAGCCCCACACCCGGCAGCGTCGCATGACTCAGCGCATCGCCCACCAGCGCACGGCGACGAAGCAGAGTAAAACATCCGACCAACCCGGCGGCCAGCCCCAGCAGTGTTGCCCCCAGCAGAACAATCCGAGTGTTGTAGTGTTCAAAGAGCAGCAGACTGCTCAGCCGCTCGCGAAATCCTGTCCCTGCTGCCAGCAAAACCAGTACACACTCGCTTGCCGACTGCAGCAGCTGCACAAATATCTGCAGATGAACACTCACAGACGCTGCTCCCGACGACGCAGCGCCTCCGTTGCCTCCTCCAGCAGAGTCAGACGACCTCCATAGGTTCGCTCAAGGTTTTCACGAGTAAAAACCTCCTGTGTCGGCCCCTCAGCCACCACTCGCATGTTCAGCAGCACAACCGAATCAAAATAGTCCGGCACCGTATGCAGATCATGATGAATCACAACCGCCGTTCGGCCTGCCGCTCGCATCGAACGCAGGATTTCAACAATCGCCTGCTCCGTGGCAGCATCCACCGCCGCGAACGGCTCATCCATCAGATACAGATCTGCCTCCTGCACCAGAGCCCGTGCCAGAAAAGTGCGTTGCTGCTGCCCCCCGGAAAGCTGACTGATCTGACGATCCGCGAGCTCACCGATGCCAACCTGTTCAAGCGCCCTGCGAGCCGCCTCACGGTGACGCCGACGAACTCGGCCAAACCAGCCAATCTGACCATACAGGCCCATGGTCACCACATCCAGCACGCTGACCGGGAAGTCCCAGTCTACAGACTCACGCTGCGGAACATAACCCACTCGATGACGCGCGGCATGCCACGGCTGACCAAAAATCTCCACACGCCCCGATGCCTTCGGCACCAGATCCATCACGGCCTTCAACAACGTACTCTTGCCAGCCCCGTTCGGCCCCACGATTCCCACCAGACGCCCGGGTGAAACGTCAAATTCAACGTCCCAGATGACCGGTCGACGATGCCACGCAACCGTCAGATCCTGGATCGATAATGGTATCGCAGGATTACTCACGAACAGACTCCCGCAACCTGCGCCATTCAGTAAAACCACCGTTCGGTACACGACCTCCAAGAGCTTCCGTCACCGTGGTCAGATTATGCTCCAGCATCCCGGAATAGGTTCCCTGCGGAGTACCAGATTCACCCATCGCATCCGAAAACAACTCGCCCCCCAGCACCACCTCATGGCTACGTGATCGAGCTCCCTCAATCAGCGCCTGCAGGTTTTTCGGGGAAACACTGGTCTCTGCAAATACCGCAGAAACACGACGAGTCACCAGCAGGTCAACCAGTTCATTCACCCGCACCAATCCAGCCTCTGACTCCGTTGAGATCCCCTGAATTCCCAGCACCTCGAGACCATACGCCCGACCAAAATAACGAAATGCATCATGCGATGTCACCAGCACTCGCCGTTCTGAAGGTATCGACTGCACACACTCAAGGCCGAATTCATGCAATGCTGACAACTCGGCTGTCAGCTGCTCACCCCGGCGCCTGAACTCCCCTGCATACTCAGGCTGCGTCTCGGATAATGCCCCCACAATCGCCGGAATACTGTCGGCCCACAGGGCGACGTCCATCCAGACATGCGGATCCGGATGACCTCCAGACCCCTCCTCGGTCAGCAACCGCTCCGCCGGAAGGGAGGCTCCCAGCACCAGCACACGCTGCTGCTCTGATAACTTCGCAACGGACTCCTGCATCCGCCCCTCAAGCAATAACCCCACACTCACAATCAGATCGCCGGACATCAGCTGACGGATGTCGTCACGAGTCGGCTTGTAGAGATGAGGATCCACACCACTGCCCATTAACTGCCGCACCTGCACACGTTCACCACCAACGCGTCGCACAAGATCGGCTGCCATCCCTACAGTAACAACGACTTCAAAATTCGAATTGACAACTGCAGCCGTCCCTTCAGCAACCCCGGACTGCCCACTGGAGCCACAACCGACCAATGGCAGGACACCTGTCAGCATCAGCAGGAGACATGTCAGCCTGACTTGCCATACCAACGGCATAAGCCACCCCCGCACTCGATAACCACATCACTCAGCCAACCCAAAGCCGAGCCCTCGCGAGTAATTGTAGCCTGTGCTACACTTTTGTCCAACAGCCAGTCCAGCGGTTCCCTCGATGACAAAAAAATCCCGGACAACTCCAGTAACAGAGCGGTCCGGGACAAGGATCTCAAAGACCCGTGATGGTCTTGCAGCGTCTACGACAGACGACGTTCACGAATCCAGTCCGTGTGGAACTTTTCACCACGCGGCTTGTCGACACGTTCGTAGGTATGAGCACCGAAGTAGTCGCGCTGCGCCTGCAGCAGATTCGCCGGCAGGCGACCACGGCGATAACCGTCAAAGTAGGTCAGAGCGGCTGAAAAGCCGGGCACCGGCAATCCCAGTTGAATAGCCGTCGAAACCACTCGGCGCCACGCCGGCTGAGCCTGCTCGATCGCCGACCTGAAGAAGTCGTCCAGCAGCAGGTTTTCGAGCGTCGGGTTCTTGTCGAAGGCCTTCTTGATATCCTCCAGAAATCGCGATCGAATGATGCAGCCACCACGCCACAGCAGAGCGATCGGGCCATTCTGCAGCTTCCAGCCGAATTCTTTTGCTGCTGCATCAAGCTGTACGTAACCCTGAGCATAGCTGCAGAGTTTCGAGGCATACAGAGCCTGCCGCACGTCATCAACAAACTGTTTACGGTCACCCGTGAACTTTGTATCCGGCCCTTTGAGCACTGCTTCAGCCCGCACTCGAGCATCCTTCTGGGCTGAAAGGCAGCGAGCAAACACAGCTTCCGTAATCAAGGTGGTCGGCACACCCAGATCAAGGGCATGCTGACTCATCCACTTGCCAGTCCCCTTCTGCCCGGCCGTGTCAAGAATCAGATCCACCAGATCACTGCCGGTCTCACGATCCTGCACCGTGAAGATATCACGAGTAATTTCGATCAGGTAGCTTTCGAGTTCTCCCTCATTCCACTCGCGGAACACTTCAAACAGCTCACGATTTGACAGTCCAACGCCATACTTCAGGATGTAATAGGCTTCGCAGATCAGCTGCATGTCGCCGTATTCAATCCCGTTGTGCACCATCTTCACATAGTGGCCGGCGCCGGCTTCACCGACCCAGTCGCAGCACGGAATGTCCCCATTCGGCCCCACTTTCGCACTGATCCTCTGGAAGACGTCCTTAACAAATGGCCAGGCTTCCGGATGTCCGCCCGGCATGATGCTGGGCCCTTTCAGTGCCCCTTCTTCACCACCGGAAACACCAGTCCCGATAAATCGGAAACCTTCCTCGGCCAACTGCTTGTGGCGACGATTGGTATCCGTGTAGTCGGCATTGCCGCCGTCGATAATGATGTCTCCCTGAGCCAACAGTGGCTTCAGCTGGTCAATCACGGCGTCCACCGGGCTACCGGCCTTCACCATGATCATGACACGACGAGGCGCAGCGAGGCTGTTAACGAAGTCTTCCAGAGAGTCATAGCCGTGAATGCGTTCAGCCGCCCCCGCTTCAACCACGCCTGCCGGCCGACTTCCCAGCCCTTTCAGGAATTCGTGAGTCGTCTCGGTGGTGCGATTGTAGACACCGACCGAGAAACCCTTGTTGGCCATATTCATGACCAGGTTCTGACCCATCACGGCCAGACCAATCAGTCCAATATCATGCTTTGACATCGAGCCCTGCTGCCTCTGAAGAAAAGCTGCCACACCTGCCCACAGAAGGGAACGGCGTGCAGACAACTGGAAATCGTCCTGTGTCAGACCCCTGCGTTCATACTCATACCGATCAACGCTGGACTCGCGCTGACCCACCGGAGGCCACGGCTTCCACTTCTTTGATGGTCGCCATTGTCGTGTCGCCCGGATAGGTTGTCAGCAGTGCTCCATGAGCCCAGCCAAGGTTCAGAGCCGTCTGAGGATCCTTGCCCGTCAACAATCCGTAAAACAACCCGGAGGCAAATCCGTCACCGCCACCGATTCGATCAATCACATCCAGTTCCATCGTCTTCGCCTGGTAGGTTCGTCCCTCCAGCCACAGCACAGCACTCCATGAATGACGATTGGTGGAATGCACTTCGCGCAGCGTTGTCGCCACAGCCTTTACATTCGGCAGTTTGCTGGCAACTTCCTCCATCATGCCGAAGAAGGCCGTCGGATCAAGCTTTCCGTGAACTTCCACGTCCTGCCCCTTCAGCCCCAGTCCCTTCTGCAGGTCCTCTTCGTTACCCACCAGAACATCGACGTGCTCGACGATACGATTCAGCGTTTCCTGAGCCTTGTCCAGACCACCGCTGACCTGCCAGAGTTTCGCGCGGTAGTTGAGGTCAAAGGAGGTCACAGCACCAGCGGCCTTGGCCGCCTTCATACCTTCAATGATCAGTTCCGGAGTTGTCGATGACAGAGCCGCAAAGATGCCGCCACTGTGAAACCAGCGGACGCCACCGGCAAAGATCTCTGACCAGTTGAAATCACCAGGCTTCAGCAGACCAGCAGCTTCGTTGCTGCGGTTGTAGAATACAACCGGTCCACGAACGCCATGGCCCTGATCACTGTAAACCGTGGCCATGTTGGGCCCGCGGACGCCATCGTGGGCAAACCGCTTATAGAATGGCTGCACACCCATCGCCCGAACACGTTCGTGAATCAACTCACCAATCGGGTAGTCAACCATGGCTGTCGTGATACCGGTCTTCAGCCGGAAACAGTCCGACAGATTTGCAGCACAGTTGAATTCCCCGCCACTGACATGAATGGCACACTGGTTGGCCTTGCGGAATGGTATCACTCCCGGATCCAGCCGGTGAATCAATGCGCCCAGTGAAAGGAAGTCCAGAGCTCCGGAAGCGGGAATTGTCAGCATGAAATTGATGTCCTGATAGCCTTAAAACGAGCACTTTGAAAACCCCGGCAATGCAGCGATTCGACGGAGGTGGTCATCGACCGCTGTGAGCCCGTATCCTAAACATGCCTGCGTGGGAATTCAAAACATTGAAGAACCTGGACGGGACTGGCCAAAACTCGAGAAAAGCCGAATTTTCCGAGGCAGAAAGACAGGAAACCGGGCCCTCAAGCCCCTTCTGATGCCGCTCCCGAACCGCCAGCTGAACCGGTTGGCCGTCCTCGCACCGCCCCGATCAGCCGTGTCAGCTGCATCCGAGCATCCATTACCAGACTGAATCCTGCCGGAATCAGAATCAGAGTAAAAATCGTCGAAACCACCATTCCACCCAGCACAACGGCCCCCAGCCCCTGGTAGAGCTCGCTGCCCGCTCCCACACTCCACACCCACGCTCCGTCAGCATAGATCGGCAGAGGCACCACCAGAGGCAGCATTCCCAGCACCGTGGAAAGTGTGCTCATCACAATCGGACGCATGCGAGTTCGCACGGTCTCACAGACTGCTTCCACAGGAGCCATGCCCTCTTCACGCATATAGTTCAGGGCCTGATGCACAATCAGAATGGCATTATTGGCCACTGTTCCGATCAGAATCACAAACCCCAGCATGGTCAGCATATCGAGTGGCTGCAGCTGGAAAATATTCATGATCCGCAAACCACCAAGACCTCCGACAAGCGCCAGCGCGACGCTGATCATCACCACCAGCGGGTACAGGAATGATTCAAACAGCGCGGCCATCAGCAGATAGCTGAGCAGCAGCGCCAGCAGCAGATTCCACTTCAGGTCAAACCACGTATCAGCCAGTTTGTCCGCAGTACCCGCCAGACGCATCTGATACAAACCACTCTGAAATCGCGGCGTTTCCATCAGTGCTTTCTGCACCTGTTCATTCATCCGCAACATGGCGGCCTCCAGCGGAATCCCCTGTGCCGGAGTCAGCTGAATGGTGATTGATCGCTGACGCTCTGAATGATTGACCTGCTCAGGCCCGCGACTCAACTGCACATCAGCCACAGCAGACAGGCGTACGGTCTGGCCGGTCGGTGTTCGAATCGGCAGATTCTCAAGGTCATGAGAATGCACCGCGTAGTCTTCGTCGCCACAGATCACCAGATCGATCTTGCGACCTTCATGCGAATACTCACCAGCAAATGCTCCGTCAACCAGCGCGTTCACCGCATAACCCAGTGAGGCCGTTGTCACTCCCAGCTCCGCACACTCCTCAAGCTTTGGCACGACGTGCAGTTCCGGGCTGGAAAGATCCAGTCCGGGGATCGGACGCAGCTGATTCCCCTCGGGCATCGGAAACGCTGCCATGCTCATGCCAAACGCTTTCTGCGCCTCCTGAACAAGTTCCTCCAGATCAGGACCGGTGATCTCAAGGTCAATCGAGCGGCCACCGGTCAGTCCGCTGTCAAACAGACTGGACTGGCTGACAATGGGAATCACACCAGGCTGCGAACCCGCAGCCTGTGCCACAATCGGAATCAGCTCGCCCGCTCGCAGCTCATCAACCGCCTTCGCCCCAAGAAACAGACTGCGCCCCCGCGCTACGAAGAAAAAGTCATTGATTCGCGGACTGCCTGGAGCCGCTTCGCCTGTCCAGTAGGGCGCCAGCTGCCGCTCAATGTTGTTCCCCAGCGAAATCATCTGATCGATATTGTAGCCTGGCGGAGGCAGCAGGATGGCAATCACCAGATTCCGATTGCCGTTCGGCAGATACTCTGTTGCTGGCCACAACAGCAGACTGGCCCACACACTGCCCGCACTGAACAACACAACCACCAGCAGACGCCAGAACCAGCTGCCGCGAGCCGACATCAGGCGCTTCATCGTCCCGGCCAGCCCCTCATTCAGCCAGTGACTGACACGCACAAGGCCAAACAACCCCGTTGGACCAAAGCTCATATCGTAATCCAGCGATTCCAGCTTCAGTCCACCCAGCAACCAGACGGACGCCGCAGGTATCACAGTGATGCTGACAATCAGTGAGATCCCCACGGAACAGGCAATCGCCAGCGAAATATCACGAAACAACTGCCCTGCCTGCCCCTGCACAAAGATCACCGGAACAAACACCACAATCATCGTTAACGTCGCAGCAAGGACCGCCCCCCAAACCTCCTGCGTCCCCTGAACTGCAGCCTCGCGAGGCGACTTACCCATCTGATAATGACGGAAAATGTTTTCCAGAACCGTGATGGCGTTATCAGCCACCATCCCCACAGCAAAGGCCATCCCCGCCAGACTGATCACGTTGATGCTGCGGCCAAACAGCTTCATGAAAATGAACGTGGCAATAACGCTGATCGGAATCGACAGTCCAATGATCAACACCGTCCGCAGACTCTTCAAAAACAGCAGCAGAATCACCACAGCCAGTGCACCGCCCGAATACACGTTGCTCTCAACAAGGGCAGTTGCCGAATCAAGGTAAATCGTTTCATCATAGACCTGCTCCATGTACAGGCCCTTCGTTGCGAGAATTCCCTGGTTCAGCTCTTCGCAGGCAATCCGCAGATTGCGTCCGTAAATCCGAGTACATTCGGCCAGTTCAAGAGCTGAAATGTCTCCGTCACCATTCAGGTCCAGTTCGCGGCGCGGAGGCCCCATGATTTCCTTGACATTTGTATTCGGTGCCTGCTGAGCATTCACAGCCAGCGCGTTCAGACCCATCTGCCGCACCACGCCGTCCGGCTTCTTGTAGGCCACACCTGCTTCCGCCACATCACGAACTCTTACCGGCGCATTGTCTCGAGTCGTAATGATCGTTTCCCCAACCTGCTCCGGAGTCGTGAACTGTCCCAGCGTGCGCACAACATTCCGCTGCTTGCCTTCCGGGATATCACCCGCCGAAACATTCTGATTCTGTGCCGCCAGAGCCACTCTCAGATCATCAATCGTGATCCCCAGTGCAGCCAGACGAGCCGGGTGCACCTCCACTCGAAATTCCTGCTCCTGACCACCGAACACATTGGCATTCGCTATCCCGGCAATTCGCTCAAACTCAGCTTCGATATAATCCTCAGCGAACTTCCGCATCAGTGCCGGATTATTGCGTCCCTCGGTAAACACCCGCAGCACAGGATACTGCTCAGACAGCAGATTGATCCGCGGCAGACTGATCGGACCGGGCACGGCCATCAGACCCTCAAGAGGCTCTCTGAGTGCCGGATCCTGAGCAATCAGGTTCTGCAGATCTTCGCGACTGGGAGGAATCGGTTTCAGAATGAACCAGGCAATCGCTTTCGTACCGGAGTTCGCAGTGGAAATCACCGGCTCGCGAGCATCGGGGGGATAGTTGGGAACCTGATTCAGTTTTTCGGCAACTCGAGCACGAGCATCTGCGAGGTCTGTCCCCACAGCGAACTTGAGCGTGATCATGCCCATCGAATCACTGCTCTCACTGCGAAACTCCTCAAGCCCCTCCACACTCTTCAACTGCTCTTCCTGCTCATCCACAATTTCCTTCTCAATCTCCTGCGCACTGGCGCCGGCCCAGAAGGTGGAGATTGTGATTTCCGGCTCAGTCACGTCCGGCGTCAGCTGCACAGGAGTCGCGAGGTAGGCAATGCTGCCGAACAGCAGAGCCAGAATCACTCCGACTGTCAGCTTCACAGGGTTCTCAATGGAAAACCGAATCAGATCCATGTCCCACCCAACCAGTCTGCAAGCCTCAGTGACATCCCGCCGAAATGCCGTCGTCAACGATCTGAACAGTCAGTGTTCTGCTGGAAACCGTTATTGCGGAACAGCCCCTGCAGGCGCCCCACCCCCACCATCAGCGGCCTGCTTCGCAGGCTCCATAATCGAAACGGTCTGAAATGCTCGCAATCGCTCGGCACCCTCTGTCACCACCTGCTGACCGGCCGCCAGCGACTCGCCCTGAACCTGAATCCAGACACCCGTGCCAATCCCCAAAGAAACCAGTACCTGACGAACACTCAAAGGCTTGCCCTCCTCAGCTGGATTCACCACGTACACGAACGCACCGCGTGATGTTCGCACGACCGAATCCTTGGGCACCAGCAGAGCCTTCACGGGAATTCCGCGAAATGCGGCTTCAGCCATCATCCCCTCACGCAATGCCGGAGTGGGCGGAGTCGTGCTGGAATCAATCTCGTTCTGAATTCGTATAATGACCGGGAAACTGCGTGAACCGCGTTCCCAGTTGCTGCGCGGCACAACAGCGGCCACACGCCCAGTCCACTCTCGAGCCCCTTCAGCGGTGGTCGCTGCACCTGCACCTGCACCTGCACCTGCACTGCCACTCACTCGCAAAGTCACCTCGCGACCCGCAGACACCTGGTCTATGTACTGCTGATCAATCTGCACCTCCACCTCCACCTCGTCCAGACGAGCCAGAGTCAGAACAGGCGCTCCCTTTGAAAGCCATTGACCAACATACGTATGCTCTTCCACCACGAAGCCATCAAATGGAGCCTTCGTCAGACGCTTCTCACGCTCAGCCTTCAGAAAATCAACATGCTTCTTCTGAGACTCGAGCATTGAGGAAGCCTGCTGTTTCTTTTCTTCCCGAGCTCCCGAAGCTGTGCGCTGATAGGCCGCCTGAGCAGCCAGCAGGTTCTGCTGAGCCGCATCAAAGGCATCTTCGCCGTCACGCAGTTCAGACTGAGTTGCTGCACCGCGCCGACTGAGCGCTCGCAGCTCTTCCAGACGGCGCTGTGCATTGGACGCCGTAACCTGCAACGCCTGAACTCGCGCCTGCGACTCTTCCACGTCCTCACGCCGGGGCGTTTGAAGTTCCGCCAGCTCCGCCGCGCGAGCTTCCGTCAGGGCCTCCTGCTCCTGCAGCTCCAGATCCGTGGATTCCATCCGCAGCTTCGAAAGCAGAGTCCCGGCCGGGACAAACTCACCCACCTCCACCGGAAACTCCGCCACGACTCCATCCGCACCCGATGCCACCACGCTGAAATGCCGCGGTCGCACATTGCCCGTCGCTCGAAATTCGGGCGATACGTCCTCTTCCCGGATTACCTGCGTTCGCACCAACGCCGGTGGCGCGGCAGCGGCAGCCGCTGGACCAGCCCCGGTGGCAACCTCGGCAGACCCACCATCGCGGCCACAGCCCGCAAGACACACAGACAGAAATACCACCGCGCCAAACCAGGCAACGAATGAGAATGTATGCATAGGTCGCTTCTGCCGAAATAATCGATTTGCCAGAAAGCTGCTGCACTCTGAAGGACTGCTACCTTCAACACCGCGCAGCAAAAAAGCGAGCTGCTAAACCAGCAACTCGCTCACAATTCCCGGAACAACGGCCCCTCACCTGAAAAATCAGGCGGATTCAGCCGGTGCTACAACCTGCAGACCCGGCACCGATATGCCGGTGATCTGAACGCGAGTATGCTTCTGACGGTGCCCGGTATGCCGACGAGAATTCTTGCGGCGACGCAAAAGCTGGACTTCCAGTTTCGGGCCTTTCTCTGTGGCAATCTTCACCTGACCAGTCACCACGGCACCCTGAATCAGCGGAGCACCGATGACACTGGGACCACCGCCGTTCGCCAACAGAACGCGGTCGAAGGTGATCTCTTCACCCTCTGCAACACCTTCGCGATAGTCAATAGAAAGGAAAGAGCCCTGCTCTACCCGATGCTGACGATTACCGTCTTCAATCACAGCAAACATGAGTCAAAAACCCCAGCCGCAAAAAACCAAAAACAGCACCATAAAACACAGCTGTTCAGACGAACAGACCCAGGAATGCTGCCGTCAAGAGAATCGCAAAGTGTAGCGTAGATGTTCGGAATGTTCGAGTCGGAATCCGAAGAAGTTTCGCAGAAGGCTTGAGGAATTTGAACAGCCGACCCCGTTTTCCTTAAAAATCCAGCGATTACCTCACAAAACGGTCCTGGATCCGGGAATTCCCTCGTACTACTAACAGTTCATTTCTTTGCCTGACGCAAAGGTTTCATGCTGCGAGTTGCACAAGTTGTTTTGTGCTGGCATTTTGCGCCGCAAGGAGGGCGGTGAT
>CAIOKE010000372.1 GCA_903858815.1 uncultured Planctomycetaceae bacterium | reverse complement strand
GGGGTGGGTGTGGACCGAGCTGGTGCTCGGTGGTCCCGGGGGGGTGTGGACCGAGCTGGTGCTCGGTGGTCCCGGGGGGGTGTGGACCGAGCTGGTGCTCGGTGGTCCCGGGGGGTGGTGGTGGACCGAGCTGGTGCTCGGTGGTCCCGGGGGGTGGTTTGGGGTGTGGACCGAGCTGGTGCTGGGGGGCCTGGGGTGGTGGGGGTGGACCGAGCTGGTGCTGGGGGGGCCCGGGGGGGGGGGACCGCTTAGTTTCTTTTCAGGCGACTGATGGCGGCTTCGATTTCGCGCTGGATTTCGGGCAGTGGGCGTAGTGGCTGATCGGCGTTCGGGACTGCAGTGACGGAGTTGCTGGTGGCGTCCCAGTGTACTGGTCCGAAGGCTGCGGGGCCGGGAATCTGGCTGAGGATGTGACCGAGTGCATCGCCTTTGTTGTAGTGCCAGAATTCGAAGGGGAAATGCATGAATCCCTGAGCTTCCATCAGTTCGGTAATGGCCAGACGATTGGCTGTGAATTCCTGTTCCACGAAGGGCGATCGCATCGGGGTGCGTTCGCTCATTTCGAGGTATGGGTTGCCGCGCCAGACTTCTGTTCCATCACTGCGACGAAACACGGAAATGTCGATGGCTGTGCCCGACATATGGGTGCCAACTTTGGGGACATTGGCAACCAGCACGCAGCCGCGCCGAAACAGGACATCCGGTGCGGGAACCGTGCCGCCATTTTCCCAGATGCATTTCTGCAGAATGGCGTCGAAGATTTCTGGTTTGCTGCCGAGGCGAGTCTGCATTTCGAGAGATCGGTAGCTGTCTTCGATTTTCAGAATCCAGCCGCGGCGCAGCATTGCTGTGGCGATGGCCAGCACATCCGGGACCAGTGACTGGCGAATCCAGTGAATTCGATCCAGCCCGCCTGCGATTTTGCTGTTTGAGAACAGCATTTCGACGTCCGCTGCTGCGGCCGCTGCCGGCAGACTGGCGAATGGTTCAAGGCACTCATTGACCGGCCACGCCTGAATCTGCTGGACCAGTTGATAACCCAGTTCCAGTTGTTCTGTCCAGTAAGCGCGGCGGGCAGCGGAGTCGTCGGTGTGCATGATGAGATCTGAGTCCGGGGAGGGCGAACGGGGAGAGCGAAGCAGAGCACGCAGAATATTTCGGGAATCCTCGCGACTTAAACTGCGAATTGCAAATGCCGCAGCTCTGGACCTGTCGGTTCGACAGACTGCTGGCGGCCCTTTAGAATTGGAACCCGGCGATTGTCCAACAGCAGGCTCCGATGGAAATCAACACATGTCCGGTCACGGCAGTCACGTGCGATGGGTGCAAGTTGTGGTTCTGGGTGTTCTGTGGCTGGTCAGCGGGCGCAGCAGCAGCGGTCAGACACTGGAGGAGCGAATTCGTCCGCTGGTTCAGGCGCATCGTGGCAATGCGGCCGTGGCTGTGCGGCATCTGGACACGGGCGAACAGTTTCTGTGGCGGGCTGAGATGGTGCAGCCAACGGCCAGTCTGATCAAGCTGCCGCTGATGGTGACAGCTTATCGTCAGATTGATGCGGGGCAGCTTGATGCGGCTCGCATGCTGACTCTGGCAGAGGCTGACAAGGTGCCGGGATCCGGAATTCTGACGGGGCATTTTTCGGCCGGCTTGCAGCTGTCTGTGCGCGACGCGATTCGGTTGATGATTCGATATTCGGACAACACGGCCACCAATCTGGTGGCTCGCGAAGTTGGTCTGCCGGCAACCGCGGCCTGTATGCAGGAACTGGGCTACAGTGAAACTCGCCTGAATTCGTTTGTTTATCGTGGTGACACCACAATTGCTCCGGAACGCAGCCGGCTGTACGGCCTTGGCAGCACGACGGCGCTGGAAACTGTGGGTCTGCTGGAACAGATTCAGCGTGGTACGGTCGCTTCTGCTGATTCGTGCAGGTCCATGCTGCAGCATCTGGAAAGCTGTGAGGACAGTGCGATGCTGGCTGCCCGTCTGCCGAAGGGTACAAAGATTGCGCACAAAAGCGGTGCTGTCGCAGCGTCCAGAACGGATGCCGGCCTGATTTACGGTCCCAGCGGCGTGTTTGCCATTTGTGTGTTGACGACTGAGAATGAGGACCGCAGCTGGGAGGATTCGAATGCAGCTCATGACCTGATTGCGAGGGTCGCGCGAGCAGCCTGGGATCACTTCAATCCTGAGTGGAAGCAGGGGGTGACGGAAGAAGTTGAGTTGAAGCTGGGAGCATTCGGTCTGCGAGTGGAGCTGTTGCAGCGGACGCTGAATGCGCGGCTCCAGCCGACTCCGGCACTGGGTGTTGATGGCGACTTCGGTCCGGCTACGGAAGCGGCTGTGCGACGGTTTCAGGAATCGGTGGGACTGGCGGTGGACGGCATCGTGCGGGCCGACTTCTGGCAGAAGCTGGGGCCGGTGGTTGAACCGGAGCTGGTACCGGCTCCGGAGGTTGTGAATGCCGAGCAGTTGCCGCTGGAGCCGGCCGAGCAGCCGGATGGTCGGCCACTGGTGACGGCCGATGCATGGACTGTGGTCGATGCGGCAACGGGGGCGGAGCTGGCAGGTTCTGAGTCTGCTGTGCGGAAGGACATGGCCAGCACCACCAAGATGATGACAGCGTGGCTGACAGCGCGGTTGCTGCAGAAAGCCCCCGAGCTGGCTGAGGAGCGGCTGACGATGTCGGCGCGTGGTGACGGTACGATTGGTTCCACATCCGGGGTGCGAGCCGGGGAATCATTGATTGTATCGGAAGCGTTGTATGGCTTGATGCTGCCCTCGGGGAACGACATGGCCGTGGCATTGGCCGAGCATTTCGGGGGGCGAGTGCTGGAGCAGCTGGAGCTGTCTCTGCCGGCGGGTGAGGTGGCTGCGGAGGACCCTCTGCTGAGATTTGTGCAGGCGATGAATGCGGAAGCTGTGGTACTGGGTCTGTCCAATACGCATTTCGAAAATCCGCATGGTCTGACGGGTCCCACCCATTATGCATCGGCTGTGGATTTAGCCCAGTTGGCGCGGCGGATGCTGGGCAGTGAGCTGTTGGTGCAGATCATGGGAACTCGGCAGCGTGGAGCCGTGTTGTCCGGACCTGGTGGTTATCAGCGAAATGTGCTGTGGAAAAACACCAACGAACTGCTCGGCATGGCGGGCTACAGCGGAGTGAAGACCGGGACGACAGATAAGGCGGGCGCCTGCCTGGTGTCTGTGGGCGAGCGCGAGGGGCGTCGAGTGATTGTGGTGGTGCTGGGGTCTGCGGCCTCTGAATCGCGTTATGTGGACAGTCGCAACCTGTATCGCTGGATCTGGTCAAAATCACAACCAGATCAGTGACATGGGCACTGTCAGAATGCGGGGACCCTCGGGCGTGGTGAAATGCAGCGTCAGGACTCCCTGGTTCAGTCCTGCGGGTGGCAGTTCGGTGACTCCGACTCGCAGGGCAAGTTTCTGTGTCTGTGCGTCGGTGTTTTTCGTGTCAGCGGTGGAACTGTCTGTCACAGTGCCGGGCACATAAGTGGCGTTCAGTTGAGGGGGCCACGCTTCCACGGTTCCGGTTTGCCAGTTTGCGGGAGCTGTGATCTGCAGGTCGGCAGCTCCCGATTCGCTGAGCACATTACGGTTGATGACGACGCGTCCCATTTCGGGGGCCGCGCGAGCGCGGGGGGCTTCGACCGGGGCTGTTCCATCGCTGCCCGGACTGCTGATGATTCGGCTGCCCACGACGACGGGGATCTGGATCACGGGGTAGTCCGGGTCATTGGTAAAGACGGCCACCAGTCCTCGATGCTGACCGGGAGGCTGAGTGCCGTCGAAGCGGATATTCAGGCGGGTCTGGCTGAGTTCTTCGCCGGTGGATTGTCCGGCGAGACTGGCCTGTACGAACGCGGGTGTGGCTTCGATGCGAGCGATCTGGATGGGTTGTTGAGGACGACCTTCGCGGAAGTCTGAGATGGCGACTTCGTGGACTGCCGTGGGGGCTGGTTGTCCCATCACCATCACGACTCGTGGTTCAATCAGCAGCTTCTTCTGTGGCAGCAGCATACGGCAGGTGAGTGTGACTTCGCGGGGATTGGGATCAAGGTAGCGAACGGTGACGAGGTATTCGCGGAGTCCGCTGGGTTCATTGGCGGTGCGAACGGGCAGTGTGATGCGTCCGGTTTCTCCGGGAGCGATGATGCGTGGAGTCGCGGTGGGGGCGAGGCAGCCGCAGCTGGGCTTCAGCTCGGCAATCTCCACCGGGTTCTGGCCCAGGTTGCGAAAGAAGAACTCTTCAGTGATCACCGGGCGTGATTCGGCTTCGAACTGGCTGGTGTCGGCGAGGTAGGATTCGAAGACCAGTGCCGGCCGTTCGGTGACAACCTGCAGAGCGGGAGCGTGATCGGGGATCAGAGTGGCCAGTGCTGAACCGGCGCAGGGCAACAGCAGCAGAAGGAGCAGTGCACGGGAGGGCCATTGAGCGGGGGCCGGCGATTGATCAGCGGGGGACTGTCCGGATCTGTCGATCATCAGCGGTGTATCCTGCAGAACGATTTTGCGACCTGTGCTGACGGAAGTTTGCTGGCAGACGGTGGATTCTGAGAACATCAGAATTGCACAATTCCACGAAATTTCGCAGATTTGATGCCGATTCCCGCAAAAGGGTGGGGCGGTTGATTTTGGATCAGCGGGCTGTGTGACAGTCGGTGTGCAGAACGGGGGCGGGCGAGATGGACACAACAGCGGAATTTCCTCTGAATCGACGCATTCTGGGGCTGTTTTTTGCCTCAATTCAGCAGGGTGTGCGACCGGGTTTGTTGTTACTGGCGTTTGTTGTGGTGGTGTGTTGCGGCGGACTTTTTCAGTTATTTCCGGCCGACTTGTGGCGAAACGCAGCGGCGAATGACTCACGGCAGGGCGAGTGGGGCGTGGTGCGGGCAGAAAGTCGGGTGGCGGTCCGATTGCCGGAGCCTGGGACGGGTCTTGCCAGTTACAGCGTGCCTTCGCTGGTGATGCAACTGGTGTCCAACCAGCTCAGGACTCCGGGGGTGCCTCGTCCCACCGGCTGGCTGCTGCAACTGGCGGGATTATCTCTGCATAGTGTACTGCTGGTGGTCGTTTCGGGGTGTGTTGGTGGGATGTTGTGTCGAGGTGAGCGTTTGGGATTTTTTTCGGCGTTGCTGATGGCGGCAGAGCGATTGCAGGCGTCCCTGATTGCCCTGTTGATCTGGCTGGGGATGTCGCTGGCGGTCAGTATGTTCTGGCTGGTGATGGCGGAGGCTGCTGAGGTCCTGTCCTTCTGGCCTTACCTTGAGGGTCTGGTGCAGGCGTGTGTGGGGCTGGGGTGTGGTTGGGCCCATCTGGTGCTGCTGCTGGGCTTGTTTCTGGGTCAGTGTGCGATTGGCATAGAGCGGTGTGATGGCAGTGAGGGAATCAGTCGGGGGATTTCGTTTGTGTTATCCCAGCCGCTGAATTTTCTGATTGAGTTCCTCAGTCTGATGCTGCTGGTCGGTGGAGTGATGCTGGTGGTGAGCAGTGGCAGCGAGCTGGCGAACGGCCTGTTGACTCCGGCCGGCCAGTACGCGTCCTTTACGGTGCTCAGCAGTCTGCAGTCGGTACTGTTTCTGGCGGGCTTTGCGGGATTGTATCTGCAGTGTCGTCAACGAGTGCATGGTGGTGAGCTGCGTGATCTGCTGCCGTTGCCGGCGTCCGGTCAAGCCTGAGTCTGGTGCCTGCTGGCTGCTGGCTGCTGGCTGCTGGCTGTTGGCTGTTGGCTGTTGGCTGTTGGCTGTTCAGCGGCAGAAGCTGCCGCTTGACTGGAAGCTGCAGCAGCGATTGCCGAATGAGTTGGCTGTGGTGTCTGGATTTCCCTGCTGAGTCGACGAAAGCGGTTGACCTTTGCGTTCTGGCTGCCATTTTTTGCGTGAATTGTCAGGAAAAATCGGTCTGGAGTGAATTCGGATAATTCGTTAAAAATGCCTGAGAATTCGATGTCTCGGGACCTGAGTCAATGCAGGGATGATCGGGGCTGAACAAAACGAATGCCGGAACGGTTGATCGCAGGGACGCGAGCATTCGGAACGGTATGACATAGCCTGTGCTCTGCGGAGGCAGGTGTCGGAAGGGAGTCCGATGGTCAGAACTTTTGCTGCCGTGATGTGTCTGGTCGGTCTGTTGTCTGTGGTTCCTCGACTGAATGCTCAGTCTGGTGCTGGTCAGGCTGCTGTTCGTCGTCCGGCACCGGCTTCGCAGGCTCCACGGGGCACAGCGGCGACAAACGTTGGGCGGACTCGTGTGTCGGATGAGCCTGAGTCAGGGGTGGCGGGTGCACCGGCGGCTGCTCAGCCCGCTGGTGTGGGCGCGACGATCGAAATGAAGGGCAAGCCCCAGGCTCGACGTGCTCCTCCAATGTCTGCAGCTCAGGAAGCGGAGCTGGATGTGCTGCTGGAAAAGTGGTCGAAGGCCAGCGGTAACGTCTTTCGCATGGAAGGCGACATTCAGCGTCGCGTCTATGATCTGAGCTTTAAGACAGAACGATTTTCGCAGGGAAGTTTCGCATATGAGCAGCCGGACTGCGGCAGAGTGAATTTCAAGTCTGCGCGAGTGACTCCACAGGATCTGGAACGCCGCGCAGCAGAGGTGGCCGCAGCGAAGAAAGCAGGAACAACGCCGCGAATTCGGCTCAAGGAAGACGGTGAACCGTTTGATCTGGTCGAGAGCTCTGACACGGAGTGGTGGTGCAACGGGACTCGAGTGTTTGATCTTGACGTCCAGAAGAAACAGGCTTTGGTGGCTTCAATCCCCGCGGATATGCAGGGGAAGAATATTATGGACAGTCCGCTGCCATTTCTGTTCGGTATGCCACCGGAGAAGGCGCGGCGTCGATATGAGATGGCTTTTCATCAGGGCAAATCACCGGCGTCCGACGCGACCATGGTGCATCTTGTGATCTATCCGAATCTGCCGCAGGATGCGGGTGAGTGGCACCACGTGAATCTGATGCTGGATACTCAGAATTGGCTGCCGGTGGCAGTGCAGATGTATGATCCCCCGCAAACCGGTATCAGCGTCTACACATTCTCCAATGTGCAGGTCAATCAAACCGACTGGATACGTAACTTCTGGCCTGGCAGGAAGCCCACATTTGAGCCCAATTTGCCGCCGGGTTGGAATATTATTCCAGTGGGAGATGATGGAGGTGTGGAGAGCGATGTGGATAACGGTATTGCCAGGAACGGTGCACCAGAAGCACCCAAGGCTCCACGCGGACAGAAACGTCCAGCGCCTCAGATCGAAGCCGGTCGAATTCCTGATCTGACGGGCCTGCCGCACAAGGAAGCCCTGGAAATTCTCAATGCACTGGGATTGCCTCGCGACGACAGAAACCCCAAAGCCAGCCGTGTGAGTTTGCAGCAGGGGCAACCAGCGGCAACTCCCGCTGCGATCTACACTGTTGAATCGCAGGATCCTCAGCCGGGTACAGAAATCAAGCCGAATACTCGCGTGACAGTGCGGCTGTTCACTGATCCGGACAAAGCCCCAAAATCGGCGAAGTCCGGCAGTGCGCGAGTGAACTGAGTCCGTATTCTGCGGGTGGGGGGGGATCTGGCCGCCGCTGGCAGTTTCGGCGGACAAGCGAGCGTCATTTTCGACTGCGGAGTCCCCGTAGTGTGGGTTTCAGCCTGCCAGCGGCCTGATCACTGATCAATGACGAAGACTGGCAGTGACGCTTCTGTGACCAGTCCTGCAGGCCAGCATGGCAGGCAGTTTGTGTTGTCGTGTCATTGAAATTCCTGCGGTGAGCAGGACGGATTGGCGGTCATGGTTGCGTTCGCCGGCAGAACGTTTCACAATGCGATGACGTTCCGTCTGCGTTTTGAGTTCTTCCCTCCATTGTTTGTCCCGGATTGCTCCTCATGTCCACCGCTGAAAAACCGCTTCCACCAGCCGCGCAGGCTTTGACGTCCGTCCAGTGGTTGATCTGTACGATCGCTTCGATCGGGTTTGCCTTTGACATTTACGAATTGCTGATGTTGCCGTTGATTGTGAAGACGGCGATCGCGGATCTGCATGTCCTCGCTGAGGGCCAGAATCCTCAGGACTGGCTTCCCGGTGGACCTTTGTATGTCGGCTGGGCGCGAACATTGTTCTTTGTTCCTGCGATTGCGGGTGGCGTGTTTGGTCTGCTGGGTGGGTATCTGACGGACCGTCTGGGTCGACGTACGGTGCTGACGTGGAGCATTCTGTTGTACGCTTTTGGGGCGTGTGCGGCAGGTTTTTCCACCAGTCTGTATCAGTTGTTGTTTTTCCGCTGCTGTGTGTTTGTGGGTGTCTGTGTGGAGTTTGTGGCGGCGGTGGCATGGTTGGCCGAGTTGTTTCCGAATCCGCATCAGCGTGAAAAAGTGCTCGGGTATACTCAGGCATTTTCCTCCCTGGGCGGTGTGATGGTTGCTTTGATGAACACGGCTGCTGCGAAGTTTGCTGAGGATCTGCCGGCGATTCAGGGGGTGAACGCGGCGTGGCGGTATACGTTGATTTCCGGTTTGATTCCCGCGATTCCTCTGATTGTGATTCGTCCGTTTCTGCCGGAATCCCCGGCGTGGCAGAAGAAGCGTCAGGACGGCACATTGAAGCGTCCCAGCATTGCCGAGCTGTTCAGTCCGCAGCTGTTGGGGACCACGTTGATTACGACGATTGTGTTTGCCACGACATTCGGGCTGGCGTTTGGTGCCATCCAGCAGAATCCTCAGATTCTGCCTGGTCATGTGGACGTGAAAGCAGCCGTTGAAAAGGCGCAGGCAGCAGCTTCTGAGAAAGCCGCGGCTGAAGGTCGTAAGCTGAACCCCAAAGAACTGGGCGCGATCAAGGGCAACACGACGGACGCGATTACGGGATCGGTGCAGACGTGGCAGGAGACAGGGGGGCTGGTTGGTCGTGTCCTGCTGGCAATCCTTGCTGTGCAGGTGGCCAGTCGGCGAACATTGTTCCGCCTGTTTCAGATCCCCAGTCTGCTGCTGATTCCGGGATTGTACTGGTGGCTGTCAAACAACCTCAATACGGCCGGCAGCTTGTGGACTTTCCAGATTGCGGTCTTCCTCGCGGGTGTTCTGGTTGTGGGGCAAATGAGTTTCTGGGGGAATTACATTCCGCTGGTGTTTCCGGTGCATCTGCGAGGCACGGGGGAAAGTTTTGCTGCCAACATTGGCGGACGTGTGATTGGAACGGCGGCGGCGTTTATCACGTTGACGCTGTCCGCTTCAACTCCGCCCAACCCCGCCAAAATTGCACTGATGTGTGCCGTGGTGGCTGGGTGTTATGCGGTTGTTGGAACGGTGTTGACGTTTGTGCTGCCGGAACCAAAACATCAGGATGAATAATTCGGTCCTGCAGGAGCTCAGTCGGTGAAAATCACTGCGATTGAAGCGATTCCGGTCTGTGTGCCTTTGAAGTCCGGAATGACGGCGAAGACGGCACATGGTGAGCATGCGACCAGTCCGTATGTGATCGTGAAGATGCATACGGACACGGGGTTAACGGGCCTTGGTGAAGCGACGGTCTCGGCGTTGTGGTCCGGAGAGACTCAGGGCACCGTGCTGGCGTTGATTCGTGAGTACTTGTCACCGGCGCTGGTGGGGCGTGATCCGCGGGACATCACGGCGATACGTCGGACCATGGATTTTCTGGTGAAATTGAATCCTTTCACCAAGTCGGCTCTGGAGATGGCCTGCTGGGATCTGGCGGGGAAATCTGCGGGTTTGCCAGTCTGGCAGCTGCTTGGTGGCCGAGTGCGTGATCGTGTGCGGATCAAGCTGGTGGTGTGGGCTCGGGACATCGCTGGTTCCCGTCAGATGGCTGAGCAGCATCTGGCGCTGGGGGTCAGTTGTGTGAAGGTGAAGACGGGGCTTGATCCGGAAACGGATATTGCTCGAGTGCGTGCGGTTCGGGAGGTTTGTGGTCCGGACATTCCGGTTACGATTGATTCGAATTGTGGCTGGACGATCCAGCAGGCTCGGTATTGCCTGCGGGCGCTGCGTGATCAGCGACTGTTGCTGGCCGAGCAGCCGATTCCGGCGGGGGATTTTGCGGCATTGGCAGAGCTGCGTCGTGAGTCGGTCGTGCCGATCATGGCGGACGAAAGTGTGTTTACTCTGCAGGATGCGTGGCAGTTATCGAATCATCGAGCGGCCGACATTTTCAGTATTTATCCTGGCAAGCATGGGGGAATTGCGGCGACAGCCGACATTGTCGCGGTTGCTCGAGCGGCCGGTCTGCGTTGCACGATTGGCAGCAACCTGGAGCTGGGGATTGGGACAGCGGCGATGCTGCAGGTGGCGGCCGCATTTCCGGAGGTGGACACGGATGCGTTTCCGGCCGATACGATCGGGCCATTTTATCACGACGCGGATCTGATCACGGAATCGCTGCGTCTGGGTCCACCGATGGCTGAGGTTCCGACCGGTCCGGGTCTGGGTGTGGAGCTGGATGAATCGCAACTGCGGCGATATCGCGTGGACTGAGAGCATTGAATGGGTGTGTGGGTGCCTGACGCATGTCGTTACCCATGAACCGAGGTGTTCCGCTGGAGCGAGTGTTTCGTATTTGTTCTGCCTGCGGCTGCGATTCAGGCCTGCAGGGCCGGTTTCCGAAAGCCGAGGGCGCAGCCCTGGCTGACGGGCCTGCCGTGGTCACGCCCCAGCATGCTTTCATTAAAAACTGCCTGCTGAACGTCAACACCCGAACCCACCACCGTTCACGCACCCACAATTGGCCAACGGCCATAGACAACGTAGCCCTGGGCAACGGCCAGGGAAAGCACAACTGCTTAGAAGCAGAATGCAACGCCCGTCAGCTGACGCTAACGGCTCGCGTGGGGGGCAGGTCGCTGCTTTGTGTATGCCAAAGGCGGCCGGGCAGGAATGACGCCAAGGACAAAAATGTAGCCCGAGCATTCCTGCTCGGCCCCGTACTGCAAAAACACGATGTTTTTCGATGAGCTGAAGTCGGTTTGACGGCCCCAGCCGACTTTTGTCCCTCGCGTCAGGAATGCTCGGGCTACGGTTGTCGGCGAAGAACGGCAGTTGACTTCGGCTCGGCAGGAGCATCGCCCTTCCGGGTGGCAACTTTGCGTGCACTGACCACAGATCACTGACAACCGTGTCTTTTGGTGGTGAAGAATCATCAACACTCAGGCGGCACCGCGACACCGCGCACTTCATTTTGCGGTGATCCAAAAAAAATCCCTGACAGTGTTGGCCACTGTCAGGGATTCGATGGGTATCAGCTAAGGATTCAGATCACTTGGCTTCTGGTGCAGCGGCTGGAGGAGCCGGTACGTCTGCCTTCTTTTCGGCAGGAGCGGCTGGGGCAGCAGCGGCTGGGGCTTCAGTGGCAGCCGGAGCAGCGGCAGCAGCACCGCAGCACGGCTTTGCAGCGGTCTTGCAGCATGGCTTTGCAGCCACTTTGCGGCAGGGGCGAACGATTACTCGCTTGCAGCAGGGCTTGGCTTCAGCGACTGGCTTAGCTTCGCAGCAGGGCTTAGCTTCGCAGCAGGGCTTGGCTTCGCAGGCTGGCTTAGCTTCGCAGCAGGGCTTGGCTTCAGCGGCTGGAGCAGGAGCAGCGGCAGTGCAGCAGGCCTTGCGGGTGGTTCGGCTGCGACCGGCTTCGGCAGGGCTGGCGACGACGAGAGTTGCCAGCAGAGCCAGCAGGGTCATGTAACGCATGGGACTTTCCTTA
Source organism: uncultured Planctomycetaceae bacterium (assembly GCA_903858815.1). GTDB lineage: Bacteria > Planctomycetota > Planctomycetia > Planctomycetales > Planctomycetaceae > SXXK01. The sequence goes on along the minus strand of CAIOKE010000372.1, from coordinate 15,201 downwards.
TTCTGATCGGGGTCACACCGGGAGTTTGGTGCGACCTTGCCTTGACAGGCCTGATGGGCGGATCCATTTCCGCCGGCAGACTCTGTGCAATCGTTAATGAAAGCCTATTTTGACAGCAGCCGCACTGTCAATCAGCTCGGCTCATTTTTGCCAGATTCCCTTTTGTGACGCAAAAATCGATTTTGGGAAGGTTTTTTTCGAGTTTCAGAAAGGTGGGGGGCTGTGGGGTAAGTTTTCCGATTGCGCGGCTTTGGGTTTGTGAGTTGTGGTGGAACCGGGAAGTGTGGTGGATTCTGGCGGGTGGTGCTGACGTCCGGGCCTGCAGTCAGTATGCTGTCTGCTCCACCTCCGTCTGCTGTCTGTTTTTTGAACAAGTGAACGGCCATGCTGACTGCACCGCAGAAGGGACTGCTGCGAATTCCCCCTGTTGTCCCGGGCACATTTGACGGGCCTGTGGATGGAACGACGCTCTATCGTTTTTGGGGTGCCCACATGGTGCCTGGCGGTGTGCGATTTGCCGTCTGGGCCCCGAATGCTCGTGAAGTTTCCGTCATCAGCGACAGTAACGGCTGGACGGCTGGGCGTGACTGGCTGCAATCATCGGACACGGGTGTCTGGCATGGGGTTCTGCACAATCTGACTCCGGGTACACGCTACAAGTATGCGATCCGCACGCAATCCGGGCATTTGCTTGAGAAGGCGGATCCAGTGGCATTTTATTCCGAGCGGCGTCCGCAGACGGCGTCGGTGGTCTGGAGTCTGCGGGATTTTGTTTGGCGGGACAGTGAGTGGATGCAGCGTCGTGCCAGCACGGACTGGATGCATTCCCCGATGTCGATTTATGAGGTGCATCTGGGATCGTGGCGTCGGCCGAAGGATGGCCGTCAGTTCTTCAATTACCGCGAGCTGGCTCATGCGGTGGCGGATTACGTTGCGGAACTCGGCCATACTCATGTGCAGTTAATGCCGATCACGGAGCATCCCTTTGATGGTTCGTGGGGTTATCAGACCACCGGCTATTTTGCTCCTACGTCGCGTTTTGGCTCGCCGCAGGACTTTCAGTATTTCGTAGATCATCTGCATCGTCGCGGAATCGGCGTGCTGCTGGACTGGGTGCCCGGCCATTTCCCCACGGATGCTCATGCACTGGCCTGTTTCGACGGCACCTGTCTTTACGAGCACGCGGATCCGCGGCGGGGCTTTCATCCCGACTGGAATACTCTGATTTTCAACTATGGGCGTCGCGAGGTCACCGAGTTTCTGATCTCGAGTGCACGATTCTGGTGTGACGTCTATCACGTGGATGGCATCCGTGTGGATGCAGTTGCGTCCATGCTGTATCTGGACTATTCGCGTGATTCGGGGCAATGGGTTCCTAACCAGCATGGCGGGCGTGAGAATCTTGAGGCGATCGAGTTTCTGCAGCGCCTGAATACGGTACTGCACGCAGAGTTTCCGGGAATTGTGACGATTGCTGAGGAGAGTACAGCGTGGCCTCGTGTCTCGCGTCCGGTCTACGACGGCGGGCTGGGATTCACGATGAAGTGGGACATGGGGTGGATGAATGACACGCTGAAGTTTCTGCGTCGTGAACCGGTGCATCGAGGCTGGCATCTCAACGATGTCACATTTCGCAGTGTGTATGCGTTTTCTGAAAACTTTGTGCTGCCGTTATCGCATGACGAGGTGGTGCATGGAAAGCGATCACTGGCGTCGCAGATGTCGGGTGACCAGTGGCAGCAGCTGGCTGGTCTGCGGCTGCTGCTGGCCGGGCAGTATGCTGTTCCCGGAAAAAAGCTGCAGTTTATGGGGGCTGAGCTGGGGCAGTGGACGGAGTGGAATCATGATGCAGAGCTGGACTGGCCACTACGGGCATTTCCGGTGCACGAGGGTCTGCGGAAACTGCTGCACGATCTGAATCGACTTTACCGCGAGCTGCCGGCTCTGCATCAGGCGGACCATGATCATCGTGGGTTTGAGTGGATTGTGGGGGATGATTCGGCCAACTGTGTTGTGGCGTGGATCCGCAGCACGCTGGATGGTCGGGAACAGGTTGTTGTGGTGCTGAACTATACTGCGTCGGTCCGCAGCAATTATCGGGTGGGAGTACCGGTGGCTGGGTATTACAGCGAGGAGCTGAATTCGGACAGTCAGGTGTACGGAGGTTCTGGTGTCGGTAATCAGGGGGGGCTGTATTCGACAGCAGAGCCCAGTCATGGTCGCGAGCACAGTCTGAGCATGACCGTGCCGCCACTGGCAGCGTTATTTTTCCGATGTTTGGCCGTGGCAAAGGTGGATGTCACGGGCTGAGGTGCCCCGTCGGGTTATGCGAACGGGGCCGGCCGGGTGCAGCGATTTTCTGCCCCTGCAGGGTGAATTCTGCATCTGGCAGGTTGCGTAGTTTCGGCAGGAGATTAGAGTTTGCAACGAATTTCGCCCTGTAAACCGGATTTTGCTCCGATATCGGGGTGATTTGTTCGTATTGCCTTTCTGGCGACTGCTTTCATACGGCCTTTCTGACGGTTTCAACTGACGGCCCATGCCGCTCATCAAAAATAAAGACTCGCTGCGAACGTACCTGCTGACGTCGCGGTTGATGAATCTCCAGGACTTTGCTCGCGTTCAGTCTGAGTACGACGCAGCCACGGATGTGGCGGCCGTACTGCAGATGCTGGAACGTCGTCAACTGTTAACGTCTTTGCAAAGCAGTCGGATTCTGAAGGGTGAAACCGAAGGGCTTGTGCTGGGGCGATACAAGCTGTTGTACCGGAATGCCTCCGGAAGTTTTGCGCGAGTCTTTCGTGCAGAGAACGTGGAGACGGGTGAAACCGTTGCTTTGAAGCTGCTGCGAGAGCGTTGGGCTGATGACCCGCGAACGGTAGCTGCATTTCAGCGTGAGGCGCGGATCTGTCAGAAGTTTGTGCATCCCAACGTGGTGCCGATTTTTGAAATTGCGACCGAGGGTCGGTTTCATTACTTCACGATGGAGTTCGTGGAAGGTGGCAACCTGCGTGACTTCCTGAAGATCCGCAAGTTTCTGAATCCCCTTGAAGCGACTCGCTGCATTCTGCACATCTGTCTTGGGCTGGAGTATGCCCTGACGCAGGGAGCGACGCATCGGGATCTGAAGCTGACCAACGTTCTGATGAGCAGTACGGGTGTGGCTAAACTGGTGGATTTCGGGTTAGCCGGTGCTGAATCTCCGACGCAGCAGGGGACGGAAGACAACCAGCGGGCTCTGGAATACGCAGCACTGGAACGCGGCACAAATGCGCCGCGAAACGACCCGCGCAGCGATCTGTTTTTCGCGGGTGCAATTTTTTACGAGCTGTTGACGGGTGAAGGTCCGTGGGAACGTACGCGGGATCGCGAAGAGCGAATGCTGCTGGGACGCTACACGAATGCTCGCCCACTGGCATCGGTGAATCCATCGCTGCCGGCTGGCTGCATTCAGGTTTGTGAAAAGCTGATGAAGGTCAGCCCTTCAGAGCGTTACCAGTCACCTTCGGAAGCGGTCCGTGATCTGCGTCCGTTGCTGACATCATTGGGGGATGCGGCAGAAACGGCGGGGCAAGGGCAGGGTCAGGCCGCGTTGAAAGTGGAGGTCAGGCCGGACTTCCGCCTGTTGATCGTCGATACTCAGAAAAAGCGGATTGAGGCACTGAAGGAATACTTCGGTCGGCACAATTTTCAGATCACGATTATGCCATCGGCCGAAAACGCCCTGCAGAAGCTCAAAACAACCCCCCCTGATGGCATGCTGTTTCTTGCCGACACTGCTCCGCAGGACGTACTGCAGGTCTATCCTCAGGTGCAGGCATGGGCCAGAAATCAGAAGGTTCCCTGTCTGGCAGTATTCGCGGCAGGAGATGCTGAAACGGTTCGGAAAACCATCGTATCGACTCGCTATGGCGGAACGATGATTCAACCGGCCACCCTGCGGGACATCCGACTGTTCTTCGAAGACATCGGCGCGATTACGCGACATTAGGTCAGTGGTCAGTGGTCAGCCCTTTGGGAGGGTGAGGCTGCTACCGAACCGCGGAACGTGTTCAGTGTTCAGCCAAAACCGTAGCCCGGGCATTCCTGCCCGGCCACCCTTTACCCCATATAAAACCGCTCAGCGACATACCGTTTCCCTGGCGTGGCCTTTCTCTGCATTGATGCCCACGGGGCAAAGATGTGCATCGAAAACGTCACCGAGCTGGTGCTCGGTGGTCCCAGGGCGTTCCCAGGTGCCGATCCGTTAGCCTAAGCTGACGAGTGTTTTTTGCGGTTTCGACGCAACGCTCCCGAGCTGGTGCTCGGTGGTCCCAGCGGGCAAGCCGTGGTCAGTGTTCAGCTGCCGTCTGGCTTCGTGGCAGCACGATTCGGGATGTCCCACTGGAAGCGCGCTGGACACGGACCTGCACGGGGATCGCGTCCTTCATGCGTTCCACGTGAGTAATGATGCCGACGCGTCGTCCCTGAGACTGCAGGTGGCCGAGCGCATTCATGGCTGTTTCCAGCGTTTCTTCATCGAGGCTGCCGAAACCCTCGTCAATGAACAGAGACTCAATGCGGACTCGATTGGATGTCAGTGAGGCCAGTCCCAGAGCCAGTGCCAGTGACGCAAGGAAGGTCTCGCCACCGGACAGCGAATGCACCGAACGCCGCTCGTCGCCCAGATGCTGATCCACAATCACCAGATTCAATGATTCACCCAGCCGTTCAAGGCGATATCTGGAGGAGAATTCGCGCAGCTGCACGTTGGCGTGCTGCAGCAGCAGATCCAGTGTGATGCGCTGAGCCAGCAGGTTGAATTTCTTTCCATCTGCTGCCCCGATCAGGTCATTCAACTGCTGCCAGGGGCGAGCAGCGACCTCTTTTTCCTGAAGTTCGGTCAGGATCGCAGCATTCTCCGACCTGAGTTTGTTGTCCTCTCGCTGGCGATAACCCAGTTCACTGGCCTGATCCTGCAGTGTCTGCAGCTGTTCATGCAGTGCCTGCAGCCGCTGCTCAAGTTCTTCCGGTGTCAGAGCCGGCGGATCAGTGTTGCGATGCTGCTGCAGCAGGTCGAGGGAAGCCTGCGACCGTTCGCGGCAGCGAGTTTCGGCATCCTGCAGGTCCTGCAGTCGCTGCCGTTCGGCCTGCAGATCCGCATGTGGCACTGCCAGTATGTCACGCAGCTGTGTCTGATCCAGTGGCTGCTCATGCTGCTGCTGCTGCTGCTGGAATGTCCGCAGCCATTCAGCGAGGTTTGCCTCGGCAGTCGTGACCTCGTGCGCTACCTGCTTCAGCGTGGTCTCGGCGTTCTGAGCATTTGTCGTGGCAGCCGTGCACTGATCTTTCGTCTCCTGAAATCGTGACTCTGCCGCTTTCATTCCGCGGGAAGACTCCTCGGCACCAGCCCTCTGCTCCTCACGCACAGCAGCGACCGTTTTTCCTCCCAACAGGCCGGCACGTCGCTTCTGCAGTTCTTCCAGAGACTGTTCAATTTCCTGCAGAGTCTGCGCACGCTGGTTGGTCCGCTCTGCCGCTTCTGTGACTGCCTGCTGCAATCCTGGCAGTTTACCGCGTTCCACTTCCAGCAGACGATCACAGGTTTGAATCGCCCCACTCAGTTGCTCGATCTGTAACCATGCCTGTTGCAGTCGAGTTCTGAAGGCAGCGGGAGCCGCCTGGAATTCTGCGGCACCATCAGGCAACTGCTGCCACAGCGGCTGCAGCCGTTCCTCCTGCTGTTGCAGTGCCTGCTGCAACTGTTCACATTGCCGCAGCGCGCTGGTGATCCGGCCGGCCAGTTCACTGCTGCTGTTGCTTTTCCCGCTGGCTTCCTCGACCAGCTTGCGGATTCCGTCGTCGAGCTGTGTTGCATCAGCGTTAAGTGTCTGACGCCGTTGTTCCAGCTCGTGGATGCGAGTCTTGCGTTCATTCAACAGCTCTGTCTGGCGATCAATCCGCCGCAACTGTTCAGTGATCGCGTTGTGCCGCTGGTCGTCTGAAAACTCGAGGATCTGAGCTGTGTCCGGATCTGCTCTGAACTGCTGCAGATCCTGCTCGGCCTCCTCGACTTTTTTCCGCAGCGGTTGCTGATCATCCTGCAGCTGCTGACATTCGTCGCGCAGTCCTTCAATGATCCCCTGCAGGCGAGCCTTGTCCGCTTTGAATTGCTGCAGAGATTCTGCAAGCTGCTGATGTCTTCGTTGGGCCTCCTGCAACGCTGTCTGTTGAATCCCGGGAGGCTCTGCGTGCCACGGGTGCTCTGCAGCGCCACAGACGGGGCAGGGGCGATCAGGCTGCAGTGCGGCCCGCAGACGCTCGGCATGGTCATCCAGTGCGTTGCGCAGGAATTCCTCTGCCAGCCTGGCTGCGGCTGCCTGTTTTTCAGCCTCCGGAAGTTGGCTGTCCACGCTGTCCAGCGTGCTGATCTGCTGTTGCAGCGATTGATTCCGATCCGTGAAACGTGCGGTTGCGGTTTGCAGTGCTTCCTGTCTGTCATCCAGCGTCTGCAGGCTGCGCTGCAGTCCGGTCAGACTGTTTTTCCGAGCTGACAGTGCGGTCAGTTCATTGTACAGGCTGTCCGGCGCGAGTTGCTGCAACTCGTCAGCAATCTGACCCTGCTGAGCTGCCAGCGATTGGCGCTGCAGTTGCTGCTGATCCTGATCCGCCTGCAGTTGCTGGATCTCTGCTTCCAGCGTGGACTTTTTTTCCTGCAGTGCAAGGGCATCAGAGCGTGTATTTGAGAGGGAGCTGTCGACATCACGCAGCGCATCAAGGTACTGCAGCCACAATGCTCCCTGTGCGGCCAGCGGTTGCAGATGCTCGTACTGTTGCAGCCTGTCGGCATAGCCCTGACGCTGCTCGGTCTGCTTATGAATCTCCGCTCGGCAATTTTCGAGCGCTGTGTCGTGACGTTGCTGGTCACCTTCTGCCCGCTGCAGCTCAGTCCTGGCTCCTTGTAGGGTACCACTGTCCGAGTTAATCCGTGTATCGAGCTCTAAAGCAGCTAGGCATTCGGGTTCAAGTGCAGCGTGTGCGTTCCGCAGCTGGGTGTCGGCCTGTTGTGCCTGCAGCCGGGTCTGTTCCGCATCTGTCTGCTGGGTTCGTGCCTTTTCAGCGGCAGCAGTTGCGTCTGTGAAAGCTGCTGCGGCCAGGCTGTGCCGAGACGTGGCACCATCCAGCTGCTGGACCAGCCCCCGCGACTCACGCTGAATCTGCTCGCGGATCGCCAGCTGATGTCGCGCGGTTGCTGCCTGTTGATTCAGTTGTGTGGCCTCCTGCAGGCTGTTCGATGCACGCTCGCATTCAGCCTGTAACTCCGTAAGCCGCTGATACCAGGTACGCTGCGTTTCCCATTGCTTCTTCCGGTCGTCTGCGCTGCGAAGCTCTGTGTTGACCGCATGCCACTGCTGGTCGAGGTCTGCGCGGTCAGTGTCCGACAGGGGGGCGTTCCCCTGCAGACGCGTCCGCAGATTCTCAAGGTCGTTGTTCAGTTTTTTTGTTCGCTCATGGACGGCTTTCGAGACCGCTCGAAAAAGTTCCGTACCGGTGAGGGCTTCCAGAATCGCAGCTCGATCCTCATCTTTTGATTTGAGAAAGGCAGAGAACTCATTCTGTGCCAACAGAACAGCGCGAGTGAATTGATCGAAAGTCAGGCCCACACGTTCGTGGATGGCAGCCAGAACTTCGGTCTTCTTTCCACCCGTCTGCAGCTGTTCGTCCTGTCCATCCTGCAGATTACCGCGATAGAGCGCCATCGTGGACTGCTGCAACTGCCCGTCAGCTTTATTGCGAGCTCGTCGGACTTTCCATTGAGCCGTCCAGGTCTGCCCATCAACTCCGACAAACGCCACTTCGGCCATTCCAGCAGCAGCTCCGCGACGCAGAAGTGCGCGAGCATCCTGCTGGCTGAGCTGATTGACTTCTTCACCTCGACTGGGTGCCAGTTTTAATCGGGGCGTGTGGTCGTACAAGGCCAGACACATGGCGTCCAGCAGGGTACTTTTGCCGGAACCTGTGGGGCCAATAATCGCAAACAGACCCGCGGAGCGCAGTGGTTCTCTGGTAAAGTCCACATTGTGGCGACCACTGAGTGAGGCGAGGTTTTCGAGACTGATCCGCAGAATTCTCATACTGACAACTCCTCCTGCTGCAGAATTTCCTGCAGGGCCTGCAGCAGTTCTGCTGGAGGATCCGCTGCATACAGCCGCTGATACTCGCGAGTCAGAACACTGGCAGGTGTCAGCACGCTGAGGTCTGCCGTGGCCGGGCGGTCTGGCTCTGGCGAATCGGCCGACTGCTGTTCGACCGCTGTCTGTGCCTGAATCGGGCACAGCCGAACACTGCAGTGCTGCAGTGCCTGTTCAATCTGCTGGCGACGGGTGGGGTCGGGGCCGGTGGCCAGCACATTGATTCGCAGAAATGGCTGCAGTTCGATTGGCAGGGCAGGCAGGTTGCGCAGCGACTCAAGCTGCTGCAGCACCTGCGGCAACGGGGCAAACCCGCGTTCCGGAACTGTCAGCAGGGGAATCGTTCGAGGCACCGTCAAAGACTGCGTCGATTGCAGCTGGCCCTCAGAAAATTCCAGCAGCAGCACCTGATGCTGATAACCGGACTCAGTAAATGACAAAGGAATCGGGCTGCCACTGTAGCGAATTCGTCCCTGTTCAAATGACTGTGCTCGATGCAGATGTCCCAGTGCGACGTACGCGAGGTCCGCGGGGAATGTATCCAGACCGATAGCTTCGGCATGCCCCACAATCAATCTTCGTTCAGATTCACTGGTCTCCTGCCCGCCCAGCAGATGACAATGACCGATGGCGATCAGAGCAGCCTGCGGCGCTGTCGAGTCTTTCATTTGTCGAGCAGCGGCTGTCGCCTGATGCCAGGCTTCGCGAATTCCTGCCAGCCACGGATCGTCAGCGACCACCGGTGGCACGTCGGCCGGACGCAGGAACGGCATCGCAATCACAATGCCCTCGGTGCGGCCGGAATCACCCGTCAGCGGGACCAGCAGACGAGCCAGATCCAGTTCTGTACCATCCGCATTCAATGGCGTGCCAAGAATTCGAATGTCGAAGGTCTCCAGTAACCGCGCCGGAGCCTCCAGACGTGATCCGGCATCATGATTGCCGGCCGTCACCACCAGCTGCAGGTCCGGCTGCTGGGCACGAGCCCGAGCGAGAAACGAATAGAACAGTTTTTGAGCCGTGGCTGGTGGATGAATGGTGTCGAACACGTCGCCCGCCAGCAGCAGTGCGTGCGGTCGGTGCTGCTGCAGCTGCTGCAACAGCCAGTCCAGAAATGCCGCATGCTCTGTTTCCCGGGAAAAGCCATGAAACGACTGGCCAAGATGCCAGTCTGCGGTATGCAGAATCTTCAGCATTGGAGCCTGCTTCGAAAGAGTTGAGTGGCAGTCAGACGCGGTTGGTCAGAGCAATTCAGACCGCTCTCAGCGCTGATCGACGGCTGCGTCGTTCGCCCTGTGAATCGTATTGTGAATGCGTCCCTGAACCGGGCCACCGTCCCTTGCTCGCAGATCAAAACTGACCTCCATCCCCCACGTCGGCTGCAATTCCGGGATCTTCAGGCTGAGCGTCAATCCGTCGGCAGACAGAGTGGCGTTCGATACGGCCCACGGTCGCTCGTTGAAGTGCTTCGAGCCATAACCGGCCGTGCGTTTCAGATCCCACGCTTTGATCCGCACAGCAGCAGCACTGACAGTGGCGGGATCCAGAGGTTCACTGAATTTCATTTCGAGGCCACCCGGGACAGCATGCATTCCCAGCGGCAGATGCAGCGGTTTCTGCTGCATGCGCAGTCGATACAGGCCGCCGGGGTGAGTCGCACTACCGGCCCACGCAAACATACCGCAAACGTACAACTGACCGTCTGCCGGATTGAAGCGCCCACGCATCACACCCGTCGGGAATGCCGGCATCGGCAGCTCAATCATGCCACCCTGCCGCTGCCCTGACACCTGCTCATGCAGCACCAGAAAAACTTTTCCATAACCATATGACAGATTCAGCAAAGCTCCCTGTAATGGTCCCCAGCGGTCACTGTCAACCCACAGCAATTCACCCGGTGACCGGTCAAACTCGTTCGTAATCCAGCACAATGGCGGCTCCATGGCACTGTCCGAGGCATCCGTCACATCGTGATAACCCAGCATGTTGCCATAAAACTTCGGTTGGCCGTCCTGCACTGGCTGGACCCAGTTGATGCGATTCTTCGGGTTCCAGAATCCCTCCTGATCCGTCACCACAAATGACCCGTCCGGATTCAGGCAGACTCCATTCGCCGCACGAAAACCAACGGCCAGAATCTCTGTGCGGGAACCATCCGGAGCGACCTTCAGCAGCGTGCCATGCTGCGGGACAACGGCCGGCAACGCGTGCCGACCGGACTTGGCATAATAAAAGTTGCCAGCCGCATCCGTCTGCAGCCCCATTGCAAACTCATGAAAGTGTTCTGTCACCTGATGGTCGCTGTTCAGACACTCCACAAAGTCCGCTTCTCCGTCAGCATTCAGGTCACGCAGCACGGCCAGCTGGTCGCGACACGTCAGATAGACCGTCTCATTGAGAATCTTCAGGCCCAGTGGCTGATACAGGCCGCTGGCAATTCGCTGCCATGTCAGCTGCGGGCCGTTCGGCAGGCCACTGACGATCCAGACGTCACCGTCCCACGTACACACAGCCATGCGACCATCATCGAAGAAATCCAGTCCGGTCAGACGCATCTGAGCGAGCCACGGGTTGGATTCGGGCGGCGTGAGCGAGTCCTGGGCAAATGGTCCGGAATCGGTGATGGTCTGCACCGCTGTGGTCAGTCTTTGTGGCCAGCGCGCGGGCCCCCCGGTTGTCAGGCTGTGCAGATCCGCATCCATCGCCAGCTGCCCTGGAACTGGCTGCAGCTGCGGACTGTCCGTTTCCGACAGCCACAGTGAAAATCGCAGAGGCTGATCACCGGCCGGAATCCGCAGGATCAGACGGTCTTCCACCGCCTGAAACTGCAGGCCCGGCAGGACCGGTGCAATGCCAGCAAAGATCGGCGGGGCCGGTTTCGATTTCGGTTCGCCACGGTGCACCCGCAGCGGCGCAACACGCCCGGCTGTTTCCACCAGCTCCCCGCCCGAGGCGCCGGCCGGATTCCAGCGTGCCACAGGACCCGCGGCATCCGCGAGGCGTTCCGGAGTCGCCAGCTCGTCCGCTAATGCTCGCTGGAAAAAGCTGACCGACTGCAGCTCACCCGTCAGGAAGGATTCCGGCTGCGGAAAGTTCCCAGCCGTGAAACCGATGCGAACCACGGCATCCTCGGGTTGTGCAGGAGCAGCCAGTTCACCAGCGGCATCCGGCCTGCCATCAATCCACAACTGCAGACGCCGGGTTTCGCGAGTCCAGACAGCCGCCACGTCGTGCCACTGGCCGTCATTAATGCGACGACGGGATTGCACGGCACCCACCCAGCCAATGTCATAGACCAGTCGTCCGTCCCGAATGAACAGTGACTGTCCATTGGGCGTCCACTGCGACGACGGTCGTGCAAGGGCAAACAACGTTCCATTGTCAGAGGTTCGCACGCGGGCCGTGATCGTGAAGTCGGCTTTGGTCAGATCAAACGCATGTGCATCGGCCGACTCAAGCCACGTGCTGCCATCGAATACAATCGGAGTGATGTCGGGCGCTGAACTGGTCGGCTGAGGCGGTGCACCAAATCGCACCGCGACGGCGTTACTGATGCCAGCATTGGGCGCTTCATTCGAGCCCTGCTGTGCCCCTGCTGCGGTTGAAAGTACCGCCTGAGGCAACTCAGCCACCTGCAGCAGCAGGTCCTGACGACGTGGTCCGATGTTGAATGTTCTGAGAAAGGCTGGTTGCGCACCGTGCTGGTCCGTTCGCAGACCCGGCAGTTCCAGAATATCTGTCCCACCAACGTCATAACTGAGGATGACGTGCTGGTCGTACAGATACTGGCCACGGAATCGACCCCAGTCACGAGGCAGTGGCCCGTAACGTCGCTCGTCGCGGCCTGTCACCCGTTGATCATCGGCGAAACTGCCCGTCTGAGGGCTGGCCCAGCCAGGCCCGTCAGCATTGCCGGCCAGCAGCTGCCCGCTGATGGTGGGGTGAATCTGGTGTTCCCCGTTAAACTGAATTCCACGCCAGTCAATAAAATTTCGTTCGGAATCCTGTTTTTCCGGAGCACTCCATGCTGCGGCCATACGCAGCGTATCCGTATCAAAGAGCATCCAGTGTCGGCCGCGAGCAATTCCACCGGCGCCTGCATCAAGACGGACAGCAAGGCCCTTCTGAGCGATATTGTGGCGAGCCGTCGGAACTTCCAGTGAATGTGTCAGCGATGGGCCGTAGTCCATCGCGTTCCATGGCTGAATGGTGCTGGGGGCCGGTCCACGCGAATCACCCTGTGGAAGACCCGCCAGCCACGCATCAGTGATTTCTGTATACTGTGCTGGATTGTATGGCCGCACCAGCGTCTGCCGGATGTAGTGAATCACATCATACTTCTGTGACGGCACCATCCACGTCTGAGCCGCCATCAGTCCGAAGCCGCGAGTCAGTGTCTGGTACATCGTGAATGGATCACTGCCACTGCGAAAACGGCCCTCGGCAAATCGCAGCGAAGTCGGCAGGGAGCCGGGCTGGTCCTTTGTGCCATGGCAGTTCATACAGACGCGACGATAGATGGCTTCGCCTCGCTTAAGAGCCTCGTCATCAAGGTCACGAATGAAACCGGCATGATCGATGGACTGTTCGTATTCCGGGATCTGCAGGGTCAGTAAAGCGGCTGGAGGCTGCAGCTCGCGAGCACGACGGGCCCCGCCTGTGCGCAGCTCTGACAGATAACGAATCAGATCCAGGAACTGCTGGCGACTGGCCAGCGTGGCCGTCTGGCCGGCCGGCATCAGCGACACCGTCGCCGGTACCAGTTCGTCAATGTCAGCCACAGCCAGTGATACGAGCTCGCCACCGCGCGCCGCATCACGCAGCAGCAGACGTTCGGCCGTTCGTTCGGCAACAAGGCCTGACAGGGAGCGTCCATCTGTGAGCACGACTGTGACCGATTCATACCCGCGACGGATGGCCCGCGAAGGCTGCAGAACTGATTCCACAAGCTGCGCATCAGTCGTCTCTGCCGGCAGGCTGGTCAGATCAGGCCCCAGCAACGAAGCCGTTCCCTGACCTGTGGAATGACAGCGAGAACACAGCGACTGGGGCTGATGAAACAGGATGGCCCCGCGAGCTGCGTCACCCGTTCGCAGGGCTTCTGCGGCCAGCTCGGTCGCCGGAACTGCCAGCAGCTGTTGCTCAAGCGATTGTGCGACGACAGTGCTGCAAAGTACAGGAATCGCCAGTACGGACAGCAGCAAAGTGTTGAGACGGAAGACTGAAGGGACCACAGCAGCAGGTTTTAAGGCGTTCATATCCGGCCAGAAGTACGTCAGAGATTTCCGGAAGCAGTGCTGCAGACTGAAAGATTGGGGCGAGCCTGATTCAGGGCTTGCGAACTGTCACAAGGTCATCGCCAGGGTTTTCAGAAAGCAGCAGGCTGCGAAAGAAGTATTCCTGCGGCTGATCATTGCTGTGCAGCTGCAAACCGATGGGGCTGGCTTTCAGCTGTTCAGGCTGATCCGTGAAGTCAAAGACTTCACGACCATTGGCAGCAAAACGAAGTCGCTCGCCTTTCACCAGAATTTCGATCTGATTCCATTGCCCGCGACGTTCTACTTCCGGTCCAGGACCAGCAGGAACAACTCGATTGCGCCGATGAGCATCCCAGATACCCCAGTCGTGACAGAACATCAGCAAGGGACCACGAAATCCGAAGGCGTTGTTGCCGACATCCGTGAACCGTTCGCCAAGAGCGGCAACGGCGGAATGCATGGTGGAATGTTTCGGGCTGACTGTCTGCTTCACCTCGAACAGCATGCGAAAACTGCGGTAGCTGCCGGCCGTAAACAGATAGGTGCTGCTGGGAACACGATTTTCATTGGCTCCGCGAATCATGCCGTTGACAGCCGACCAGCGAGCCGCATCGCCGGTCCAGCCGGACAGGTCGAGGCCATTGAACATGCTGCGAGTTTTTTCTGAGGCGGGGATCAGGGAGGCGAGGGCGAGGGGTTCGGTGAAGTCGGTATCGGGTTTCACGAGATCAAGTTCGCGAATCCAGATATTGCGATACCGTACGTCGTGGCCTTCGCACTGCAGTTTCAGGCCACCGGGAGTATCAGTGATACCGCGACCTTCCTCGTTGCCACCATCGATGCCCGATCGGGGACCACCCCAGACCTGATTGACTTCAAAATTGCGATGCACCTTCTGACCGTTGAAGTACATGGTCAGGCGAGCCTTTTCTGTGCGTTTGCCGTCCTTGAAGCGGGCTGCGCGGAAGACAATGTCGTAGCTGTTCCAGACGCCGAGGCCGTTGTAGGCGTAGCCCGGAGATTCACTTTCATTGATGACGGCACCCATGCCATGAGACGTGTAGTCACCGTCCAGCACCTGAATCTCATGGCGGTTCTGCAGATACACTCCGCTGTTCCCGCCCGGATTGGCAATCAGAAGTTCCACGTGCAGTCGAAAATCGCGGAACTGTTTTTTGGTGACGATGTCGGCAGCGCCGAATTTTCCACCGGCCGCGGCTGGATCATCCGTCTGAATACACGTGCCACCGTTGACAGGGTCAGCCACCACCTTCCACTTGATGGGCAGGGAGGACGCGAAGCCAGGGCCTTCCCAGTAGGTCCACTTTTCGTCCAGCATCTGGCGACTGCCGTCCAGCAGAACTTCCGCGCCCTCAATCGGTTTCGCACCGACGCCGACGTCAGCCAGGACCAGCAGGGGGCAGTTGGTTATTGCAAGCAGTAGCAGGGCTGCCCGCACAGATCGTGGGAAAACTTGCATGTGGTGTGCTCCAGAATGGGATGAGATCCATGCCGAAGCCTGCATTCTCTCGATTTTGGGGCGGAAAGGCAAACCAGTGGTCGCCCCTCTGGGAGGGCGATGCTCCCGCCGAGCCGTTTGCTTGAACTCGCCCCTTTGGGAGGGCGAAGCTCCTGCCGAGCCGGGGGTTGCTGTCGAACAGGCGTTCGATTCCAGGGCAACTGATGGGGTGTCGGGTGTCGGGTGTCGGGTGTCGGGTGTCGGGTGTCGGGTGTCGGGTGTCGGGTGTCGGGTGTCGGGTGTCGGGTGGCGG
>CAIOKE010000371.1 GCA_903858815.1 uncultured Planctomycetaceae bacterium | reverse complement strand
GGGTGGCTAACCGGGTTCGAACCGGCGACTTCCAGAACCACAATCTGGCGCTCTAACCAACTGAGCTATAGCCACCATGGACGCGAAAAGTGTAGCCTGCGGAATGGGGCTGTTCAAGCTTCCCGCCGTTTTTGCCGTGGCGATTCCCGCTGGAGAAAGGGGGGCAAGCCGAAAATTCCGCAAAGTTTGTCTGGTTTTTGTTGCCGGTCAGGACAGGGGGAACGGTGCCGGGGTTCGCGAGGACTTTTGAGGTTTGGTGGGGGATTCCGCTCAGTTGCCCAGCTGCAGCAGCTCTTTCGGAAGTGCGAAATGCACGTGTTCTTCACGCAATGTGACTTCGGTGACTTCCGCACCGTACTTTTCTTCCAGCAGCTGAATGCATTCCTGAACAACGATTTCCGGCGCACTGGCGCCGGCTGTCACCACGACCGTCCGGACACCGTCAAACCACTGGTCCTGAATTTCTGTGACGCTGTCGATCAGATGGGCTCCGATGCCTCGCTGCAGGCCGATTTCCATCAGTCGACGGCTGTTGGAGCTGTTCTGGCTACCCAGTACCAGCAGCAGATCGGCCTGTCCGATCAGAGTTTTGACGGCTTCCTGACGGTTGGTGGTGGCGTAGCAGATGTCTTCTTTTTTCGGGTGTTCAATCTGAGGGTATTTCTGTCTGAGAGCATCAATAACGGCGGCAGCTTCGTCCACGCTGAGTGTGGTCTGGGTGAGGTAGGCGAGGCGGTCCGCGGTGGTGAATGGAAGTTGGGCGACTTCTTCCGGGGTTTCCACAAGTGTGATGCTTTCAGGAGCCTCACCCATGGTCCCGATCACTTCGTCATGCCCTTCATGACCAATCAGGATGATGTGGTAGCCATCATTTGCGTAGCGGATGGCTTCCAGATGGACTTTGGTGACCAGTGGGCAGGTGGCGTCCACGGTCTGCAGGCTGCGTTCCCGCGCCAGTCGGCGAATTTCGGGGCTGACCCCGTGAGCACTGAAGAGGAGGATGGAGCCGTGGGGGACTTCATCAGGCGCATCCACAAACCTGACTCCCAGTTTCGTGAAGCGGTCCACGACGTGTTTGTTGTGGACGATTTCGTGGTAGACGTAGATCTGCGGGCCGACCCGACGGATGGCTTCTTCAAGGCATTCGATTGCCATGTTGACGCCGGCACAGAAGCCGCGGGGATTTGCGAGCAGGACTTTCATCAGACTGAACCTCTTTGGAAATCTGCCTACTGTCACGGAAGTGCTGAAGTCAGCTGCGGTCCAGACGCTGTCGTTCCAGCAGCTCGGCGATCTGTTCCACGACACCTGCGAGGAATCGATCTGTGTGTTCGGCGGCTGCGACTGCGCGCTGTCGCCACTGATTCATTTCGGAGGCCTTTGAGAAGCGTCCCAGCAGTCCTCCGAGTGCCGCGCCGGCCGAACGACTGTCCGCTTTGAAAATCATGCCGGCCGATGCTGCCGGTGCCGTTTCATCGACGCCATCCACAATGCCTCGCACTGCCAGGAACCGTACGTTGCGTTCGTAGCAGATCTGAGCGACGGCGAGGCTGCTGGTATCGACTGCGAGTGCCTGTGAGGTGGTGCCCAGTTGGGTTTTGGCCGGTACATCTTCGGGGTGGTTGTCAGCCACGACCATGCGGCCGACGTGAATGCGTCCACCGGGTTTAAGCGTGCATCTGACGGGCATGGTGTTGCCATGCGTATCGACGATTTCGCTGGCCAGCACCAGATCGCCGGGCTGCACCTGTGGCGTCAGTGCACTGCTGAAACCGACCGACAGCATCCACGCGGGTTTGTGAGTTTCCACAAGCCAGTGAGCGGCAGCGCGATGTTTTGCGAAGCCAGGCCCGACTTCGGCCACGACAATGCGAATGGTCTCACGCAGGAAGCCACCACGGACGGTCAGCGAGCCTTCGGTGTAGGAACGCTGTCGATCAAGCCGCCGCAGAAACGGACGCAGCTCGCCCTTGTGAGTGCACACGAGGGCGATATCTGCAGAGGCGCGGTCAACCGTGGCGTCCTGTGGTGCATTCATCAGCCAGCAGCCTCAAAGTCCTTCAGGAACTGAACCAGTGCCGTGACGCCTTCCGGAGGAAATGCGTTGTAAATGCTGGCTCGCATCCCGCCCACACTGCGGTGTCCCTTGAGCCCGCTGAA
Organism: uncultured Planctomycetaceae bacterium; assembly: GCA_903858815.1. Classification (GTDB taxonomy): domain Bacteria; phylum Planctomycetota; class Planctomycetia; order Planctomycetales; family Planctomycetaceae; genus SXXK01. The sequence goes on along the minus strand of CAIOKE010000371.1, from coordinate 27,364 downwards.
GCCGGCAGCTTCGGCTTTTTTCACAAGGGCATTATCGCGATCTTCACTGCCGGTGACAAATGTGATGTTCATCTGCGATCGGCTGTCGGGGCGAGCAGTGGCCTGGAACAGGGCACTGCTGTCGAGGTAATCGTAAAGGATCTTCGCTTTGGCTGCGTTGCGCTGCTGCATGGCCGCCAGCCCGCCCTGCTGGCGAATCCAGCGGAATACCAGCAGCATCAGGTAGATGCCGAAGGTGGGAGGCGTGTTGTACATGGATTCGTTGTCGGCATGAGTGCGGTATTGCAGCATTGTGGAGGGGGCTTTGCTGCCGTTGGCAATCAGGTCTTTTCGCAGAATGACCAGAGTGACCCCGCTGGGGCCCAGATTCTTCTGCGCACCGGCATAGATCATGCCGTATCTGCGGACATCGATGGGGCGGCTGAAGATGTCACTGCTGGCATCACAGGCGAGGAACGCCCCGTCAGGGATGGCGGCTGGTTCCGCGCGAAACTGGGTGCCGAAGATGGTGTTATTGGAGGTGAAGTGGACGTAGACGGGGGCGTCGCTGTAGGTGGCGGATTCCGGGATGAAGGAGAAGTTTGCGGCTTTGCTGCTGCAGGCTTCGTGAGTGCGTCCGAAGGCTTTGGCTTCCTTCAGGGCTTTTTCGGACCACATCCCGGTGACAAGGTAATCGGCGGTACGATCGGGAGTGAGGAAGTTCTGGGGCAGCATCGAGAACTGCAGTGAGGCACCGCCCTGCAGGAACAGCACGGCGTAGTCGTCCGGGATGCCGGCCAGTTCGCGGCACAGTGCTTCGGCTTCGGCGGCAATGGCCATGAAGGGTTTGCCGCGGTGCGAGTGTTCGCAGATCCCAATTCCGGTGGTTCCCAGCGACAGCAGGTTTTCGCGGGCTTCCAGGAGTACGCTTTCGGGCAGGACGGCCGGTCCGGCTGAAAAATTCCAGATTCTGCTCATGATCCGTGGACTTTCCCCGAGGTCATCGGGCTGCGTCTGAGTGTTGCGGTTGAAATTGTGTGTGGGAGATTTTAGGCGGGGGCCCGGCCGGTCTCAAATCCCGGGACGAACCCGCCCGGAGGCGGGAAAAACGGAATTTACCGGCTCAGTCCGCAACCTCGGCAGCATCACCGCAGCAATCCCCCCAAACTTCCCAGACATTTCATTTTTCGTGGTTGCAGTTCCCGAAAGTGACGTTTAGCATGATAATTCCGATGCTTTGGTGCCGCGGAAAGGATTCTGTCTGAACGATGATCCGGCTGCTCAGAACGTCCAGGTTCCGGCATTCCGGCGCCGATTTGACAGGATACGGTGCGCTTTGTGGACCGTCCGGTCATGCTCTGCACCCTGATCAGCGTTTTCTGCGCTGTCCGGGTGGGGGGGCTGTTTTCGGGCGGTCAGCGGGGCTGGCTGGCTGGCTGGCAGTCTGGTCTGCCAAAGTTCGGTGTTGAAATTCCTGCTGCACCTGTGGACATAGTACGGCGGACAACCGCAACGCGGCTGATTCCGGAGCCATTCGATGAATGCATACCTTCGAGGCACTCTGTTTTTCCTTGTCCTTGCCGGACTGGGCACAGAATTCTATTTCGGCGGTCGCGTGTTGAAGCGACGGTTCGACCTGGAAGCTGCCATGCTGAAGGCTCAGACGGAAAGCCGAAAGGCTCAGGAAGCCTACGAAACCGCGCGAGTGGAAAACGTGGCGGCTCGGTCTGCCCTGACATCGGTGAAGATGGGTTGGGGTTACGAGTGGTCATTTCCGGCTGGCGGCAACATCGGCAACATTCAGGCCGTGGCTGGCGGGCGTCTGACTGTAAATGGGCTGGGGCGTGACAATGGGTTGGTCCCGGTAACCAAACCCGGTGGCGGTGACGTACCTCCGATTGTGCATGTGTTCGCGGTGGTCGATGCCAATACATCCCGCTACATCGGCGAGTTTGCTGCTCGGCTGGACGGGCTGCAGAACGCCAGCTGCGTGCTGGAACCCACATGGACTCTGATGAATCAGGAACAGACCACGTGGAATTTTCAGGGCGGTGTGCGAATCCGTGGCCAGGTGCCTCCCAGCCAGCGCAATGCGTTCTCCAGTCTGAATCAGTCGATCATTCGGCTGTTCGAACAGAATTACCTGACGGATGTCAACATCAAGAACCAGACGGACCTGAATTCGAAGGCGCAGGAGGCACTGGACATTCGCAAGCGTGAGCTGACGGGTGATCCGAACGGTGCGGATGTGGCCGAGCATCCGGAATACCGGGTCGGTCTGGTGGCGGCAATTCGCGATCTGGAAGAAGACCGCAACACGGTTCAGAACGACGTGGATGCTCTGCGTCGCAATCTGAAGACCGCCACAGAGCTTCGGCAGACACAGCTGCAGCAGATTCGTCAGCAGGACGGTTCAGCGGCTGCCAGCACCACGACGCCTCAGGTGTCACAAACTGAGTAAGCTCGGATCTGGCAGGTGCCGTCAGGAAATCCGTGCGTGGGTGACCGGCATGGTCAGGACGCATGAAGTGCCGTGTGTTCCCCTGGCGTTGCCGAGGGCGACGTTGACTCTGACCGTTGGCCAGACAAAGCACACACAGCGAGCAGCGGCGTTATGGCCCGATGGGTTTCGTGGGTGGTGACGAGTTGACGGGTGTGGGCTGTGGTGTTCAGGTTTCAGATTTTCTCAGGACACCGCGTCGGTAGGCGCCTGCCATGGCGCGTGGGACTTCTGCTTCTGACAGTACGACTTCCGCCTGATTTTCCTGCGTCAGAGCTCGCATTTCCTGTTCGTGTGCCACAGCCGCGGCACGGCGTTCCTCCGCATGGGCTCGAGCAATTCGCATGTCTGCTTCGGCCTGATCTGCCTGCAGGCGAGCTCCGACGTTGTCACCGACATCGATGTCGGCGATATCGATCGAGACGATTTCGTAGGCGGTCTGTGAATCGAGTCCTTTGGCGAGCACGGCTTTGGCAATCAGCATGGGATTTGCGAGGACATCCTTGTGGGTGTCACACGAGCCGATCGCGGAAACGATTCCCTCGCCCACTCGCGCGATGACGGTTTCTTCGGTGGCACCGCCGATCAGCTGCGCGATATTGGTGCGGACGGTCACGCGGGCTTTGGCTTTGAGCTGGATCCCGTCCTTGGCGATACCGTCGAGGGTGGGGCGAGTGCTGCGGGCCGGGTCGGGGCAATCAATGACTTTGGTGCGAACGCTGGTCTGTACGGCTTCATGCACGTTGCGTCCTGCGAGGTCGATGGCGGCAGCGGTGTCCCAGTCCAGTGCGATCTGGGCACGCTGTGCGGCAATCATGGCGCGGACCACTTCCGGTACGCGACCACCGGCCAGCATGTGCGATTCCATGGCCGCCGTTGTGATTTCGTCAGCCAGTCCGGACTGCACCGCATTCACTCGACAGTCGACGATCTTTTCGGGGTCAATGCGTTTCAGTTTCATGACGACGAGGTGGACCGGGCCGATGGAGGCCCCGGACATCCACGCGCGGAACCAGAGCCGAGCAACCGTGGCAAACATGACCCCGAAGATCAGCAGGATCAGACCAAAGATGACGGCGAGGGAAATGAACAGGACCGTCCCGAAACTCATCGGTTCGGCTGCTGCCTGAGCCAGTAGGATTGCATCAGTGGCTGCTGTCATTGCTGAATCCTGCGTCTGCTGTCCCGATAACCTTGAGTAAGGACGACTGCCGAACGGCTCGACAGTCGTATCCGATCTGACTGACACGGTGGCTGCTGCCGGGCTGCTGCCGGGGGTCATTTGCCCGGTGAGTAATCCGTCAGGTGCATGTAAACGGATTCGACTTTATCCACCAGTTTGCCATTGCGCTGAGTTTCTTCAGCGACTTTTTTCCATTCCGGGTCGTTGCGGAAGGCGTCCCATGAGGCGTCAGCGGCTGCTTTGTCCTTGTGTGCAAGGACGTAGATCAGGGTGTTGGGTTTGTCGGTCGGCGTCCAGTACATGATGTTTTTCATGCCGTGCTTCTCGAACAGCTTCATGGTGTGCTGACGGAAGCGATCGTTCAGTGCGTCCAGTTTGCCTTCCGGAGTGTAATAGGTTCGCAGTTCGTACAGCATGCCCTGTCCTTTTGGTTTTTCGTCTGCCGCGTGAGCAGACAGCAACAGTCCGCTGCCAGCAACGATGACTGACATTCCCAGAATCACACCTGCCCAGAACGAACGCGTCATGACTGTTGGCTCCTGAAGACATCCGCAGCGGGATGTCAGCGAGATTTGCGGAATCCTGATCCGATCCTTACGGTAAGGATCGGAACGGAGCATCGCTGACTGGTTCTGCGGTGAGCGCAGACAGAGCGAGCATGGGCGTAATGCTAGCAGCTTTGTGAGAGTTGTCAGTCGAGCGGCTGGGAAATCCGTGGTGTGTTGCGAATACAGTGCACGTCCGTTCCGCAGCGGTCCTCGTTGCCGGGGTGCTGGAGGGGGTGTGGGGTGTGGGGTGTGGGGTGTGGGGCGGGAAAGTTTGTCAGGTCTCAGCGGCGCGTGGTACAGCGGGGGTATCGGTCAGCAGGCTGCGGGCTTCGGCGGCCAGGAAGATGGAGCCGGTGACGACGACGACTCCGCCGTGTCCGGCCCGCAGCCGAGCTTCTGTCAGCGCGGTGTCGACGGAATCGGACGTCTGCAGTGGTGGGACGGTGAGCCCGGATGCGGCGAATTCGCGGGACAGGCTGGCAAGATTTTCCGGTGGGACACTGCGGGGATTGATTCTGAATCGTGTGAGGACGACGTGGTCGAAGTGCGGCAGGATTTCCTGCAGCATCTGGTGATAGTCTTTATCGGACGAGACGGCGAACACAAGGATTCGCTGCCGCTGTTTCCATTCGTTGTGTTCAAGGACGTGGACGAGGGCGCGGAGGGAATCGGTGTTGTGGGCGGCATCGAGGATGACGGCTGGGTGTCCGTCAAGGATTTCGAAACGGAGTGGCCAGCGAGTTTCGCGGAGGCCGGCAGCGATGGCGTGGGGAGTGATCTGTGGAAAATGGACGGCAGTGAGTTCCGCGGCCATGACGGCGAGGCTGGCGTTGTGTGCCTGGTGCCGTCCCAGCAGTGGCAGAGTGATTCCGCGATAATCGCCACCGGGGGTCCAGAAGTCCAGTTGCTGTGAGCGTGGCTGTGAGCGTCGAGCGTCGCCGGGCGAGTCGTCAGTCCAGGCGAATTCGGCGCCGCAGACCAGGCGCCGACAGCCCAGCTCGGCAGCGCGATTTGCCACGACCTCGTCCGCCGCCGGGGGCAGCTGGCCCTGGACCACGGGGATCCCCGGTTTGAGGATCCCGGCTTTTTCCGCGGCGATCAGGTCCAGCGTGTGACCGAGGATCTGCATGTGGTCAAAGCCAATGCTGGTGATTACGGTGACGATCGGCTGGCAGACATTGGTGCAGTCCAGTCGGCCTCCAAGGCCTGTTTCGAGGATGACAAGCTGTACCTGCTGTTCAGCGAACAGCATCCATGCCAGCAGAGTGGCAGCTTCGAAGAATGTGGGCATGCGGTCGGCCTCGTCGACCTGTGGTGATTCCAGCAGAGTTCGCAGCTGCAGGACGAGTCGGGTGAGTGTTTCGGGGGACGGCATGTGGCCGTTGACTCGCATCCGTTCTTCGAACTGTTCGATGTGGGGTGAGGTGAACAGTCCGGTGCGGAGACCGGCATGCCGCGCGATGGACTCGAGCATGGCGGCCGTGGAGCCTTTGCCTTTGGTCCCGGCGATATGGATGCAGGGGATCTGCAGGTGCGGTGAGCCGATGCGGGTCAGCAGTCGCTGGATGCGTTCGAGGCGGAAGGGTTCCTGCGTGACCGGTCGATTGCGTTCGTAGTCAATGCGATCGTAGAGCCACGTAATGGCGGACTGGTAGGCGATGTCGGCGGCGGAAGGCTGTTCCGACGGGTTCATTGCTGAGTTTCCGGTCTTGTTACGAGGCATCAGGAGGCGGACGGTATCTGTCCGACGGGTTGGGAATTCTAGCAGGCCGAGCGGGGTTCCCCAAACGGCATTTGTGTTGGGCGATCGATTGGAAACGCGGGAATATTGACCTGAGAGTCCGAATTTTTGGTGATACGAACCTGGAATCGGTGTCTGGAATTTCGAACGTGGTTGGCAAAACCCTCCATTCACACTAGGATTTGCAGAGCCGCAGGAACGCTGCAGGCCTGCGCGATTGTCTTCAGGAATTGTTCAATGAATCATGCTGAACGAGCGGCCGGTTTTCTGCCTCGGATTGAAGCTTCCAGCCCGGCCAGCCAGCCAACTGGTACAACTCCGGGCAGTTTTTCGCGTGCTCCGCGGATAGCGGCGGGTCGTACGGGGGCCTTGACCTATGCTTCCCCTGACACTCCGGGCATGCCGGCTCCGTCGGAAAAAACGGCGTGGGATTTCATGCCTGCGGACTGGGTGCTGCGACGTGGCTACGAGTCTGACTATGAGCGGGCCGAGGCGTGGCAGCCACCGGCTGGTTTTCAGCCGTGTACTCAGCTTGAGTATGCTCGACTGGGCCAGGTGACTCCCCAGATGCTGCGGGTGGCAGAGCGTGAGACGCATCTGACAGCGCAGCAGGTGTGTGACGAAGTGGCAGCGGGTCGGATGGTGATACCGGCCAACATCCAGCATCTGCAGTACCAGCTGGATCCGATGTGTATTGGTCGAGCGTCGCGGACGAAGATCAATGCCAACATGGGGGCATCTCCGATTTCATCCGGTACGGATGAAGAGGTTGAGAAGCTGAAGTGGGCAGAGCGCTGGGGTGCAGACACGGTGATGGATCTGTCGACGGGTGGCGATCTGGATGCCTGTCGTGACGCGATCATCCGTAACAGCACGGTGCCGATCGGTACTGTCCCGATTTATTCGATGATTATCGGGCGAAAGATTGAGCAGCTGAATATAGCGATGGTGCTGGAGACGCTGGAGCATCAGGCTCGGCAGGGGGTGGATTACTTCACGATTCATGCGGGTGTGCTGCAGGAGCATCTGCCGCTGGTGAAGGATCGTCTGATTGGAATCGTCAGTCGTGGTGGATCGCTGCTGGCGAAGTGGATGATCCAGCACAATGCTCAGAACCTGATGTATACTCACTGGGAAGACATCTGTGACGTGCTGCGTCGTCATGACGTGACGTTCAGCATTGGTGATGGTCTGCGTCCGGGTGGTCTGGCGGATGCGACGGATGCGGCTCAGTTGGCCGAGCTGTCGACGCTGGGTGAGCTGACTGAGCGGGCGTGGCGGAAGGGTGTACAGGTGATGATCGAGGGTCCGGGGCACGTGCCTCTGGATCAGATTGAATTCAACATGAAGCTGCAGCGTCGTCTGTGTCATGGTGCGCCGTTTTATGTGCTGGGGCCACTGGTGACGGACATGTTTCCGGGCTATGACCACATTACCAGCTGCATTGGTGCGACCAGTGCGGCGTGGCATGGTGCCAGTATGCTCTGCTATGTGACTCCGAAGGAGCATTTGGGACTGCCCAAGAAGGACGATGTGAAGCAGGGTTGTATAGCGTACCGAATTGCGGCTCATGCGGCGGATGTGGCACTGGGCATCCCGGGGACTCGCGACCGTGACGACGAGCTGACACGAGCTCGTGCGGCGTTGAACTGGGAGCGTCATTTTGAGTTGAGTTTTGATCCGGATACGGCTCGCGCGTACCACGACGAAGATCTGGATGTGGACACGGATTTCTGTGCGATGTGCGGTCATGACTGGTGCAGTGTGCGGATCAGCAAAGAGATTCAGTTGTTTGCCAGTGGCAAGTCTGAGCATCTGCAGTGGGACAAGGCTCGTGTGTCAGCGGCTCTGACGTCTGAGCAGCAGGAGATTCTGGAGAAGCGTGGCGTGTTATCTCCGGATGAGATTCATCGTCTGGCCAGTAAGACGCGGCGTTCCGTGGGGGCGGATGCGGGGAAGGCCAACTGTCACAGCGACTATGTGGACGATGCGGATGCGCGTCAGATTCAGCTGGTGCAGTTGAACGGTGCGGCGGGTCAAGCCTGAGGTTCACGGGCGGGGGTGTCTGGTCTGTTCACGACGAGTGGCTGTGGGGGCCTTGTCCTCGTGGTGCTGCTGCAGCAGAGGTGCGTCGTGCGAAGCGATCGACGCCGCAGTAGAAGACGGGTGTGAGGAAGATTCCGAACAGGGTGACTCCCAGCATGCCGCTGAAGACAGCCGTTCCAAGTGCTCGTCGCATTTCGGCCCCGGCGCCGGTGGCAAATGCCAGCGGTACGACGCCAAGGATGAATGCGAAGGAGGTCATGAGGATTGGTCGCAGTCGTTGTCTGCAGGCGGCAAGGACAGCGGCTTCGGCCGTCTGTCCTTCATCGCGTCGCAGTTTGGCGAATTCGACGATGAGGATGGCATTTTTGCAGGCCAGTCCGATGAGTACGACGAAGCCGACCTGCGTGAAGATGTTGATGTCCATACTGGCCATGGCGACACCGGCCAGCGAGCAGAGGACGCACATGGGGACGACGAGGATCACGGCGAGTGGCAGTGTCCAGCTCTCGTAGAGTGCGGCGAGGACGAGGAAGACGAAGGCTACGGATCCGGCGAACAGCAGCAGTCCAGTGCGTCCGGAGCTGCGTTCGAGGAATGCGAGTTCGGTCCATTCGGCGGCCATGGTTGCGGGCAGCTCGCGAGTGGCCAGTTGTTCCAGTGCGGCGATGCTTTCACCGCTGCTGAATCCGGGGGCTGCATTCGCTGTGATGGCTGCTGCCGGATACATGTTGTAGCGTGTGACCATCAGCGGACCGCCGATACGGCGGACTGCGGCGACTGACCCCAGCGGTATCATCTGTCCGTCGCGATTTCGGACGTGCAGTTTCAGCACATCATCGATGCGATCGCGGAATTCCTGATCAGCCTGCACGACCACCTGCCATGTGCGTCCGAAGAGGCTGAAGTCGTTGACGTATCGTGAGCCGAGGAAGCCCTGGAGTGTTCCGAAGACTTCGCCCATGGGTACGCCGAGTGACAGGCAGGCATCACGATTCACATCAACAAACAGCTGGGGGGCATTGACATTGAAGACGCTGAGCAGGCCGCGGAGTTCGGGAAGTTTTGCGGCTTCCCGGACGAGTGCATCGGTCTGGTCCTGCAGTCCTTTCAGTCCCAGATCACCGCGGTCTTCGACCATCAGCTTCAGTCCCCCGGCCCGGCCGACTCCGGACACAGCAGGCGGTGGGTTGATGGTGACGGTGGCTTCGGGGATTTGTGCTGCGTATTGTTTCAGCAGTGCATCCTGAATGGCGGAGGCGGCGAGGTCGGGGGTAGTGCGTTGTTCAAAATCGTGGAGGATGATGAACATGGAGCAGAAGTTGGAGGCTCGAGCGCCCAGCTGGAACGAGTTTCCGGCGATGGCATTGACGGCGCGTACGCCGGGTGTCTCGAGTGTGATGCGTTCGACTTTTTCAAGCGTTTGCAGGGTGCGTTCTGAGGAGGCTGCATCGGGCAGCTGCACGCTGCAGACCAGATAGCCTTTATCCTGAGTCGGGATGAAGCCACTGGGCAGAACCTGGAATTCGTACCACGTCAGGACCAGCAGTCCAGCGTAGACGGTCAGGACCAGCAGGGGGACTCGGACCAGCTTACCGACAGCAAACTGATAGCTGTTCACGGACGACCGCATGACTTTATTGAAGGCCCTGAACAGCCAGCCGAGGCTGAAGTCCAGCAGTCTGGTCAGCCAGTCCTGCGGGCCATGTCGGGGTCGCAGCAGTACGGCGGCCAGTGCGGGGCTGAGAGTGAGCGAGTTGATGGTGGAGATCAGAGTGGAGACGGAGATGGTCATGGCGAACTGCAGGAAGAACTGCCCGACCAGTCCTGAAACGAAAGCGCAGGGGATGAAGACGGCGGCGAGGACCAGTCCGACGGCAATTACGGGACCGGTGACTTCCTCCATGGCTCGCATGGTGGCTTCGCGAGGTGCCAGTCCTCGTTCGATATTCTGTTCAACGGCTTCCACGACAACGATGGCGTCGTCTACGACGATACCGATGGCCAGCACCAGTCCGAACAGCGTGAGGTTATTCAGGCTGAAACCGAAGATTGCGAGGGCAGCGAAGGTGCCGACGACAGCGACAGGAACGGCGATCAGCGGGATAATGGCGGGGCGCCATCCCTGCAGGAACAGCAGGACGACAAGTGAGACGAGGATGATGGCATCGCGCAGTGATTTGAAGACTTCGCGGATGGATTCGCGGACGAAGGGAGTGGTGTCATAGCCGGCTTCAGCGATGACTCCGGCGGGAAAATCTCGTGACAGTTCAGCGACTCGAGCTTTGACGAGGTCGGCAGTTTCGAGGGCATTTGCATCGGGCAGCTGGAAGACGGCCAGTCCGACGGTGGGTTTCTGGTTGAATCGGTTATTGGTTTCTTCGGCGCGGGCAGCCAGTTCGACTCGACCGACGTCGCGAATGCGGAGAATTCTGCCATCGGGTTGAGAGCGGACGATGATGTTTTCGAAGGCGGGGATGGATTCCAGTCGACCTGGGACGGTGAGTGGGATCTGCCATGCTTGGCGACCGTTGACGGGGCTCTGCCCCAGCTGTCCGAGTGCGACTTCGGCGTTTTGTTCACGGACGGCATTGGCGACGTCTGACGCGGTGAGTCCGCGGGCGGCCAGTTTGTCGGGATCCAGCCAGATTCTCATGCTGTAGTCGCGTTGTCCGAAGACGCGGACTTCGCTGACCCCTTTGACTCGACTGAGTTCATCCTGCAGGTGCAGGCGCGCGTAGTTACTGAGATACAGCTGGTCGTAGCGACCATCGGGACAGTTGATACTGACCTGCAGCAGGATATCGGGTGAGCGTTTCCGAGTGATGACTCCGGTGCGGCGGACGACTTCCGGGAGCGTGGGGACAGCCAGTCCGACGCGGTTCTGGACGAGCACCTGTGCCAGATTCAGGTCGACTCCGGGTTTGAAGGTGACGGTGAGTGCGTAGGAGCCGTCGTTAGTGCTGGACGAATTCATGTACAGCATGTCTTCGACGCCGTTGACTTTCTGTTCGATGGGTGCGGCGATCGTTTCGGCGACGGTCTGGGCACTTGCGCCGGGGTAGTTGCACTGGACTTCGACGGTTGGTGGAGCGATCTGGGGATATTGTGCGAGTGGCAGTTGGGTGAGCGCGAGGCCACCGACCATCGTGATCACAATGGAAATCACGGCGGCAAAGATCGGGCGATCAATAAAGAAGTGGGAACGCAAACTGAGGTTCCGGGTAGCAGTGGAGACGAATCTGGAGGAAGGCGGGCTGGTGGCTTGAGGCGACAGTGTGTGGCAGTATATCGGCAGATCTGTGGGTGTCCCACCCTGAGAGCACTCGCTGACAGCTGGATCTCGTTTTACAATGGGTCTGATCTGCCGTGGTTCCGGGCAGGTCCGTGCCGGCTGTCAGAGGAAGTTGTGAGCAGTGGAGTCACTATGATTGCCTACCATCCTGATCGCTGGTGGAAATCGACATTTTCGTGGCGTGGTACGGCCCTGCCACTGTCGATCAGTCGCGTACTGATCTTTCTGGCCTATGCCGTTCTGATTCAGGCACTGTATGAGTACGGGGCCGATATTGGCTGGATTTCGGAACAGCATTTTCTGGGAATTGATCCGGCGGGACATGCCGTGCTGGGGTCGCTGATTGGTTTTCTGATCGTGTTCCGCATTAACGCTTCGAATACTCGCTGGTGGGAGGGGCGTACGTTGTGGGGTGGTCTGATCAACGGCAGCCGCAGTCTGGTACGTTTTGCCGGTCAGCACTGCCGTGAGCCGCAGGAGCTGGCGCGACTGATTACCGGCTATGTGGTGTGCCTGCGTCGCAGTCTGCAGGGGTTTCGTGATCTGGGTGAAGCGGATCTGTATCTGTCAGATGCCGAGGTGTCACGTGTGCAGCGGTTCGGGAATCAGGCTACGGGAGTGAGTCTGCTGATCTCGGAATGGATTGCAGCTCGGTATCGTGAGGGACAGCTGGATGCGGTGCTGCTGCGGCACATGGAGGAGATGCTGAATCGTCTGGTGGACGCACAGGGTGGCTGTGAGCGGATCCAGAAGACGCCATTGCCGTTTGTTTATGTGGCGATGATTCGGCAGTTGATTCTGATCTATCTGCTGACTTTGCCCGTGGTGCTGTGTGAACGCTGTGGCTGGTGGTCTCCGGTGTTGCTGGCCACCATTTCGCTGGGGATGTTTGGTCTGGAGGAGGCTGGGGTTGAGACGGAGGATCCGTTTGGTCTGGAGGACAACTGTCTGGATCTGGTGTCGTGTACAGTGACGATAGCGCGGGATACGGCTCAGTTGAGTCGTGGTGTTTCGACGGACCCGAAGCGTTCTGAGCTTTCCTGAAGCAGCTGGATTGAGCCCTGGTGCAGCAGTCCCTGTCGTGAGCGCAGCAGGCTGACTTTGAGCAGTCTTTGGTTGCGGCATGTTGTGTCAGGTTCGACCAGCAGTCGCAGGTCTGCGAAGGAGGGTTGTTGCAGGGCGACTGCCGGTCGGATCAGCATGACGGTTGCGCCGCTGTGTTCGACAGCCAGCTGCAGGCGTCGTACGACGGCGGATGTGCAGCGATTGATCCATGCGAGTACGACCTGAACACCGCGGCTGCGAGCGGTTTGTTCGAGTGCCCAGAGGGATTGTCCGGACTGGCTGCGGGTATCGGGAGGTGGCTGGATCAGCAGAATGCGGGACAGGGGAATTCCGTGCAGCGGTGCGAGTGCTGGAAAAAAGCCGCGAGCTTCGTCAATGACGGCGAGGCAGCCGGGTCTGGTGAGCAGTCCGGAGGCGGCACGCAGTGCGAGTGAAGTGGCGGACTGTCCGGGTCCGCGACTGAGCCATTCGACGACGGAGCCACTGGGGATTCCGCCGTCCGGCAGCAGTTGATCGAGTGCAGTCAGGCCGGTGGGGAAGACGTTTCGAGTGGCGACGGGGGCCGAGGCAGCGCGGAGTTGTCCGCGGAGCTGCTGGATGGCCTGTAAACGAGCTGCGGCAGCGGTTGCTGTCATGGAAATCCGTCCCGGCCGGTCACCACCTGCCGAGTGACATCGGGAGGCGGTGTGGCGTGCTGTTGCTGGACGGTATCCCTACCGGCGGCCGATCAGCGGTGAGGCTGAAAGTCGGCTGCGGGAAAATGCGTCTGAAAAACGCCGTCCGGCCTTCCGATCATCGGTTGGCGGACGGAAGAGAAATTACGGTGGAGTGTGATGCGTGTCAAGATCCGGGATTTCGGACGGCTGTGGGGGCTGCCGCGCTTCCGAATACTCGGAAAAAATCGCCCGCACGGCCGAACGGAGTCAAATTCCGGACAGCGGACCCTTTCCGGCAGCGGAAACCTGACTCCCGACCGTTTCCGCGTTACACTACCAGCCCAAACCGCTTTTTACTTCCCTGCGGGCTGCTTCCCGCGGCCCTTTTCCGCTGTATTGCCACGCCAACCATGTCCGACAAACGCAATCTGTTCAATAAGGTCTGGGATCTGCACACCGTTCGCACATTGCCGGGTGGCCAGACTCAGCTGTTCATCGGTCTGCATCTGATTCATGAAGTGACCAGTCCTCAGGCTTTTGAAATTCTGCGTGAGCGTGGACTGAAAGTGGCTTTCCCGCAGCGGACCATTGCCACAGTCGATCACATCGTTCCCACCGATAACCAGGCTCGGCCCTTTCGGGACGAGCTGGCCGAACAGATGATGTCGGCGATTGAAAAGAACTGTGCTGACTTCGGTGTGACACTGCTGAATCTGTCTGACAATCGTCAGGGGATTGTGCATGTGGTTGGTCCCGAGCAGGGTCTGACGCAGCCTGGCATGACAATTGTCTGTGGCGACAGCCACACCAGTACTCACGGGGCCTTCGGTGCGATTGCCATTGGCATTGGCACCAGCAATGTCGCGGAAGTGCTGGCCACACAGACCATGTTTCTGAACCGTCCGAAGGTTCGTCGCGTGGTTGTGAACGGTCAGCTGGGTCCGGGGGTGTATGCCAAGGACGTGATTCTGTACATCATCCAGAAGCTGGGTGTGCAGGGTGGCGTTGGCTATGCCTATGAATTCGCGGGCAGTACCTTCGATGCGATGTCGATGGAAGAGCGGATGACGGTCTGCAACATGAGCATTGAGGGTGGTGCTCGGTGTGGCTACATCAATCCGGATCAGAAGACGGTTGATTATCTTCGTGGTCGTCCGCTGGCTCCGCAGGCAGCCGACTTTGAGCGGGCTGCGGCGTGGTGGCTCAGCATGGCGTCTGCCGCTGATGCTCAGTTTGACGATGTCGTGGAATTCCATGCAGCGGATATTGAGCCGACCGTGACGTGGGGCATTACTCCGGCTCAGTCCGTAGCCGTCAGTACTCCGCTGCCCCTGCTGAATGCGGTGCCGGCGGAAGAGCAGAAACTGATCCGGGAAGCTCTGGATTTCATGGGTCTGCAGGAAGGTCAGCCGCTGCAGGGAACTCGCATTGATGTCGCGTTCATTGGTTCCTGTACCAATTCGCGGATTTCCGATCTGCGTGAAGCTGCTCGTGTTGTGCAGGGGCACCGGGTAGCTGCTCACGTGAAGGCGATTGTCGTTCCGGGATCCCAGCTGGTCCGTCAGCAGGCAATGGACGAGGGGCTGGATCGGATTTTCGAAGCGGCCGGTTTTGAGTGGCGTGCTGCAGGCTGTTCGATGTGTCTGGCGATGAATCCGGACAAGCTGCAGGGCCGACAGCTCTGTGCGTCATCCAGCAATCGCAATTTCAAGGGGCGTCAGGGCAGTCCGACGGGACGTACTCTGCTGATGAGTCCGGCGATGGTGGCTGCGGCGGCCGTGCAGGGGCAGGTCACCGATATTCGCAGCTTCCCGATTCAGTCCAGTACGGTCTGAATTGAGCCGCGGCTGCGAATTTCATCGCGCACACCACGACGTGCTTCTTCCCGCTTCTGGTTCAGCAGTGTTTCTTCGATGTCGGTCTGGACCTGCTGAAACGGGACTGTGGATGGTTCGTGGCGGTCAGTGATGCAGTACAGTTCCACGCGATCCGGCAGGACGCGTGGAGCCGAGACTTCACCGACGGCCAGTGCGAACACCAGATCTTCCAGCTCGGGGGCCAGGGCACCGCGACTGATCCAGCCGAGGTCTCCGCGTTTTTCGCGATTCACGGGTTCCGCAACTTCCGCTGCCAGATCCTGAAAGTTTTCGCCCTGACTGATGCGTGACAGCAGCTCTTCGGCGCGCTGTTCTGCCTCGCCCATGTCACCTGCCTGTGGGCGCACCACAATCTTGGCGACTCGCACTTTTTCTTCGGACGAGTAATCGCGGAGGTGATCTTCGTAATACCGCAGTAACTCTTCGCGATCGACTTTTTCAGGGACCTTGACAAGGCTGGACAGATAACCTTCGACCATCTGGATGCGCTGAAAGGACTGCCGCAGCTCTTCAACAGAGGTGCCCTGCCCTGCGAGGAAATCATCCAGCTCCTGAATGGTGGCTTTGTTTTCTTTTTTCCGGATCGCTTCCAGCGTTTCCTGGAACTTTGGCTCCAGTGACTCGCGGATCATTTCCTGACGGTCCTTCGGGACTTTGATCTTCACCTGCTGCACGATCAGCTCATCTTCGACGTATTTGGGCAGGCGGTTTTTCAGCTGGGCCTGCAGGATGACCTGTCGCTGCTGATCGGACAGCTGGGGATTGTTTTCCACCATCTGTCGAACGCCGGACAGCACATCGTCAAGGAATACGGGATGTCCGTTGACCAGTGCCACAACGCTGTTTCCGGTCAGCGGGCCACTGCTGAGTCGTTCCAGTGCTGCGCTGCGGAACGGGGTGGCGGGGTCTGCACCGGGCTCAGCATCCGATTCAGAGCTTGCGCCGAACAGGCGTTGTTCCTCTTCATCGGCGGCTTTGTTGATCAGTGATTTGCGTGGTGGGGCCGGTTCGAAAACGGGATTGTCGTATTTGACAGAGCGACCTTTGCAGCCGGTTGTCAGCAGTGACAGCAGACAGGCAGCCACGAGCGCACGGAGGCCGTGCTGCTGGTGGGCTGAACTGGATGTTTGCTGACCGCCACGACTGCTCACGGGGAAGTTCCATTGACCGGTTATCAACAGTGCGGACTTTGCCACAGTCCGTTTTATAGTGCGGATGGGCGATTGGGATCAAGACGGCTTTTATGCTGCAAGTTGTTGCTGTTATTGAGTTTGCGGTGGCATTTTTTGCTGCAGGGGAAGTTCAGCTGCAGAATCCGCTGGATTCCGAGGGGTGTGCGGGGGACGAACGCGGGGATTTTTCAGTTCAGTGGCAGCCAGTTGTCTGTCTTGTTTCGTCTGCAGACTGCTCCCGTTTCAGGACATTCTGTTCATGAAAGTGGTGTTCTGCTGCAGCACTGGAGCAGACAGCGGTGCAGGTGTTGCAGAAGGAGGTGCAGCGACGAACAGGGATCCTGTGGGTGACGACTGATCGTGTGCCGCTCGACGCCACGCCGGACATTGTGCTGACAGGTCCGTTGGAGGGGAATGAGATTTGGGCGCACAGACTGCCGATGGCCGCCCCCTGTCGCGGTGTCAGGCTGGATGCTGTGGGTTTCTGCGTGCATGCCGAGGTGACTGCCGCAGGACCTCGACTGTGAGTGTGTGTTTGTGGGGGGGGGGGGGGCTGGTGATGCGCGCGGGTTGCTGTATGCAGTTGGCTGGCTGTTAAGAAAACTGGAGCTGCGGCGAGGCAGTGTGCTGCGGTCACGTTTGATGGAATTGTGGTTGCTGAAGCAGCAGTGACCATTTGACTGATTGAGCGGACAATCAGCGTTTGCCTGCCAATTTTCCTGATTCCGCGGGTATTCAGAAGGTCCTCGGCGGTAAGATAGTGGGGGACATGGATTGGTGAGTGGCTGTTGTTTGTGGTTCGTCTGTGCAGTGAAAGATGGCTGTATGCTGATGCAAGTGCGTTTGTGGCTGGCGGGATTTGTTTGTGGTCTGCTGCTGGTTTCTGTTGAACCGGGCGTGGCAGGTCAGGATCTGCGGGTGATGAGTTTTAATGTGCGTTATGGCACGGCAGCTGACGGGGCCGACTCGTGGCCGTTGCGTCAGAAGCTGGTACTGAGTGTGGTCCGCGCGTATGGTCCGGATCTGCTGGGGACTCAGGAGATGCTGCCATTTCAGGCTGAGTATCTGCGGGACAATCTGTTGACTGATGGGTCTGCGGGTAAGCCTCAATACACGTATATTGGCTGGTCGCGGGATGCGACGGCGGGTGGTGAGCAGTGTGGGTTATTTATTCGCACTGAGCGTTTTGAGGTTGAGGAAGCGGGACAATTCTGGCTGAGTGAGCGACCGGAGGAGAAGTTTTCGAAGAGCTGGGATTCTTCGTTACCGCGTGTCTGTACGTGGGCGCGGTTGCGGGACCGCAGTGTGGCAGGTCGCCGACTGTTGTTTGCGAATACTCATTTTGATCATCGGGGAGCTGAGGCTCGCCTGCAGTCGGCTCAGTTGTTGCGAACTCGTCTGCCGCAGCTGGCGGGTGATCTGCCGCTGGTGGTGACGGGGGATTTCAACTGTGGCGAGGATTCGGCTCCGTGGCGGGCCGTGGCGGGTGCGACAGGACTGCGGGACACGTTTCGAGAGGCGTTTCCGGAAAAGCAGTCGATGGAGGGAACATTTCATGGTTTCCGGGGGACTGCCGGGAGTGAGCGGATCGACTGGATTCTGTATACCGGTGATCATTTCAGGACGGTTTCCGCGGGGATCGATCGTACTTCGCAGGATGGCCGTTACCCATCCGATCATTTTCCTGTCACGGCGGTCCTGAGTACCGTGGCGGTGGGGCGCTGAGATGTTGATTCAGGTGGACAAACTGACTGCGGGTGCGGCGGCTGTGACATGTGCTGGGCTGCTGGGGGTGCAGTGGTGGGTACCTGACGGCTGGCCGCGTGTGGCCGGGTCACTGGTGTCCGTGTTGCCGCTGCTGGTGAGTGCCGTGCGGCGGCCGCTGTTGGCTGAGACTCATCCGCTGGTTGAGGAGGCCTTTCGGCAGGCTGAGCAGCAGCGGCAGCAGTACCAGCAGGCATTGCAGGATCTGGAAGTGACTCGGTCCGAGGCTCTTGTGGCCCTGCAGCAGCGAGCAGACGAGTTGCAGCAGCGTGAGGAGCGTCTGGCCGTGCGATTCGCTCGATTCCATGAGTTCGTGGAATATCCGGCTGCGGATGCAAATGCACAGCTCAGTCCTGAGGCTGCCGAGCAGCTGGGAGAGCAGGATCGACAGGTGCGAAAGCTGCTGGAGCAGGAGGCCGAGCGGGTCTATGAAAAGATACGCGGTAATGGCTACCTCGCGGATGGTCGCGTGCAGCTGGAGGTCATTCGGGATGAGGCGGTGCAGTTGATTCGCAGGGTGGCGCAGATCTATCGGCCGGACAGTGAGAACCCGTTGCTGGAGGTCAGTCTGGAGCAGATCGCGCGAGCTGCCAGTCGCATCTGGCTGCACCTGCTGGTGCTGCTGGAGCAGTTACCGCTGAACGTGCAGTCCTACAGTATGGCGACGCTGTACGGCTGGATTCGGCGGGCGGTGATCGGTTATGGTGTTTATCAGAAGGCCAGTCCATGGCTCAAGTATGCCACTCGTGGACTGTATGCCGGTCGACTGGTGGCTGCATCGAATCCACTGTCATTGGGCGCGTGGTGGGCAGCGTCTGAGCTGGGCCGTCGTGGTGCCACGAAGCTGGTTGAACAGACGATCGATCGGCAGGCTGTGGCTCTGCTGCAGCAGTTGATCACAGTGATTGGGGTGGAAGCAGCGGGGATCTACGGGACGGGATTTCGGCAGCGTGATCCGGCGTGGATTCTGGGCACGGAGCTGGTGGAACTGATTGCGGCATTTCCAGCTTCCGGCGAGAGTCTGCGAGCGGGCTTGCAGAAAGTGACGGGCCTGCCGTTACTCAGTGAATACGACCGCATCTACCTGTATCGGTGTCTGGCACATCATCGGGCGACTGGTCTGCTGGTCGGGCATTCTGCAGTCTTATCGCGAGAGCAGCGAGAGTTTATTGCGGACGAACTGGAAAAGTTTTACGGCAGCCACGTGCATGGTGGTTCAGAGCAATCGAGTGCGGCATGGCGTGGGGGCGTGGAGGATCGTCTGGGGCTGCGACTGAAGCTGCAGCAGAGATCTCCTGTGGTTTCTGAACAGACCGAGTTGCTGACGGCGGCGGCTGAATCCCTGTGTGGGTTTCTGCAGCTGCAGCCGGAGCTGACAGATGCTCAGTGGAGGCAGACAGCAGCAGGTCTGCAGATTCTGCATCGACTGCCTGAGGAGCAGCGAACGCGACTGCTGCAGCACCGTCCGGTGACTGACGCAGTGAGTGTGCAGCCACCGCCGCTGGACCCGGGCTCGGAGCTGGTGGATCTCTGGCTGCAGGATCTGGCCTGTTGTGCGGTGGCGGGTGCCGAGCCGGCAGCTGAGCTGGAACAGATGGCGATTGAAGCGGCGACCTGGTTTCGTCGGTCGTCTGTCGAGATGCAGCGTTGGCTGGACGCTGCCTGGAAAGTTCGATTGCGCTGGGAGGCGGTTGATCCGCAGCGGGTGGAATCACTGGATCAGGGTGTGGCCCGCTTAGTCTTTCTGCATCGCAGGGCTGGTGAGAAGCTGGTGTTCTGTTATGGGGGACTGCAGCGTATTGAAGCAGATGTGGCAGTGCCGCTGTCGGAATCGTGGTTGGTGGGACTGCAGGACAGTGCGGGTTGGCGTCGAGTTGTCGTGCTGGCAGGTGAGGAGTCGCGGTTGATCTGGCAGGCTGCGGCACCACTGCAGATCGCAAGGATCCGTGGAGTATTTCTTGACGATGCGCGATTGGAAGGTGGTGAGTGGGTGCCGGGTGATGTGGCAGTGAGAGGTACGGTGTCCGGCGGTGTGCAGGTATCGGGGAGTCTGCGTGGCGGTCGCTACAGCACGTGGTTCGCGCCGCTGCTGGCGTGGGCAGTGCCACATTCATAAGGTGATCAGGGTTGTGTCAGCAGGTGGCACGCATTTCGCAGCAGCCGGCGGAAGTTCGGCTGTTCGAAGTCACCGACGTGTCCCAGTGAGGTGTAGAAGGTGCGACCGCCATCACTGCGACGATTCAGCCACGCAACCGGCTCGGCAGCTTTTTCCGGGATGCTGCCCATCAGAATGGGTTCGGTCGAGGGGGCCAGTGGGCTGACCTGATAGAGCGAACCTTTGCCACGCAGGCTGGCGACATCGACATTCCTGAGCAGTGGGTGTTCGCTGGTGATGCCGGGGGCCAGTTGAATCGTGGTTTCGGGACCGGCGCCGTGGTGATTGGTGTAATGTCCTCCATTCACCTGCAGATCAAATTCCGGCCAGTCTGCGCGCCCGGCTGGGGCGGGCTGATTTCGCAGGTGGAACGGGTGGCTGGCCGTGCGAATCCCGACGACCGGTTTTCCGGCAGCAATGAAGGCTTGTACCAGTTGCAGTTGTGCAGGTGGCAGTGTGCGGCGCCGTGTGCTGAGCAGCAGCAGGTCAGCTGACTGCAGCACATCCAGTCCGGGCAGCAGGCTGCCATCAGCTGCATCACCATAGACCATTGACACCTGGAATTCCTGCTGCAGTTCCGTGCGAAATTTCGTCAGTGAATCTGCAGTGCTGTATTCGGGTTCGGAGGCTACGATCGTGATTCTCGGGCGACGATCATGTGAAAAGCGAAAGGCCGGTCGTCCTGTGAATTCAGTGCTCTGGATGGTGGGACACCAGTACTGTTCAATGTGTTCGACGACCAGATCGTTGCCACTGAAATGCGAAACGAACGGGGGTTTGGCCGGGTTGTACATGGTGTCTGTCATGTCACGCATCAGCACCACGTTCTGTCCCTGCAGGACCATCTGGCGGATGGAGAAGGGGCGTCCAAGAACACACATATTCGTGTGGACACCCATAACAATCACATTTTTGATGCCGCGCTGCTTCATCAGATAGAAGGCTTCAGCGCTGTCGGTGATGGCATCGCCTGCGGCGATCCGGATGGCGGGATGCTGTCGCGTCCAGGCCCGCTGGCTTTGCACGGGCGGATCACAATCACAGCCTCCATCGGAATCGTCAATCGGCAGCGATCCCTCGCGTTCGGGCAGCAGCCTGATCCAGCGTTCCAGTGCAGGTTGGGTTGGTACAGCTGGCGCTGACTGAGCCAGACGTCGTTGTGGAGTGTCTTTGTAGAAGTCGAGCGTATCGCTGGGACAATGAATGATCAGCAGGCCACGGGCGCGAGCAGCCTGCAGCACCTCGTTCATCTGTGGTGCCAGCTCCCCCACTCGTTCGGCCGATGGACGACACCAGTGATTGTCCCACATATCACAGACAACAACGCAGGTTTCCTGGGGCTGCCATTCGATGGTCTGATTTGTGGAGTGCCAGAAGGTGGAATCAGCAGCCACACGACTGCGAGTGCGAGCCTGCAGCCTGAGCAGATCGGGCGTTTGCCCCGCAGCCTGCTGTGGCAGCATGGACAGGACGGAAAGTAACAACAGCATCCACATGGTCTGCATCGTGTTGTGCCCTGAGCCGAAGTGCCGATTGAGGTGTCAGGCGGAACTGTCGAGTTCCCCAGGGACGATGGATTCCGGTTCAGCCTGGAATGACTGCAGAAAGACCATGGCAGCGCCCACAACCAGAAAGGAATCCGCCAGATTGAAAATCGCCCAGTCCAGCGGTCCCAGCTGGAAGTGCAGGAAATCCCGCACGGCAAGTGCCGTGCGATCATCACCCGGAAACGAAACTCCATGCAGACCGAGGCGGTCATACAGGTTTCCCAAAGTACCGCCGGAGATTAATCCCAGTGCGGTGGTCAGCCAGAGACTGCTGGCAGCGCCGCGAAAGAACAGCCAGTAGACAATGCCCACCAGAGCCGGCACGCTGACCGCTGCGAACCACAACGCGTAGCCCTGCCCAACGCCCCACAGGGCGCCTTTGTTCAGACTGGTGTGCAGCTCAAATTTCAACCAGCCGTCAAGGTACCAGCCCGTTTTTTGAAAGGGGCCACCCAGCTTTTGAAACACCAGTGTTTTGCTGCCCAGATCGATGACAAGGCTGCAGACCGTCAGTACTGCAAAGAGGACTTTGCGGTTGGCGGGATAACGGTCCTTCACCGCTTCTTTTCCTTCAATCGCTCGCAGTCGATGCAGTTGCGAGCGTAGGGAATCGCCTGAAGGCGCGCTTTGGCAATTCGAGATTTGGCCTCGGGACGACCCTGTTCGGCGCAGGTTTCACAGATCCCATAACTGCCATCGTCAATTTTCTTCAGAGCATGATTGATTTCTTCAATCACCCCCTGATCGCTTTCTGCAAGGTGCAGTGCGAATTCCAGGTCCCACGCGTCGGAACCCATCTCGGCCATGTGGTTGCTGGAACGCTGTTCATTACCGGCTTCGGAACCCGAAAAGGCTTCTTCCCGAAGCTGTTCGACGTCACCGCGAATGCGGGAACGCAGCAATTTCAACATTCCGCGAAATTCGGCCAGCTCTTCTGACTTCATTGACTGCATGGACTGCGACTCTCCGATGCGGCTGACAAAACACCGACCTGCCGGATTTTCGAAAAGCGGGAATTATTCAGGAGTCCTGCGGGCTGGTCAAGGAACCTGCACACCCTGAACTGGTGAAAACACTGAGATATTTCAGGACTTCCAAACGAGCATCCAGGAACGCTCGAATTACGGTTGCAGTAGTGTTCATTTGATCGGTTTTTGGGGTTTCCAGCCGTGTTTTTTCTGCCCGCACAATTGCTACAGCCCGCAAATTGCTCGCAAACCCCCACAACTCTTACCGCTAAGCTCAGAAAAATCTTTCATCTCGTCCGCAGACTTTTTGACATATTCCGTCGCCTGCCAGCCTGTTGAACCAGTGACATGTGATTCCTGTTTCGGTGCCCGCAGGTGAACTTTTCTTCCTGATGTGCAACTTCGATGACCACTGAATCACCAAATCCGATGTCTTTACCGGAACGATCCGGCCGCCTTGTCTGGCTGGGCAACAGCCTGCGTG
This sequence comes from uncultured Planctomycetaceae bacterium, assembly GCA_903858815.1. Lineage (GTDB taxonomy): Bacteria > Planctomycetota > Planctomycetia > Planctomycetales > Planctomycetaceae > SXXK01. The sequence continues at coordinate 4,387 of CAIOKE010000371.1, read as the reverse complement.
GTTTTGAGGAGCTGGTGGCGGAACATCGCCACCGCAACTCCGGGTCGCCGACGCGCGGCGACTCACGGTCTGTCAGTGCGTCACCGGCCAGCTGCACGATACGCCAGTTTTCGCAGTCGCAGTTGGTTGTGAACGACGCAATTCCAGGGATTTCTCTGGTGACTCCGGATCACAGCTGCTGGTCGGATGTGGCGTTTCAGTTCCGCGTCGGTCGGCAGCAGGGGGTGGCGCAGGGCAGACTGTTCGTTTTCCAGCATCGTGGGGAAATTGACGGTTTGCCTTCGGCTGCAGCACCGGTGTGTGTGGCGGAACTGGATGCGGGGCAATCGTGGTGGCAGTTTCCTGCGGAATTTGTGCTGCGTCCGGCCATGTGGTATTGGTTTCTGGCGGAAACTGCGATGCCGTTTGCGATCGGCTGTGGTTCGGTGGCCAGCCAGTTGCTGGCGGCTGAAGGTCCGGGGCAGCAATTCCGCTCATTTTCCGGGTTTTCGCCGCTGTTTTGTCTGCGAGGGACTCCTTTGCAGCCGGTTCCTGAGAGCAGCCAGCGGGATGTGGTTCCGGTCGCTGTAACCGTTACAGACTGAACAGCAGGATCTGCCGGTTTTCAGTGAACGACCTGTGCAGACTGATCTCTGCAAAGTTCTGCAAATAATGCCGATGGGTGCTTCCGAAGAATCAGAGAACCCTTGGTCTCGGGATGCACTTCTGTAATTCCGTGTCCGCAGGGGGATGGTGTGGGTCAGTCGCGTTCCCGTGGAAAACTCAGGGCATTTCTTTCCCTGACACGGCTTTTGACTGGATACTGACTGCTCCCCGCAGCATACTATTCAGCCCAGATTCCCTGTGTTTCCCAATGCAAACCTGTGTCCAGGGGTGGTTTGTTCTGGCTGGCCAGTGGATTCGGTTGTACGGTTACCGTGTGTTAAACTCGTTTTCATGCCATTCGTGACTTGTTTGGTCAGCAGTGGTTTGAAGGCAGTTCTGGTGCTGATCACCTGGTTGTTCTGAAAGTTGTCTGGTCCTGCGTGGCCGACTTTTTGGGGTTCCATCATGGCGTCAAAAGACAGCAACGGTCTGGTGATTTCTCTGTCCGTTTTCGTTTTGTTAACGGTCGGGCTGGGCGTTGCGTGGTACATGACCTGGTCGCACAGCAATGATCTGACTCGGGATCTGGCCGCGGCAAAGAAGGCAGAGTCTGACGCCAAGGGTGCGATCAACAATCTGAACCAGGATCTGACGTCATTGAAGGCGGCGGTGGGTCGGCCCGAACCGGAAGTTGACGACATTGTCACCAACACCAAACTGGAGATTGCTCGCCGGGCCGGCAACGAGACGTCGATCCCTGACACTCTGGAAGGTGCGATGATCACCAACGCCAATGATCGTGACGCCGAGAAGGCGTCAGCTGCCGAGCGTTTGATTCAGCTGAACACGAAGATTGCCGAGTTGCAGGCTGCTGTGGTCAGTCATCAGAATTCCATGAAGTCTCTGCAGGATCAGGTGGCTCAGAAAGAAGCCGAACTGCTTGAGCGTGAGAAGACTCATGGCGAACAGCTGAAGCAGCGTGAAGATCAGATTGACGAACTGAAGACGCAGCTGACCACCACGCAGACCGAGTTTTCGGATTTCCGTGAAGAGAAAGAGCGTGAAGTGGCTGCACTGAAGGACGAGATCAGTCTGCAGCGTGACACGTTGAAGAAACTGCGAGCGGCCAAGTTCAGCCTTGAGAACCTCAATTTTGAGCGTCCTGCCGGTCGTCTGACTTTCATTGACCAGCACAATCTGACGGCCTTTGTGGACATTGGTTCTCGCGACAAGCTCCGCGTTGGCACAACGTTCTCGGTCTACAACCAGAACAACTCGGGTGTTGGTCTGCCTCAAAGCGACAAGGACCTGAAGGGCAAGATTGTCATCACCGAAATTCTTGGTCCGGCACTGGCGAAGGCTGACATCGTTGATCCGAAGCTGGGCGAGCCGATGGCTGTGGCCGACCCGATTTATTCGCCGGTATTTTCTCCTGGCCGTCCGATGGAAATAGCGGTTGTGGGTGGGCTGGATTTTGACGGCAATCCGGGCAGTGATCGTGAAGAGTTCCGCCGCATGGTTTCGGCCAACGGTGCTTCGATTACTCTGGAAGTGAACGACGAAGCGAAGATCCTTGGTCGCGATGGCGAAGAAGTGACTGACGCGGACATTTCCACTCTGATCTCATCCAACACTCGATTCGTGCTGGTTGGTGATCTTGGTGACGAGGATACTCAGGACACAATTCAGCGTGAGTTGAACAACAAGATCCGCATCATCAAGGTGCGGATGGAGCAGGCTGCCACTGACAACGGCGTCTATGTGCTTAGTCTTTCCCGGTTCCTTGATTACATCGGGTATTCTCGCAAAAGTCTGGCGTGGAGCCCCACGAAGCCGTTCCCGGCAACTTTGCCGAACGGCAGCAAGAGCACATCTGTCGATGCCACCTTCGGCAGTCGCCAGAGCTCTGCGGCAATTTCCGGTGCGGTCGGTGGTCGGGCCAAACGACCTCTGCCTTCAACCGGCTCAACCAGTGCTTTGTACAAGAACACGAATCGTCCGGAATGATCAACGCTGCTGATTCGTCCGCTGAAACGCCTGCAACTGCAGGCGTTTTTTTTTCCTCACCAGCCAGTTCGGAAACAAATCATGATCTGCATCACGGTGACTCCGGAAAGTCGTACTCTGGCCCCAGTGGATCTCTACAACGCCAGCAGCCGCTGTGATCTGATTGAACTGTGTCTGGACCACTTCATCAATGAACCTAATGTGGGGGAATTGCTGCGAGTGGTGCAGAAGCCGATCATGGTTTCCTGTCGTTCCGAGAAGGATGGCGGTGCATGGAAGGGGACAGAGCAGGAACGTATTCAGCTGCTGCGTGAGGCGATTGTTTCCGGTCCTGCTTATGTGGAACTGGATCTGGAAGCGGCAACCAGCATACCGCGATTCGGTAAAACACAGCGAGTTGTTTCCTTTACCAGTCTGAACCGCCCATTGAATCGCATTGATGACATCTTTGAGCAGTGTCGTCAGGCGAAGGCTGATGTTGTGAAATTTACGTGGCTGACGGAAGACATGGATGCGGCGTGGCCATTGCTGGCTGCTGTGACTCAGCCCCGCGACCTGCCGATTGTGGGACTGGGTGTCGGGCGAGCCGGGTTGACATTTTCGCTGCTGGGTCGCAAGTATGGTTCGCCGTGGATTTATGCGGCGCTTGAGCCGGGTATGGAAGCATTTGCGCGTCAGCCCACAGTCTGGCAGCTGCGTGATGACTACCACTGGGACGCCATCAACAACAAGACTCGTTTTCTGGGCGTTATCGGGTACGGTGAATCCGAGAATATTACATCGCGGGTTCTGAATGCGGCGTTTCAGCAGATGGACCGCCCGATTCGCTGTCTGCCGCTGCAGCCTGGTGATCTGAGTCGGTTCCCGAAAATGCTGGAGAAGCTGGGCATCAATGGTCTGATTGTTGACCCGGCATGGCGTGGTGACCTGTTTGATCTGGTCACGTCCAGCGACGAAATCGGTACTGCGGCTCGCCGCTGTGATGTGCTGATGGAAGGGCCGCAGGGGCGACGCGGTGTCTGTACAATTTTCGAGGCCATGGACATTGCCGGTCGTCCTGTGACCGGCAGCCCGGAATGGACGGGTCGTGGAGCGGTGACAGTGCTGGGCCACGGCCCGATGGCTCGCGCGGCGGCAACATTCTTCAGTCAGCGGGGAGCAGCCGTGAGCCTCGCCGGAATGTCAGATAACGCGGCTGCCGGGATGGCTCGCGAAGCTGGTGTGAGACATGTGGTCTGGAACGCGGTTTACGATCTGCGCTGTGACACGCTGGTCCTCGCTGATCCGGACATGCCCTGTGGGTTGTCCAAAGGGCAGGTGAATCCTGGGATCATTCGCGAGCGACAGATTGTAGTGGATCTGACCGTGGGGCTGTCAGGCTCACCGTTCGCCGAAGAGTCGGCTGCACGAGGCGCTCGCTACATCGATCCCGCTTCAGTCTTTGCAGCCAATGTGAATCTGCAGTTCAGACAATTGACCGGCAAGGATTTACCACCCAACTCGTTTGAGAGAGCTCTGGCTGATTAGCCAGCAGCCGGGGTGGGCAAGCAGTGGTCAGCTGTCAGCTGTTGGGGTGCAGGGTGAGGCGCCTTGCAGGGTGAGGCTCCTGCCGAACCGCAGGCAGTTGGGTGGTGTGTCCCCGAGCTGGTGCTCGGTGGTCCCGGGGGTGGTGGTGTGGACCGAGCTGGTGCTCGGTGGTCCCGGGGGGTGGTGGTGTGGACCGAGCTGGTGCTCGGTGGTCCCGGGGGTGTTGGTGTGGACCGAGCTGGTGCTCGGTGGTCCCGGGGTGGTGGTG
>CAIOKE010000370.1 GCA_903858815.1 uncultured Planctomycetaceae bacterium | reverse complement strand
CTTCAGCGATCCGTCCATCATCACCGAGGTGAAGCCGTACTTGATGGCCGACATGCAGGTGGCGGGGCTGTTGCCGTGATCCTGGTGCATGACAATCGGAATCTCAGGGTACAGTTCCGAGGCGGCCAGCATCAGGTGACGCAGGTAATTGTCCTGCGAATACGAGCGAGCGCCGCGGGAAGCCTGCACGATCACGGGTGAATCCGTCTCGCGAGCCGCTTCCATGATGGACTGGATCTGTTCCATGTTGTTCACGTTGAAAGCCGCCACGCCGTAGCTGTTTTCGGCGGCATGATCAAGAACGACACGCAAAGGCACAAGGGGCATTGTTCACTTCTCCGACAGGCGGCCGGCGGGCCACCCCAATTGACTGAAAAACCAAAAACACTCTGTTTGCACTCACCAGGAACCGCAGAAAATACGCCGAAATCACCGCTCGGGGAACAGCCCCATTAGAGAAACCCCGGTAATTCTCTAGGAATTCGGGACAGAGCCTGGGGTGCCCGACAGCAACGGTACAGTTGCGGCAACTGCGTCAGATTAGCGGTTTCTTCGAGGTCCGGCAAGAACAGCACAAGGAATCCCGCAGTCTATCCTGCGATGTCACGGACTGCGAATTCTGGTCCGCTTCAGGTTCCGCGGGGCGTGTACTGCATTCTGAACGCAAAGTGCCTGTGTGATCCTGGCGTCAGCCACTCTGTCCGCTTCTGTTCGTGGTCCGCTGCTGAGCGGCCATCCAGCGAGTCTGAACGTACCACTCGATGACAACGATGGGCATCCACGCAGCCAGGTAAACGAATCCGAAGGCCAGCAGACCGAGGATGATTCCGGTGCTGCGACCTGTCGAGTCAGGGCTGTCACGTTCGAGAAAAAAGATCATCAGGCAAACGCAGCACGCTGCAAGGAAGCCCAGCCAGAACAGCGGACGCAGGATCCGGGCCAGAATGCTGCGCGGACGTCGCAACAGCAGAAGCGAGGAAATCAGCGGGTGTCGGTCTGCAAACGTGGCCGCTTCCTCTGCAGCCGGGACCTGCACGGTCCGCTGCAACGTGGCTTCGTCAGTTTCAGATCGCTGCCGGCCAGCTTTGGCCGGTGGCACGCGAGCTGCGGGCGTCCTGCCGGCTGCTGAACCGACCTTCGACCCGTTGCTCTGGACCGATGCCTGAACACCATGCACCACTCGCTTCAGGTGCACCTCAAGATCCGGTCCGGAACGCAATTCAAGACCGTTTCGGTACGCAAATGCCTTTACCGATTCAGGCAACTGGTCTTCGCGAGGCATCGCAGCCGTTTCGGTCAGCACAGGGATTACCGGAATCCCCCGCCGCAAAGCACATTCCAGCTCTATTCGCACAAAATCCCGGGGCTCATGCAACCGCTGCACACCCGACTTCCCATCCTGCAGCCAGTGGTCTCCGATCAGCGCCAGAAAAACGTCACATTGAGACACGGCAGAGTCCAGGTGCTGCCTGAAGTCTACCCCGGGGGGATGTTGTCGACATCCAGGAAAACAGAATGCTCACCGTAGTGTTTCTGCAGACGATCGGCCAGCATTCGAGCGATGTAGCCAGTGTCGGACCTGCGATAGGGTATAAAAACGCGAGTCATGGAAACCCCAGCAGTAGAGGCCTAACCAGGGGGATGTCTGAGACGAGGCGTACTGGATTTGGGGGGCTGCGGCCAACCATCGGCATCAAAAACTTCACAATCAGCAGAAATACTGGTATCATCATGTTCGCCCTCCGAGATTTACGTTGATGCGGATCATCAATTGCCTCTGCCTTTCAGGAACACCGCATGACCCCTCGTTTACTGCCGGTAATCACCGTCTGTGTGCTTACCTGCTGTTCATCTGTTGTTGGCGTCCTGCCGGCCGAAGATCTGTTCAAAGCGGAACCGGTGACGAAGCCCACCGAGTTTACTCCGGGAATTGAGGGTCCTGCGTGCGATGCTCGCGGCAATATCTACGCCGTCAACTTTGCTGCTCAGGGAACCATCGGACGTGTCACCCCGGAAGGTCAGGGCACAATCTTTCTGCGGCTGGACAACGGAAGCATCGGGAATGGCATCCGCTTCACTCGCGACGGTCGCATGTTCATCGCTGACTATGTCAACCATAACGTGCTGCTGGTCAAACCCGGTCAGCAAGTCCCGACCGTGTTCGCTCATGAACCCGCCATGAATCAGCCCAATGACCTTGCGTTGGCTGCCAACGGAACGCTGTATGCCAGTGATCCGGCCTGGGACAAAAGCACCGGTCAGTTGTGGCGAATCGATACCAGCGGCAAGGTGACAAAGGTGGCCAGTGACATGGGCACCACCAACGGCATCGATCTCAGCCCCGATGGCAGGACACTGTACGTCAACGAAAGCGTGCAGCAGAACGTCTGGGCATTTACTGTCAAACCTGACGGCAGCCTGTCCGACAAACGCCTGATCAGGAAATTCCCGGACCATGGTTTTGACGGCATGCGCTGCGACGTCGACGGCAACCTGTACATCACTCGCTATGGCAAGGGCACTGTCGTCAAGATGGCTCCTGACGGAGCGATTCTGCAGGAAGTGGATGTGTTGGGGAAGCAACCCAGCAACCTGTGTTTTGGCGGCCCGGACGGTCGCACCGTCTACGTCACCGAAGTGGAGCATACTCGGTTGGTCCGCTTCCGTGTCGACCGCCCCGGGCTGGAATGGCAGCGCAACGTCGGTCAGTGACTGCTGTAGTAGAACACAGGGACTTACAACCGAGGAAAAAACCGCAGACCTGGCTTTAGCCCGAGTACGTAACTCCACCCATGCTCTGACGCTTCAAGCCGCCTTTTGTTCACGGCGTCCTTCCGGTCCAGCGCGATGCCTGAAACCTACCGGGGCTTCGAGTGTGAATTGTCGTGGGAGCCTTGGCTGAAGTTCAGGCTCCGCCCCACTGCGATTGCAGCTTCAACCAGTTCACGGAAATATGTCGTGTGTGCAGTCGCCAGATGCGTTCTGAATTTCTGATCACAGGCATGATGCCCATGCGGTGGTGCAGCAGGAAAGGTGTTCGATGAACCTGTTTCCATTGGCCGTAGTATTCTGTCTGTTGTTCTGTTCGCCAGTCTGCCGTGCTCAGCAACCACCAGCGCGCCCCAATCTACTGGTGATTGTGGCGGATGATCTGGGGTATGCGGACGTTGGCATTCAGGGGGGCAGCGAAGTTCCGACTCCGCACCTTGACGCGCTTGCCCAAAGTGGTGTCCGTTGTTCTGCCGGTTACGTTACGGCGCCGTACTGCAGTCCGTCGCGTGCAGGATTCCTGACGGGAAAGTCACAGACTCGCTTCGGCCATGAATTCAATCCCCACGATGGCCCCGAAGAGATTCTCGGACTGCCTTTGAATCAACGGACTCTGGCTAATGTGCTGTCTGCGGCCGGGTATGCCACATCGCTCATCGGCAAATGGCATCTGGGACCTGACACGGCTCATCATCCGCTTTCACGAGGATTCAGCGAATTTTTCGGTTTTCTTTCCGGGGCGCACAATTTCCAGCTGCAGCCTGAAGCTGAGCCGGTGTTTGGTCGCGCCTATTCGTCGAATTCACTGCTGCGAAACCGTGAACCAGTGCGGGTTTCCGGATTCACGACCGACGTCTTTACCGATGAAACGCTGCGTTTTGTTCGCCACCATTCGCAGCAGCCGTGGTTTGTATTTCTGTCCTTTAACGCCGTTCACACTCCGCTGGAGATTTCCACGGCCGTCGTGGACCGGATTCCGGCGACCGTAACGGATCCACAGCGACGCGGTTATCTGGCATTGCTGCTGGGGCTGGACGATTCGATTGGTCGGCTGATGCAGGAGGTACGTGCGCAGCATCCGAATACGCTGGTGTTCTTCTTCAGCGACAACGGCGGTTCCGGCCGGAAACCGTACTTCGCCTTTAACACAGCGGCCAACAAGCCATTGCGGGGTGATAAGGGGCAGCTTTGGGAAGGTGGCATTCGAGTGCCCTACTTCGTCAGTTGGCCTCGTCATTTGCCTGCCGGAACCGTCTGTGAAGCTCCTGTATCGACGCTGGACATCCTGCCGACAGCCTGTGCGGTGTCCGGCGGTCAGTTACCGGATGGGGTTGAAGGAGTGAATCTGCTGCCCTGTCTGCAGGGGCACACCACGGCGATTCCGCATGACAAGCTGTACTGGCGATTTGGTCCACAGCGAGCCATTCGGGCAGGCCGCTGGAAGCTGGTGGATGCTCGTGATTTCCTGCAGAAGACTCAGACCGGCTGGCAGCTTTATGATCTTGAGAGCGATCCTGGTGAAACGCGGGATCTGGCGGCCAGTCAGCCGCAGCGTGTTGCCGAGCTCTCGACCGCGTGGGACGAATGGAACACGCACAATTTCAGTCCGCTGTGGAAGGGGACTGCCAATGAGGACCCCCAGGGGACGGGAAAATGAACCTTAAATCAGGATTTCCTGTCACAAAAGTGGGGTTCCTGCAGACTTCAGGGTTACAGATTTCCAAATCCACTGGAGAATACTTATGTCTGCACTGCTCAGCCTGACGGTCCTCACAAGCCTGCTGCTGCAAACGCCTCAACACTTTCCAAAGCCACCAGCCACAGAGGAAAAGCCGGTGACAAACACCTATTTTGGTGACGTTGTGGTTGACGAGTTCCAGTGGCTGGAGAATCAGTCAGATCCAGCGGTTCAGAAATGGGCTAAGCAGCAGAATCAGTACACAGAGAAGTATCTGCGTGGGGTGCCGCAGGACTTCTCTTCACGGCTGCTTGAATTGTACGCGAACTCTGATGACTGGTATGGCGAAGTCGTCTCCCGGGGAGGTCGGATTTTTGCTTCAGAGCTATCGCGTCTGGTCACAATGCCATCGCTGGGACGATCGGCCGAGGCTGAAGAAATTGTCGATACCGAAAAACTGCTGGCTGCGGATCCCATGCACGAATTCATTGAACCATCCCCGAATGGCCGCTATCTGGCGGTATCATTGATGGCTGCGGCGGACGAGAAGTGTGACATCCTTGTGTTTGATCTGCAGCAGAATATGAAGGTGGTTGATGTGGTTAAGATGGGGTATGGCGACTTGGCGTGGGCTGCCGACAGTACAGGTTTCTTCTACTCGCGAGAACCACTACCCGGTGAGCGCCCGGCTGACGAGCAAGCCTTCTTTTGCCAGGTCTGGTATCACACGGTTGGGGCTGCGCAGGAAACAGATCGCTGGGAGTTTGGTCAGGGGTTGCCAAAAATCGCCGAAATTGAACTCGATTATGATGATGCCTCGGGGCAGCTGCTGGTAACCGTGCAGGACGGTGACAGTGGCAATTTCGCTCACTATCTTCGTTCCCCGAGTGGGCAGTATCGGCAGTTCAGCACTTTTGAAGACGAAATTGTACAGGCGGTTTTCGGTCCTGCAGACACACTGTACCTGCTGACACTGCGGGACGGTCCGATGGGAAGCATTGTCAGAATCTCCTCAAGCACACTGGACACCGACGATGCGGTAACGATCGTCCCGCACGGGCAGCAACCCATAGTGCCAAGCTTCTATCGGGACCCCCCCAGCATTGTCGTCACAGAAACGCGGCTTTTCGTAACATATCAGAACGGGGGCCCCACAGAGCTGCGAGTCTTTGATCACTGCGGGCGCCGCTTACCCGGTCCGCGTCAGCAGACCATGTCAACAGTTGGAGGCATGACCGTACTGCCGAATGACCGAATCCTGTTCACCATGGAATCATGGCTGCAACCCCGAGCGACGCTGCTATTTGATGCACGTGCCGGCACTTCGGTCCGACTGCCGGCATTTTCTGATCTGTCCCCGCCCCTGCAGAATGTGAAATGGCGACGGGAGTTTGCTGTTTCGAAGGATGGGACACGGATCCCTTTAACGATTATCAGTCCTGGCGATTTACCCGACCGACAACCGGCACCCTGCATTGCCACTGGCTATGGAGGGTATCGCGACAGCATGCGACCCACCTTTGAAGTCATAAATCAGGCGCTGCTTGAGGCTGGCTGTCGACTGGTCGTGGTACATACACGCGGAGGTTTTGAATATGGCGAGGACTGGTATCGAGGTGGGATGCTGATGAATCGCCAGAACGTTGTCGACGACTTTGCTGCTGGACTGCAGCATGTTATCTCCAGAGGTTACACGATGCCTGAACAGTTGGGACTGGTTGGGTTCAGTAATGGTGGTGCACTTGTTGGATCGATGCTTGCCCAGCATCCGAAGTTGTTCGGCGCATGCATTGCGTATTTTGGTTTCTATGACTTCCTGAGAAGCGAACTGCACTCAAACGGGCAGTACAATATCCCTGCCCTGGGAACGGTTACCAATCCGGAGCAGTATCCCGTGCTGCGTGACTCGTCGCCCTATCATCACATTGCGAAGGGGACGGATTATCCAGCCACGCTTCTGATTACTTCCGTCAACGATCCTCGCGTCGATCCAATGCACAGCCGCAAAATGGCCGCAGCGATGCAGACACGCACACAGTCCAGCAAGCCCATTCTGTTGCTGACAGTGGGGAACACCGGTCACTTCGTCGTCAGAGAGGAGGACACATACGGTTTTCTGCTGAACGAAATCGGTGCTCGGTGGAAACCGCCCGTTCAGAGTCTGCGGTTGCCTGGGGCCGACGGGCGATCGAGGCGGACTCGCCGGTAATGTTCGAGATGACTGTTTGCAACAAAATTCCAAGCGTTTTCGCACATTCTACCAGATCGCAAATCGTTGCCGGATTTTGCTTGATATCTGGCGAGTTGTTGATCTGCGAGAAGTTGTATTTGCGGAGTGACACCGACGGTGAATGACGTAGAGTGGGCTTCAACGCGGGCATGACGTCCTTTTGTCTTCGCCTCGGAAGAATACGGAAGGGACGGCTGATACAGCCGAATCAGGTGCGGTCCGTCGGCGTAAGCTGAAGGGTGTGGTTGTGTTGTAACTCCCCGAGCTGGTGCTCGGAGGTCCCAGGTGCGAGCCGTCGGCTGCCGTACCTATGCTCGCCCACGCAGCTCCCTTTGTTTCCCGTGGCGTCCTTCTTTGCTCCGCAGCTGGCACATGTGGCGGGTTACTCCTTCCAGCCGAAAACGGGGACGTCACGCCTGTCCCAGGCACCCACCGACACATTGGCCAACGGCCATAGTCACCGTAGCCTCGGGCATCGCCCGAGGACCCACGATTTCGGAGTCAACCCGACTTATTCCAGTTGGAAAATTCGATGTTTTTGCGGAATAGGGGCGATTGCCCGGGCTGCAGCCCAGTCTACGGTGTTGTCTTCAGCGGCAGTGGAGATCCGGGCCAATGGGTTTCCAGTGCAGCCAGCTCCTGGCAGGGAAATCTCACGTTTTTCCGGTCTGTGCTGAGCTGACTCTCAGAAATCAGCATCGCCGGCAACGCTGCTCCCGGCGATTGGATTGACGATTTGGGTGTTGTGCGGGGAAACTGCGGCGACCATTCTCGGATTCTCCTCTCCCCCTGTGTCGTGTTGTTCCGCACTGCAGAACTCAGAATTCCGCGACACACTTTTCTCGGGTACACTCGGTATGCACCATCGGTTCTGTCGGTCACTGCTGATCAGTTGTTTGCCTCTTCTGTTTCTGACGCCGGGCGGTTGTTCATCTCCGGAATCTGTGGTGGCGACGAAAACGCCGGTACCGGAAGTCACAGTTGCATTCCCGCAGCTTCAGGAGGTGCAGGACTACCAATACTTCACTGGTCGAGCGGAGCCTTCTGAGCGAGCGGAGTTGCGAGCGCGAGTTTCAGGACACCTGACCAGTGTCCCCTTTCAGCCGGGTTCTGAGATTGCGATCGGTGACGTGATCGCTGAAATCGACAAGCGACCATTTGAGGCGGAGCTGCAGCGTGTGCAGGCTCAGCAGGCGGAAGCGGAGGCTCGCGCTGCCAGAACTCAGGGGACGTTTGAGCGGATTTCCGCAGCCCGAGAAAAAGGGGCTTCGTCTGAGGAAGAGTTCCGCAAGGCCCTTGGCGATCGTGATGAAGCGGCTGCCGCGGTCCAGCTGGTCAAAGCGTCCCTGACTCTGGCTCAGCTGAATCTGGAGTATTGTACTTTGAGAAGTCCGATTGCCGGACGTGTCGGTGATCGGCTGGTGGATGGCGGAAACCTTGTGGCGGGCGGGGCTGCCGGCTCAACTTTGCTGACGACCGTTGTCTCAGTGGATCCTGTGCAGATCGCCTTCGAAATGGATGAAAACAGTCTGCAGCGACTGCAGCTGGCCATGCGGAAAGGCGAGCTGCCGTCACCACAGGAGCTGAATGTTCCTGTGCAGGCCGGGCTGGCGATTGACAACGGAGAATATCCGCTGAGTGGCACGGTCAGGTTTCTGAACAACGAGGTGAATCCGGCGACGGGGACGATTCGGCTGAAAGCGGAATTCCAGAATCCGAAACAGGATCCGGGCGGTCGAGTGCTGTCGGTGGGCATGTTTGTGCGAGTGCGAGTTCCGATTGGTCCGTTGCGACAAGCTTTGCTTGTCCCCGAATCGGCGCTTGCCTCGGAGCAGGGGCAGCGTTACCTGTTTCTCGTGGATGATTCAAAGACAGCGGTGCGATTGAACGTGGAAGCCGGCCTGCAGGTGGGCAGTCAGCGAGAAATTCGCCGGGCGTGGATTCCAGGTCGCGCAGAGAATCGCAATCTGCAGGCTACGGACCGGGTCATAGTTCGTGGTTTGCAGCGAGTCCGTGCGGGTGCTGAAGTTACGACTGTCGAGTGATTTTGTGCAGTTGGCTGATGGCTTACCTCTTCTGATCTGAGACCCGAGGGATTGACTGTGGCTGCCCTGTGCCGTTTCTTCATCGATCGACCGATCTTCGCGTCCGTGTTGTCGATCGTGATTCTGATTGCTGGTGCTGTTTCTGTTCCGGGTCTGCCCATTGCGCAGTACCCCGAGATCGCTCCGCCTGTGATCTCAGTGGCCTGTATGTATCCGGGGGCCAGTGCTGCGGTGCTGGCAGACACCGTGGCTGCACCAATCGAACAGCAGGTGACCGGCGTTGAGAATGTGCTGTACATGTCATCCCAGTGCACGAATGACGGTCAGTACCTGCTGACGGTGACCTTTGATCTGGGTGTGGATCTGGACATGGCTCAGGTTCTGGTGCAGAACCGAGTGAATCTGGCCCTTCCCGGTTTGCCGGATGTGGTTCGTCAGACGGGTGTCAGTGTGCGGAAGAAGTCGCCCAGTATTCTGCTGGTGATCAATTTATTTTCGCCCGACGATTCGGCCAGTCAGCTGACGCTCAGCAATTATGCGACGATCAATCTGCGGGATGAGCTGGCACAGATTCCGGGAGTGGGTGATCTGCAGATGTTTGGTCAGCAGGACTATTCGATGCGGGTCTGGCTGGATCCGGACCGGATTGCGGCGCGAGGTCTGACGGTTTCGGACGTTGTAGCCGCTTTGCGCGAACAGAATGTGCAGGTCGCCGCTGGTTCACTGGCTCGACCACCGGTCCCGTCAGGTCAGGCCTTCCAGTACTCCCTCAGTACTCAGGGACGTCTGCAGGACGCCGGGCAGTTTTCAGAGATTATTCTTCGGACGGGGCAGGCTGGTGAGATACTGCGTCTGCGCGATGTGGTCTCGGATCAGCGAACTGACCCGGTTTCCGGTGAGTTGCTGGGTGGGATTCAGCGCGGCGCAAGAAACGCTGACACCACGTGTGCACTGGACGGGCGGCCGTCGGTTGGTCTGAGCATTTATCAGTCGCCCGGATCGAATGCTTTGCAGACCGCCGATCGGATCCGTGCGCGGATGGTTGAGCTGAAACAGCAGTTTCCACCGGGAATTGATTACGACATTTTCTACGACACGACACCATTCATCAACGAATCGATTCACGAAGTTTTCAATGCACTGCGTGATGCGGTGATTCTTGTCGGTCTTGTGGTGTTGCTGTTCCTGCAGTCGTGGCGTGCGACTTTGATTCCTCTGCTGGCCGTGCCGGTGGCAATCGTTGGAACTTTTGCCGTCATGGGTGGTCTTGGCTTCAGCCTCAACAACCTGTCTTTGCTGGGACTGGTTCTGGCGATTGGCATTGTGGTGGATGATGCCATCGTGGTGGTGGAGGCGGTCGAGCATCATCTGGAGCACGGACTTTCGCCCCGCGAAGCGACGCGCAAGGCCATGGACGAAGTGGCCGTGCCGGTGCTTGCCATTTCGCTGGTCCTGATGGCCGTCTTCGTGCCTTGTGCGTTCATCTCGGGAGTCACCGGTCAGTTTTTTCGGCAGTTTGCCGTCACGATTGCCGTGGCCACATTCTTTTCTGCCCTGAATTCCCTGACGCTCAGTCCGGCACTGGCGGCATTGTTATTGCGTCGGAAGTCAGAACAGCGGGATACTCTTTCGCGGCTGCTGAATCTGCTGCTGGGCTGGTTCTTCCGGATCTTCAATCTGGTCTTCGATCGGCTGTCTGCGGGATATGGCCGGTTCGTGCGACGACTGCTGCGATTTTCACTGCCCGTGATGCTGGCGTATCTGGCTCTGCTGTACGCGACGTGGTACGGCTTTACCACGACCCCGACCGGGTTTGTCCCATCCCAGGACAAAGGCTATCTGCTGGTGAATGTGCAGTTGCCCGACGCAGCATCCCTGGAACGGACTCAGACGGTGATGAAGCAGGTGGAATCGCTGGCACTGGGGAACGGTTCTGCGTCTGAGGGAGGCGGTATTCCGGGCATCGAGCACGTGATTTCCATTTCGGGCATGTCGATTATTCAGAATGCGAATGGTTCGAATTACGGTTCGATGTTTCTGATTCTGAGTGAATTTGATCAGCGGCATGTGACGTCTCTCAGTTCCACGGCCATTGCTTCACGGCTGCAGCAGGCTGCGTTTCGCAGCGTTCAGGATGCGGTTGTCTCGGTGTTCGGTCCTCCGGCGGTCGACGGACTGGGCAGTGCGGGTGGCTTCAAGGTTCTGATTCAGGACCGCGCTGCAGCCGGGCTGGGGGCTTTGCAGGGGGCGGCCGATGGACTGGCAGCTGCCAGTCTGCAGGAACCGCGACTGGCCGGCATGTTCAGTTCGTTTCGTGCTGCGACTCCGCAGATGTTCGTGGAGATCGATCGAGAAAAATGTAAGTCGATGGGAATTCCGCTGAACGAAGTCTTTCTGACTCTGCAGGTGTGTCTGGGCGGGTATTACACGAACGACTTCAATGAATTTGGTCGATCGTGGCAGGTCAACCTGCAGGCGGATCCACAGTTTCGACTGACTCCGGACGACGTGGTGCGTCTGCAGGTGCGGAACTCTGCGGGTGGCATGGTGCCGTTGTCTTCGATTGGAGCGGTGCGTGAAATCGGTGGCCCGGCGATGATTACTCGCTATAACGGGCTGACATCCGCCGCCATCAACGGGGCCGCACGTCCCGGAGTCAGTTCGGGCGACATGATTGCAGCTGTCGAGCAGCTGGCGGCTCAGACGCTGCCTCCCGGAATGACTTCCGCGTGGACGGAACTGACCCTGCTGCAGATTCGCGCGGGTAACACGGCAATCATCGTGTTCGCACTGGCCGTGCTGCTGGTGTATCTGCTGCTGGCGGCTCAGTACGAAAGTCTGAGACTGCCGCTGGCAGTGATCCTGGTTGTACCCATGTGTTTGCTGTGTTCGGTGATCGGCGTGGTGCTGGCGAGGATGGACCTGAATATCTTTGTGCAGATCGGGCTGGTGGTACTGGTGGGACTGGCCAGCAAGAACGCCATTCTGATTGTGGAATTTGCGAAAGAAAAACGGGCCGCCGGGCTGAGTGTCAGTGAAGCGACGGTGGAGGCTTGTCGTGTGCGACTGAGACCGATTCTGATGACATCGTTTGCATTTATTCTGGGCGTGATTCCTTTGGCGATTGCCGAGGGAGCAGGCGCGGAAATGCGCCGCACGCTGGGAATCGCCGTGTTTTCAGGGATGCTGGGGGTGACGTTCTTCGGGATCCTGCTGACGCCGGTTTTCTTCGCACTGCTGGACCGCACGCAGCCGCACCGACCTGAGGCTGAGTCCGCAACGGAAGGATAACCCGGAAGCGACCAGAAAGGTAGATTGGGCTTCAGCCCGGGCCATCCCTGCCACCGAGTGCAGAACGATCGCCCCGGCTTCAGCCCGAGCAACTGACCCAACAACCTTCGGCTCGGCAGGAGCCTCGCCCTCCCAAGGGTGACTTTCCTGGGACCACCAAGCACCAGCTCGGTGACGTTCACCCAACATCCGCAACGCAGTGAAACAGGAACTCCACGACGCAGTATCGAAAACAACGTCCCGCCGAGGCGCAGAGACGCAGAAAAAAAGAAACACAAAGCAAACCTCTCTGCGTCACCGCGTCTCTGCGGGGAAATCGACTCATGACCGAACACGAACTCGGCCCACTCTTCCTCCTCCGATCGCGGCCATGCGCGCCGCTGTGAAGCCGGAACTCGACGACCCAATAACGAAAGCAACGTCCCGAATAATGCACCAACCTACGGCTCGGCGGGAGCTTCGCCCTCCCAAGGTGGACTTTCCTGGGACCACCGAGCACCAGCTCGGTGACAGAAGCACAACAACACCCGTCAGCTTGCGCTAACGGCTGGCCTGTACGGCAGCGGGTAGGTGTTTGTGTGGGCAAAAGGCGTCCGGGCAGTCGTGCCCAGCCCCATCCCTTAAAACAACACCGGGAATTTCAAATCCGACCAGAAGTTTGTGCCCGGGCTGAAGCCCAGTCTACGTATTTGTGCCCGGTCTCATTCCTGGCCAGCCCCACGGCAACAAACAGCCGCGTAGAAGGTGCCCCTTCGAAATTGTCTTCTCAGCCCAGTCGCACTGCGGGATACTGGCTTTTTCGCACGTTGGATCGCATATGCTGATCCATCCCCCAACTCAAAGCCACCGGTTCGGTTGCCATTGGCACTGCTGGTCTGCGATACCGCATGGCTTGTTCCCACCTCATTTGCTCGGAGCATTCCTGCCATGGACCGTTTCCGCGTCTTACTGAGTTGTGTCGCCGTTGTTGTTTGTGCTGTGCTTCTGCTGTGGGGCGACGATCCAGCGGTTGCTTCCGATACGAAGCACTCGCACGAGGAACATCAGCATGTGGAGTTCACAGTTCGATCGGTTTGAAGTGGCAACTGGCCGGATAAGTCGACGTGGCAGCCGGCTCAGGTTCCGGTCGCCGGGGATCGTGTGTTGATTGCTCGCGGTACCACGGTGACTTTTGGCGTCCGCAGTGAGGCTGTAGTGAGGCTGATTCAGGTTGTCGGAACACTCAGCTTTATTCGCGACTGTGACACGGAACTGAATGTGGGACTGTTGACGGTCCAGCGCAGTGATGCTTGCTCGGAGCATGGATTTGCCTGTGAATTTGAGGGGGCGGATCAGCGCCCGGAGACGCCCGATTCGCAGTGGCCGACACTGCGGGTTGGGACGCTCGAGCAGCCAATTCCTGCTCAGCACGCTGCTCGCAATCGTCTGCATTACCTCGAAGGGATGATTCGCGAGGATGCACCGGCGCTTGCCTGCTGCTCGGAACGTATGGAACTGCACGGCTCACCACTAAGCTTCAACTGGACGAAGTTGAACGCAGACGTCAGGGCCGGTGATCGCCGGCTGACCCTTGCGGAAGCGGTGACTGGCTGGCGGTTGGGTGACGAGGTGATTGTGACGGGTTCGGAACAGCAGGTTTATGGAGCATTCCAACCGGGTCCGGGTCAGGATCAGCAGCCGCAGACAGAACAGCGACGCATTCTTTCGATTGATGGTAGAAGGCCGAGCGGGGACACACCATCTTCAGGCGATGTGAGCGTACCTCGGTGAATCAAAACGGCAACATTCGCGGTAACCGGATTCGACGCATCGGTCGTGGTTTGTCGCTTTGGCCGCTGTGTGTCCCTCCGGTTGGTTTCTGTTGCCTCGCGGGCCTCGCGGGGACACACCGCGGGCCTCGCGGGGACACACTGCGTGAAGAGGTTGTGGCCGTGCATCAGTGAATAAAAACGGCAACGTTTGTGGGTGCTGGATTCCACGTATTTTTCGTGATGTGTCCCTCCTGTTCCTCCGGTTCGTGGTGTGTCCCCGTGGTTCGTGGTGTGTCCCCGCGGTTCGTGGTGTGTCCCCGCGGATTGTGGTGTGTCCCCGCGGATTGTGGTGTGTCCCCGCGGATTGTGGGGCCCCAATGGGGACAGGGCCCCAGCGGGGACACACAACGACTCAGTTCCGCGGGATAGCTCCGCGGGGACACACCGGACCCTGCGGGGCTCACCAGCATGCCAGGGCGTCGCAGGTAGCCCCCGGGTGATAAAGAGACGCGACGTTGATCTATCCCGAATGCGATGCGTTGATCGTGGTGTGTCCCCTCGGATCGTGGTGTGTCCCCTCGGATCGTGGTGTGTCCCCTCGGATCGTGGTGTGTCCCCTCGGATCGTTGTGTTTCACCCCGGATCGTGGTGTTCCGGTTCCGGGTCCGGCGGGGCGCACACTGTTCCAACCCCGCGGGGACACACCTTGTTCATCGGTTGTCGCCGTGCAACGGTGAATCCAAACTGCAACGTTCGTGAATCCCGGATTCTACGAATCATTCGTGGAGTGTCCCTTCGGCTCCGCCCTCCCAGGGGACGCTTTGGTGCTGAGGGTGGACTTCGGCTCGGCGGGAGCCTCGCCCTCCCGAGGGGACGTTGCTCTCACTGGCTACTGCACCCTGGCAGCTGCCTCAGGTAACGTAGTAAAATCGCGAACAGGATGTCAGGTCGAGCCGATTTTTCGCGTTTTTTTCCATTTGTCTGCCCGTGGGCAGGCCCGCTGTTCATTAAACCGATTGAATCGGCCGATCCTCCCTGATATTGTCACAACTCCCCCGCGTGCTGCCGAAGTCCCTCCTGCCTCAAAATCGGTAATACTCTGCCCTTATGCAACTCCCTGCGTCCAATACTGTGGCAGCCGTTCAGACGACGTTTCTCGCGTTGCGTCAAGGTCACTGGACATTGGATGACCTGCATACTCAGGCCCAGACACTCGGCCGCGATTGGCGACATTCGGTCACAAGCGTTCTGCTGACTGGTTGCGTGTGCTGCTTTGTCATGCTGACGAACGCTGCCGCAGCAACTGCCGCGCTGCCGCAGGATGACTCGCTGGCGGTACTGATCGATTCGGCCATCGATCAGCAGAATGCCAGCAATGGCATCACGGCTGCCCCGCAGGCGGATCCGGAAACACTGCTCCGCCGCACAACACTTGATCTTGCTGGTCGGATTCCCACTGCCAAAGAACGTGACTGGTATCTGGCCCTTCCTGAACAGACTCGCCAAAGTCAGCTGGTCGATCGTCTGATGCAGCTTCCGGACTTCGATTTTCATCTGCGAAACAGTCTCGATGAACTGCTGCTGCCAGATCGCCCGAACGATGGTGAGTTCCGTGAGTACCTGTTGACTGCGGTCCGAGAACGTCGTCCGTGGAGCCGAATGTTTCGCGAGATGCTGCTGGCAGCCCCGGCTGAGGGTCCCGACAAGGGCGCCGCACAATTCGTAAAAACTCGAGTGCGCGAACTGGACGATCTGACCAATGACACAGCCGTGTTGTTCTTCGGTGTCAACATCAGTTGTGCCAAGTGCCATGACCACCCGCTGGTCGCCGACTGGAAACAGGACCATTACTATGGCATGCAGGCCTTCTTCCACCGCACCTTTTCGTCGAAGAAGAATCTGGTGCTTGAGAAGCCTTATGGTGGTGTGAAGTTTCGCACCACTGGTGGTGAAGATCGTGATGCCGACCTGATGTTTCTGACAGGCACTGTTGTGCCGGATGCCACACCCAGTTTCAGCGACGACGAAAAGAAGGCAGTTGAAGAGCAGATCCGCAGGCTGGAGCGTGAAGACGAGGCTCCGACCCTGACCGTGTCTTTCAGTCCGCGACAGGCGCTGATCGATGCTGCTCTGGCCGATCAGCAACAGCAGTACCTTGCTCGCAATATCGTAAACCGCACGTGGGCACGATTGCTGGGTACAGGCATTGTGGATCCTCCGGATCAGATGCATTCGGGGAATCCCGCAAGTCACCCCGAGCTGCTGAAGACGCTGGGGGCTGATCTGGTGCAGCACGAATACGATTTGCGGCGTCTGATTCGCAGTCTCGTCCTGACTCGTGCCTACGGCCGATCCAGTGTCTGGACATCCGATTTACCGGCTCCGGCGACGCAGACTTTCGCCCTCGCCATCGCTCGTCCGCTCACGCCGCGACAACTGGCAACTTCCCTGCTGGTTGCAACTCGCAGTCCTGACAGCTGGCCGGCCGTGGCGGACACTGCAGCTCAGCCTGAACAGTGGCTGCAGAAACGCACCGACCTGGAGAATCAGGCGAACGGCTGGATGCGGGAATTTGAGCAACCTTCGCGAGATTTCCAGATTGCGGTCGATGAAGCTTTGTTTTTCAGCAACAGCGATCGTGTGCAGAACGACCTGTTGCGTGACGGAGGCGATCGTCTGGTGGGGACGCTTAAGGTGGCCGAATCTTCGCGGCAGATCGCAGTGCTGCTTTGGCAGACCGTGTGCAGCCGCACTCCGACCGCGGATGAAACTCAGGCGGTCGTCGATTGGTTCAGTCGTGCGCCCGAACGTCGCGTGAACGATCTGCAGTCGCTGGCCTGGGCTGTACTGGCAGGGACAGAGTTTCGCTTTAATCATTGACCGCTGAATATGTGATTGACGAACGGAGGGCAGAGCATGTCAGGCAAACGATTGATTTCTGTGCCCACCGAATTTGCTCCTGCCAGCCTGTCGCGGCGCGGCTTTCTGGGCGGTGCAGCGGTGGGTGTTGGCGGAGCACTTGCTGCCGATATGCGTGCTGTGAATGGCCTGCGTGCCGAAGAGATTGCCGGCGAGCTGCGTCGTGGCGAGAAGCATGTGATTCTGTTGTGGCTGGCCGGTGGTGCCAGTCAGCTGGAGACGTGGGATCCGAAGCCGGGGGTTAAAACCGGCGGTCCTTTTGCTGCGATTCCCACGAACGTGTCGGGTATCGAAGTCAGTGAATTGCTGCCAAAGCTGGCTCAGCGGATGCAGATGACGGCAGTCATCCGTTCGCTCAACACGAAGATTGCGGATCACGGCCGCGGCGCTGATCTTGTGGAACGCGGCCGTCTGGATGATCCAGGCCTGCGTTATCCTGATCTGGGTGCTGTTGTGGCGAAGGAACTTGGTCGACTTGAGAGCACAGTGCCCGATTATGTGTCGCTGTATACCTCCACTGAAGGTCGTCGCAAGGGAACCAGCGGCTTCCTTGGAGCCCGGTATGCTCCGCTGTTTCTGGCTGAGAACATGTCGCCGCCGAACAGTGCACTGCATGAAAAGCTGACAGCCGTTGAGCATCAGGATCGGGCGGCTTTACGTGACCTGTTGTCGAAGCGTTTTTCGGCTGAGCATCGCAGCAGCACCGTGGGCAGTCAGAATTCGGCCTATCAGCGAGTGCAGGGGATGATGGCCAGTGCCGGTCTGTTCAATATCGAACAGGAGTCGGCCGAGGTGCGGGCTCGATATGGTCCGACCCAATTTGGCGAGCAGTGCCTGATCGCTCGCAGGCTGGTCGAGGCAGGTGTGCCCTTTGTGAAGGTGGCGCGGGCCTGGTGGGATAGTCACGGGCAGAACTTTGAGACTCATCTGGAACTGTGTGCGGACCTTGACCACTGCATGTCTGTGCTGCTGGATGATCTGCAGGAACGTGGCCTGCTGGAAAAGACTCTGGTGATCACTTTGGGGGAATTCGGCCGCACACCAGGTATCAATGCCAGCCTTGGTCGCGATCATTTCGCATCTGCGTGGAGCTGCAGCCTGTCGGGCATGGGGGTGCGAGGTGGCGTGGTGCACGGAGCAACAGACAGGGAAGGTCACACGGTTGTTGATGGAGAAGCGTCCGCAGCCGACCTGTTCGCGACGATTCTGCAGGCCGTTGGAATTGATCCGGCTCACGAATATATGGTCGGTTCACGACCGACGCCACTGGCAGATTTCGGGGCTAAACCCATTCGTTCGGTGCTGGCCTGAGGAGCAGTGACATGACTCAATCTGATGAACCCGCAGTGCCCGTCGCAGGCGACGCATCGGCAAGTACCGAGCCCGCGGCCGTACCAACTGCGTTTGTGCCGTCAAAAGTCACGATTGATCGCACGTTTCAATTACCGAGTATTACGTTCTGCCTGGCACGTCACTCGCAGTCGGACCGCATCTTCTGCGGTGGTGCCGACTTTGCTCTGCATCATTTTCAACCGGCGGTTGAAAAGCCCGAAACGCGGCCGTTGGGTGAGCTGAAGCACAGCAGCTATGTCACGGGTGTGGTGAACGCCGGCGGGACCCTGATTTCCGGTGGTTACGATAAGGTGTTGATCTGGTGGAATGCAGAGACTGGTGAGCAGATTCGCCGAGTGGATTCAGCGCATGACCGCTGGATCAGAAGTCTGGCCCTCAGCCCGGATGGTGCTCGACTGGCGACTGTAGCCGACGACATGCGAACGAAAGTGTGGGATACGGCCAGTGGTGCCTGCCTGCTGACTCTGGATGGTTATGACCTGCAGACTCCGCACGGGTTTCCGTCGATGCTGTATGCCGTCTGTTTTTCAGCCGATGGCAAGCGACTGGCAACTGGCAACAAGACGGGTCGAGTGTTGATCCGGGATGTTGAGACCGGTGTGATTCAGCAGACCATTGAAACTCCGGTGATGTATACGTGGGATCCGAAACAGCGACGACATTCCATCGGCGGAATTCGTTCGCTGGCGTTTTCCGCGGACGGTTCGCTGCTGGCGGTTGGCGGTATGGGGCAGGTTGGGAATATTGACCATCTGGAAGGCAAATCACGGATCGAGGTGTTTCGTCTGCCATCGGGCGAGCGGCTTCACGAGATCGAGGACAGCAAGTATAAGGGGCTGGTTGAAAAGTTGCAGTTCAGTGCGGACCAGCAATGGCTGCTGGCTGCGGGGGGCGACAACGGCGGGTTTCTTAGTGTTTGGTCGATGCAGACTGGCAAGTTGCTGGCTCAGGAAAAGGTGGGCAATCATCTGCATGCTTTTGAAATGCTGGACGAGCGACGGCTTGTCACGGTGGGTCATGATCAGGCAGCGTTATTGACGTTGGCAGGGGAAGAGTGATCAGTGATCAGTGTGGGCGAGGTACCGTTTGGGAGGGCGAGGCTCCTGCCGAGCCGAAGGGTAGGGATGCGGGGTGTTGTTAGGGGGAGATTTTTTTCACCACGGAAGAACACGGAACACACGGAAAAGCGCACAGGGGACAGGGCGGGATTTTGAACCACGAAAGACACGAAATACACGAAACGTGAATTGGCGGG
>CAIOKE010000369.1 GCA_903858815.1 uncultured Planctomycetaceae bacterium | reverse complement strand
GTTTCCTGATAGCCAGGTTCGGCTGCCTGCCAGATCTTTTGAGCAATCTGCCAGCTGGCGTCACGATGATCCGTTAGCGACTGCAGTACAGCCTGCTCAACATCATCCGGCTGAGCCTGCAGGCGCTGGCTGGCGAAGAGCAGGCAGAGGCCTGCGAACAGAGCAACTGACAACCGGCGAGACATGCGACGGGACTTTCGGGTGATTGGGATCGGATGGTGAACAGTTGCTGGATTTCTAAGGTGCACTGGTGGTTCGGCAGTTCAGCAGGGTCTGCAGATGCAGGCCAGCGGATTCTGCCAGTCGGGCAGGATTGTAGCCACCTTCCAGCACACTGACGACTCTGCCACCGGAGTGAACTTTGGCCACGTCGAGAACAGCGCGGGTCAGCGTCTCGAAATCCTCGGTTTCCAGCCCCAGAGACCCAATGGGATCCTCGGCGTGTGCATCAAACCCGGCACTGATGATGATCAGTTCCGGGCGAATTCGATCAGCTGCGGAGCTGAGGAGTGCGGAAAAGTCCTGCAGAAACTGTTGTCGGGGAGTTCCGAAGGCGACGGGCAGATTGAACGTGGTACCAAGTCCGTCTCCGGAACCGATTTCATCGCGACGGCCGGTGCCCGGATAGAATGGGAAGCGATGCGACGACAGAAATCCGACGCGTCCATCATCGTAGAAGATGTCCTGAGTGCCGTTTCCGTGGTGGACATCCCAGTCGACGACCAGCACTCGCGACAGTCCGAAGCGATGGATGGCGGCTGCCGCTGCGGCGGCCGCATTTCCCAGCAGACAGAAACCCATGGGGGCGGCCGCCAGTGCATGATGACCGGGCGGACGTACGGCACAAAAGGCCGTGTGGTCTGCAGCGGACAGGACTCGTCGAACCGCGTCAATTGCTGTACCGGCTGCCAGCCACGCGACGTCGGCAGACTCGGGACAGAGCACCGTATCAGCTTCGATGCGACCACCTCCGGCAGCAGCAAATCTTCGCAGTTCCTGCAGGTGTTCGGTGGAGTGCACCAGCTGCAGATCTGCGTCCGCGGCTGGTGTCACCGGGCAGCGAGTTACCCGGTCCAGCAGGCCGGTTCGCTGCAGATGCTGTTCAAGAACAGCAACACGAACAGGACATTCCGGGTGTTCTCCGGTCTGATGACGCTGAAAGCCGGGATCTGAGTAAAAGAGTGTCATGACAGGGATTCCGATGGTTGCGGAAGATTCGAGCTGCGGTATTCTGGTAAGCGGAGTTTCGCGTGCCAAGTCCGGGCCGTCTGCAGAATGGGTTATCAAATGCCGGGAAACAGTCACAGCAGTCCGGTCGTGCTCAGGTCCTGTCGTGCGGTTCTGCTGTGGCCGCTGCTGCTGGCTGCGTTGACTGCGGGTGATCTGGCAGCTGACGAGGTGCCTGCGGATTCTCGCGAAGCGCGTCTGCGGCAGCAGGTCGCAGAGCTGTTGGAAACGACTGAGGGCAGCGACTGGATTCCGCTGATTATGGCGGATCTGGAATTGAGTACAGACCTGAGTCCGGAATCGCAGAGTTGTTGTCGTCGTATCCTGCAGGCGTTGGCGGCTGCGGACGACGAGGCGGCGCAGCAGCACGTCCATACGGTATTTGAGAACGAACCGGAACGTCGCGGCATGGCTGCTGCCGCAATTGCATCAGCAGCTCTGACGCGTCCGGGCAATCTGCGGAACTGGCGTCTGCTGGTGCGTTCACTGAATGTTGTGCGGGATACTGAGGCCGTTGCGGTCCTGCAGGCGTTGCAGCGGTACCGTCAGCGGGCCAATAAGGGGCACTGGGTGCGGCGAGCGATACTGGTGGGGCTGACATTGCCCGAATCCGACCGAGTGATCGCAGCGCGATTGCTGCAGCACTGGACGGCTCAGCCAGCGCGGCCTGCTGAGCCGTGGGATCTGGCTCAATACCAGCAGTGGTTTTCCAGGGAATACCCGGATCAGCCATTGGCGACGCTGCCGCAGGATGCAGCGGGGGCGGTCTGGACGGCACAGTCACTGCAGGGATTATTTGTGGGCGTGCATCTGACTCCTGAGCATTCTGCCGAGGGGCCGGCTGTGTTTGAAAAGGCCGGTTGTGTGAAGTGCCATCGCCGCAGTGCGCTGGGTGCAACAGCGGGTCCCGATCTGACGTCGCTGGGGTGGCGCAGACAGCGTGCGGAGGTGCTGGAATCACTGCTGTTTCCTTCGCAGGAGCTGCATGAAGAGTATCCGACAGTGATTGTGGCACTGCGTGATGGAACAACAGCAGTCGGTCTGCTGCAGCGATCGGCAGATGGTGGGATGCAGGTCTTCAATGTGGCCGCCGAGATTCGAAAGTTTCAGCAGTCGGAGATTGAGTCCATTCGCAGTCACGCGGTCTCGGCCATGCCGGCTGGAACACTGGATCGTCTGACGGCAGAAGAGATCCGTTCGCTGGTTGCGTGGCTGACGTCGGTCGATGGGATTCCGCAGCCTCATCAGGATGATGACGGTCAGGAAGAAGAGTGAAACCTGAGCGGTTGTACCAGCCCGTGCTGCCGCGGGGAAGTGTCTAAAGCTGCGACAGATAAGCGACGATCAACTCGAAGTCCGGCTGACCGGCAATCGAGGCTCAGACTCAGCACTGCAGCATGAATCGGCGAAAATTGCCGTTGTGTGGCGGTGCCTGGAGTGGGCGTATTGGGGTCAGCGGGCGGTAAACAGCAGCAGGATGCGGCCGGGAATGCTCCGGCAGAGGAACGCGGCAGCGATGTCAGGATCCGCAAAAACAGATCAGCTTCGACTGGGTTTCATGGAAACAATCGAAGTGGATGGTCGAGGACATATTGGCGGGCTGCTGATCACCAATCAGAACGGCCGTCCGCTGGAGTTTCAGTGTACAACCCCGGTCAGGGCCAATCGCACACAGGAAATCCTGTTCGGAGAAACGCTGAAGCCCTGGCTGCTGGGGGAATTGATTGGCAGCACATTGCTTGAGCGGGTGGCGATCAAACCCAGCCTTGTTGTGACCAGTGATCCATGTCTGCTGGAACTGAGGAATCATACGCAGGTCCCTGTGGCAGTGGCTGAAACTGCGGCTGGGAAGGGTGCTGGTGGAACAGAGAATCGTCGTTTACAGCTGGGTGGGAGTGTGCTGCGGTTTCATGACGCCCATCATGGCGATGTGGATTCTCTGCAGAAGCAAAAGCATCTGATACCGGATTCTGCTGATCTGCAGGAGCCTCTTGAGCGAGTGCGGGAGGCACTGGCCGAGACGGTCCGCACGGTGTTTGCTCGCTGAACCGAACGAACTGAAAGCTGCTGGCGGGGGCCCGGACGAATGGATGCGGATGGGGCAGAGGGAAATGCTGCAGAACTGCAGGCGGACAGTCTGGAATCCGGTAGCGAGGTGTTGCTGCCGCAGCGACCAGAGCTGCTGTCGACGGGTTTTAATCCGGCACTTGGTCGGGTACCGGCGCTGGAAACCATCAGTACGACGCTGGGGCTGACGCTGGATTTTGTGCCGTCGTGGACGGCCCGGCGAATTCCGCTGAAGTGCATCGGTTTGACTTTGCCTGAGGGCGTCGAGTTTCTGCCGCCGCCACCAGTCAAGCCTGAAGGGACCGCCGAGACGAAGAAGGCGGCTGCGAAGCCTGAAGCGGACGTTGTGGACGGGGAGGCACCGAAAAAGAAGGTCACTCGCCTGAAACCACCGCCGGATGCCTTATCATTGCAGGACCGCCTGTTTTATCTGCTGCAGCCACCGCTTGAGTCGTGGCTGGCCGGGCAGGAACTGATCATGCCATTCGAACCCTTCTCGTACCAGTATGAGGGCATCGCGTGGCTGTTTTCCAGTCAGTCGGCACTGCTGGCGGATGAGATGGGGCTGGGAAAAACCATGCAGACGATTACGGCGATTCGTCTGTTGCTGCGGAGCGGTCAGGCGCGGCGGATTCTGCTGATCTGCCCTAAGCCTCTGATCCCGAACTGGCAGCGGGAATTCAGAACATGGGCGGAAGAGTTGCCGGTGGTTGTGATGGAAGGCAACGGGGCTCGTCGCCGGATGTTGTGGACGATGCCCGGAGTCCCGATTCTGATTGCGAATTATGAGTTGATGACTCGCGACCTGACGGAAATCCCGGAGGACGAGCAGCCAAAGTTTGATCTGCTGGTGCTGGATGAGGCGCAGCGAATCAAGAACCGTGAGTCAAATACGGCCCTGACTGCTCGTGCAATCAAGCGTCGTCGCAGCTGGGCCCTGACGGGAACTCCGATTGAGAACCGCCCGGAGGAGCTGGGCGCCCTGTTTGAGTTTATGGAAGTGATTCCGAAAGGTGGGTCACCGGACCTGCGTCAGCTGTCAAAACTGGCGAAGAAGTACATTTTGCGGCGTACCAAAGACCTCGTCATGAAGGATATGCCACCGCGTATTGATCGCGATGCGGAACTGGAGCTGACAGACGCGCAGGAGTCGGCCTACCGGATCGCTGAAAAGGAGGGCGTCATTCAGCTGAATGACCTTGGCGATTCCATCACGGTGCAGCATGTGTTTGAGCTGGTGCTGCGGTTGAAACAGATTGCCAACTACGATCCGCTGACCGGAGAAAGTGCCAAGCTGGAGCGTCTGCAGGCAGATATGGAAGAGATTGCAGCCAGCGGTGGAAAAGCCATTCTGTTCAGCCAGTGGACGAAGACGATTGACTGGCTGGAACCGCGACTGAAGGAATTCAATCCGCTGATTTATCATGGTGGGGTACCGACAAAGCAGCGTGAGCCGATCCTTGCGAAATTCAAGCAGGATCCGAAGGCTCATATCCTGCTGATGAGTTATGGTACGGGGGCGGTGGGGCTGAATCTGCAGTTCGCCGGTTACGTTTTTCTGTTTGATCGCTGGTGGAATCCGGCGATTGAGGATCAGGCCGTCAATCGAGCTCACCGCATCGGGGTGAAGAATCCGGTGATTGTGACGCGGTTCATTTCGAAGAACACGATTGAGGAACGCATTGACCGCGTGCTGCGTGAAAAGCGTGAGTTGTTTGAGCTGGTGCTGGGAGAAGGCGACAATAATAATCGCTCGCTCAGTATGAGTGCCTCAGAGATCTTTGGCTTGTTTGATCTGAAGGCTCGGCACAAAGACGGAGCTCGATCCATCGGTCCGAAACCTGTGTCAGCCGGTGGTGAGGCGGCTTGATGCCGCGTGGTACGTCGCGGTCCTGGCTGACTGGCTCACTGGCTGACTGGCTCACTGGCTCACTCTCTCCGCTGCAGACATCTGCCCAGTGGTGTGGTTTTCCCCTTCGTTTGCGGATATGCT
>CAIOKE010000368.1 GCA_903858815.1 uncultured Planctomycetaceae bacterium | reverse complement strand
TCCGCATGGTTCGATCTGTCCACTCGTCAGGGAGCTTCCCTGCCCACGCCGGAGAACTGTATTCCCGGAACCGCTGGAAGTCTTCCCGTGACAGCCATGCTCGCACTTGGGGACAGCACGGTCGTTGCCGCCATTTTCAGCAACCTGCTGACCGCCACGAGGGCAGGCGCTCGTTTCCTTCCCCCGCGTCTCCTTCAAAAAAATTGACTGCACTGGGTTTCCTTTTGCGTTTCCTTCCCTGCTGTTTCCTTTGCGGGACTGTCTGTGCCCGGCGGGGGCGGAGCTGGGCCGCAATGGACACGGACTCGGCAGTCTGCGGGGCAGGAAAGCATCCCCTGGCCTGATGTCTGACATAAGTTCTCTGGTGGGCGAGGCATCCACGCGTCGGGGGCCTCAATAAAAATGCCCGAGCGGCCTGCCGACAGCCCCGCATGGCGAATTCGAGTTGAGTTTGCCACCGAGACACCGCCTGCCGTGAACGGCGACTCCAACCTGCCTGTCCCGCTTGCGCGGAACGCAGTGAATCAGCTTTGCAGCACTGCGACGGACCACAAGCTAATCTGACTGCAGCTCCGCACGCAAAAAAGCCCTGCGGCGAGTGAGTCCGCGGACATCACGTCACCACCCAAAGGTGCCCGCACTGGTGATTTTAAACCTGCTGATGGTGGTGGCAACGAACGTGCTGTTCCACATCGTCTCTTTGACAACGTTCAGCAGCGCACGCTGAGCCTCAGGCGATTGACGAGCGACCATAACTTCCGGAAGATTCACCAACATTCGCGTGATATTGCAAATTCGTCGATAGGTTGTGAATTTAGCTGATCTGACGGGAATCTGAAGATCCGGAGCGTTGCATGTGGCTGATCATATGTGCTGTGTTGTGTCTGCAGTCTGAGCCTGCGGCCGGGGATGGAAGTGGAGTTACTGAGGATAAGTCGCTGACGGACATCACTGGTCAGTTCGAGTTGGATTTGCAGGCTGCTGAAAAGGAGCATGCAGAGCGAAGGGGAATGTTGTTTTCATCGGCGGTTGGTGAGTTGGCAAAAATCCAGAAAGATCTGACTCGCGCGATGATGTTTGACGACGCGCTGCGGGTGCGGATGATCGCGGAACGTTTACAGGCTGCGACAACTCCGGATGATCAACTGACGCTGGTGACGGAACTGCTGCTTGAGGCACCGGAGCACGTCACTGAGGTGTTGAAAAAATGGGTGCATGACGATGCGAAAATCCGAATGGAGCTGAAGTCGGCTGTCGCAGTACTGGCTGCCGACTGCCTCGATCGTCTGCGGAAACTGCTGGCGACCACTTCTGCCGAAGGTGATCTGGATGCCTGCCTCGAGATCAGGACTCGGATGGAAGAGCTGAAGTCAGCGTATCAACCGGATACCGGCCTGCCATTGGAGTTTCCTGTAACGGAAGACGGGATGGCAAAACTGAAGAGCCAGTTGCTGGAGTCCAGTCGCCAGCGGATCGCTGTGCGGCTGGATGAACTGGGTGTGCAACTGGCTTCACTGAAGTTCAAAAATTCAGCGGATCGTCGATTGATGGCTGGATTGGTCGCGAAGGTGACGAAGGAGCGTGATCTGGACGAAAAGGTGAAGCTGCTGCGAAGGATGGTGGAGGAACCGTCCGTCGGTCAGGCCACCGTCCGCAGTGCGCTGACAGACGTCGACAATGAGTTGATGGCAAATTCGCAGGAGCTGACAAGACTGGAACAGCGATTGAAGACCATGCGGCATGAGGAGTTGGTGACGGCTGTAGCAGATTGGCGGATCGAGGATGCGGTCGCCTGCTACAGAAGACTGCAACAGGCTGAGCCGAATGGGTTCCCTGTGAAGTGTGCTCCGGAAATCCCGCTGGATCTGCCTGAACTGGATCCCGAATGTGCTCGAATCATGGATCATTTTGAAGCTGCGCGGCAGGTCGATGAGCGGCAGTTTATGGAACGCCTGCAGCCGGGGATTGAGGAATTGAAACGCAGACTGCAGGCAGCGCGCGCGGCACTGCCTGGCGAGGCGAAGCAGTTTCAGGAGGCGGTCGTGCGGTGCCGCACGTGGCTGGATTCCCCCGCTGCGGACTCGCTGGAAGAATTTCGATTGATTCCGGCCACAACGGACCTGCCGGAATCGGTGGAGGCCGGGGCGTTTGCCGAGGCGGCTGAGGTTCTGCTGGATGAGCGACATGAGAAACGGAGGGCAGGTTTGTCCGGATTGCAGCAGCAGTTGCAGCCCGCGGTGGCGCGGCTGGCAGCAGTCGGCGACCTGCCCGCGTGTGTGGCAGTGTTTGTCCATTTGCGATGGCTGGGGCGACGGTTCGATCCGCAGCCAGCCCGCCTGTCACGAGTTCCCTGGGAGGCCGCAGCGACGGCGGCGACTGTACTGGATGCGGCCGGGAAACACGTGCGGTTGCGTCACGCGGGCGTCAATCGTTCCTTCTGGCACACGCGGCGACTGCTGCGGCTTGAGGGTGAACCGGCCCTTGCGGTGGAACCGTCCGCTGGGAATGATGGCTGGAGGACGGCCGATCGTTTTCTGCCGGGGCCGTTGATCGGCCGCTTGTCAGAAGTTGAGCCCGGGATGCGTGTCTTCTGGCTGCGAGGGAATCTTTGGGAACTGGTGGCGGTGAGTGAGCGGCTTGGGGATGACGTGTCAGTGCAATCGGAGCAGGATGGAAAATCACGCACCGACCGGATTGGGTGGCGAGGGCTCTACCGGTTGGCGTGGTGACTTCTCGTAAACGTGGGTGTCGAGTTGGTCGGTTTTCCGTGGTCCGTGGTCCGTGGTTAGTTTTCAGTGTGTAGTTGCGTCAGTTGCGTTAGTGAGGCCGTGGGTTGCGGTTTCGGGGAGGGGGGAGGGGGAGGGGGGGCCGCAGTACTGAGCGAGGATTGGCTGGGCTTTGGTGGGGTGTGCTGAGTTGAGCGGTTTTCGGTGTGCCGTTCGTTAGTGGGATTTGAACTGATCTTCAGAGGTGTTAGGTCTTAGGAGTCCGGCGGAGGATTCGAAGAAGCGGCGGCGGCGGGTGTCGGGGGGTGTGTTTTGGGACGATTGTTCTTCGAGGTCGGCGAGGCTGGCCTGGCACAGGCGGCAGCCGATGGTGGTGAGGTGGAATTCGATGTAGTCGGAGTGGTCTGGGGGGAGTGTCTGGAGGAGGTAGTTTCCGAGATCGGTGCGGGAGGGGCATGACAGTCGGGCACGCTGCCAGATTTCGCCAATCGAGTTGCCTCCCTGATCCCGTTGTCTAATCACCGCGGAGACTCGTTGTTGCAGTCCTTTATTGGTGCGGACTTCCATTTCGAATTCGGCCATCCGGGTGGGTGGCAGTAATTCGTCGAGCCAGTTGATGATTTCTCGATCAGTCCACGGCATGGTGCGGGATTGAAAATCGGGGTTGAGGTTCTGGGGGGCAGTCCGGCAAAGGCGGTGGTTGCCGGTGTGGTGATTGTGCGCGATGTGGTGTGTGGAAGCGAGCGTGTGTGGGGTATGAATCCGGGCTTCGCGTCTTCTGGAAGTGCAACGGCCCGAAAATTCGGTTCTTGTACAACTGGACATCCTGGGTTAGATTTCGGGTGGTGAATGTGCCGCAGGGGCTCGTTTGTGCAGTCGCATCTGCACAAACAGTTCGTCTGCTGTGACCGCCTGCTGCGTTCGTGTGCTCTGCCCTGCCCTGCCGTTACTGCTCGCTTCCTTGTCCTTTGTCCCTGCTGGCTCGGGATTCTCGCCTTGCATTACCGTGCCTATCACAACTCTGACCCGCCAGGACTGCATCAGTTATGGCATCAGTCCCGGCTGGGGAAGAACGCGGCCGAGGGATTTGGGTGTGACATTTTCGAGTTGTTTGCGATTTCGCCGGTGTATTTTGAGCGAGACGGTTTAATTGTTGCGGAGGACGATGCGGGACGACTGGTGGGTTTTGTGCATGCCAGTTTCGCGGTGAATGAGACTGAGACGGCTTTGGATTACCGGCAGGGCATTCTGTCGGCTTTGGTGGTGCATCCCGAATATCGGCGGCGGGGAATTGGTCGTGCTCTGGTTGAGCGAGCGGAGCAGTATCTGCGGGGCCGTGGTGCAGTGGCGGTGGAGGCGGGTGGTGGTCTGAATCGCAACGGCTTTTACTGTGGGATTTACGGCGGCATGGAGGCGTCGGGGTTTTGCAGCGAGGCGATGGCCGGGCGTGATTTCTTTGCGGCGTGTGGCTATGGGCCGGGGATGGAGACGTGTGTACTGCGGCGTGATCTGCAGCGCAGTCGTGATCCGGTGCATGTGCGGTTAATGCGGCATCGTCGCTTATTGCAGATGACGATTTCTGATCGGCCGGAGGGTGAGTCGTGGTGGTGGTTCTGTCGTTTTGGTCAGATGGAGTCGATGCGGATTGCGTTGCATAGCCGTGAAACCGGTGAGTTAGTGGCGGCCGGTCAGATCGTGGGGATGGACTTGTTCATTCCGAAGTGGGGTGTGCGCAGTGTGGGGTTGCGGAAGATTCTGGTGCCCGAGCCTTTGCGGCGTTTCGGGTATGCTCAGTTTCTGGTGCTGGAGTTGTGCCGTCGTCTGCGGGAGGAGCATGTGCAGTTGGTGGAGGCTCAGGTGGGGGTCGAGAATTCGGCTGCGCTGGAATTGTTTACGTCGTCGAAGTTTGAACTGCATGGCAGGTTGCAGACCTTTCGCAAGAGGTTGGGATAGTTTTCGGTTTTCGGTTTTCGGTTTTCGGTTTTCGGTGGTCGGTGGTCGGTTTTCGGTTTTCGGTTTTCGGTTTTCGGTGGTCGGTGGTCGGTGGTCGGTGGTCGGTGGTCGGTGGTCGGTTGGCGGTTGGCGGTTGGCGGTTGGCGGTTGGCGGGGGACGGTTGTAGGCTGGGCTTGAGCTGACGCCGAGGACAAAAAGGTAGCCCGAGCATTCCTGCTCGGCCCTGTTCTGCAAAAACACTGTGTGTTTCGATGAACTGAAGTCGATTTGACGACCCCGGCAGACTTTTGTCGCTCGCGTCTTTAGCTCGGGCGGCAACTGCTGGTGGCGTTTGGATCATTGTGGGTTTGTAAGGATGCGGGTTGGGCTGACGGGGGGCGTGAGGAGGTGTCCCGGGCTGAGGCTCAGGCTGCGGGTGCGGCTACGGTTGCGGGTGCGGGTGGGGGGGGATGACGGGGGAGGCGGAGGATGTCTGGTTGGCTGAGTGGAGTGGGGGCGGGTTGGAGTCGAGTGTTGTGTGAGCCTGCGGTGGCGGGTGTGTTGTGTGAGTTGGGTAGTGTGTTGGAGCGTGAGCGGCGGGCGGGGGTGGAGATTTATCCGGCGGAGTGTGAGATTTTTGCGGCGTTGCGGCGGACGGCGTTGGAGCGGGTGCGGGTAGTGATTCTGGGTCAGGATCCGTATCACGACACCGGACAGGCTCATGGGTTAAGTTTTTCGGTCCCGTCCGGGCAGCGGATTCCGCCATCATTGCGGAATATTTATCGGGAGTTGGCAGCGGACCTTGGCTGCAGTGAGCCGCGAACGGGCTGTTTAGCGGGTTGGGCTGAGCAGGGGGTGTTGTTGTTGAATTCCGTGCTGACCGTGAGGGCTCATGAGGCGAATTCGCACCGGGGATTAGGTTGGGAGCGTGTGACGGGTGCGATTCTGGAGGCTGTGAAGTCGGGGAGTGGGTGCGGGTGTGTATTTATGGCGTGGGGTGGTTCGGCCGAGCGGGTACTGGGTGAGATTCCTGCGCGGCATCTTGTGATTCGCAGTCCGCATCCGTCGCCTTTATCGGCGTATCGGGGATTTTTTGGCAGTCGACCATTTTCGCGGGCGAATGCATTTTTGGTGAGTGGTGGTGGCGTGCCGATTGATTGGACTCGAGTGGGTTGACTGATGGGTCATCTGGCGATTGCGACCGTCTGAACGTCTGCTCAGGACACCCATTCGTCGTTCAATTCCGCCCCCTCGAATCCTCAAAAATGGTAAATCCTGCCGCAAATGCTGGTGATTGAGAGGGGTTCTTCCCTGTGGGAAACTGTTTTTCCAGAAACTCCCAGCGAACATCTTGCCCCACTTTCGACGTAGATTCTTGACAAAGCACCATGACATTCAGAGAATCCACGGACCTCGGGATCCACTTCCCGACCCGCCTGACATCCCACCACAAGCGTCCTGACTGTCTGACAGCAGTGGCGTTCAGCAGTCGGAACTGGACAACCTGACCGGGTGCCCGGCCTGGGTGTTCTGGTGATTTCTCTGGAACATTTCTGCTTTGCGAACCTGTTTCTGACTTGTTTCTGACTTGTTTCTGACGTGTTTCTGACTTGTTGTTGTGTCGTTGTCATTGCGTTGCAGTTTTGGTGGAAACCAGAACCGAATTCTGTGGCAGCGAATTGAAGTCGTGCTATGTCTTTGTGTTCCTGCCGTACGGTGGGGGCTTTGCGTGCTGTGCCGTGTGGGTGGGTAACCTGCTGGCGTTTTCATTTCTGGAGAGAGATGGATGTTTTCTGGTCAGTCTCGCAGAAGCTTTCTGCACGTCGGTTTTTGTGGCGGCGTTGGTCTCAGTCTGGCTCAGTATTTCCAGCTGAAGTCTGCTCAGGCGGACATCAAGCAGTACGAGAGCAAGGAAGGCTCGGCGAAGTCCGTTATTTTCATTTTCCTGCCTGGCGGGATGGCTCATCAGGAAAGTTTTGACCCCAAGCCGTATGCTCCGATTGAGTACCGTGGTCCGATGTCGTCGATTCAGACGAACGTGCCGGGAGTGTTCATCAACGAGCGTTGGGTCCAGACGGCTCAGGTGACGGACAAGCTGGCGATCTGCCGCAGTATGACTCACGGCGAGGCGGCTCACGAGCGTGGTACTCACAACATGTTCACGGGTTACCGTCCCAGCCCGGCGTTGCAGTATCCCAGCATGGGCAGTGTTGTCAGCCATGAGTTTGGGCCGAAGAACAACATTCCTCAGTACATCTGCATTCCCAGCCAGCCGAATGAATTTGCGGGCACGGGCTATCTCAGCAGTTCGTTTGCCCCGTTCAGCCTTGGGTCTGACCCGGCTGCGGGTGGTTTTTCTGTTCAGGACCTGCAGTTACCGGGGGGTGTGACTGACGAGCGATTTACTCGACGTCGTCGTGCACTGGACGCTGTGAACGAGTATTTCGTGAGCAAGGAAAAGGCGGATTCGCTGGATGCGGTGGATACGTTCTACCAGCGTGCATATGGTTTGATCAGTTCCCCTCAGGCTCGCGAGGCCTTTGATCTGAGCAAGGAAACTGATGCGATGCGTGACGCTTACGGTCGCAACACCGCAGGTGCTCGCATGCTGATGGCTCGTCGTCTGATCGAAGCGGGTGCTCGCTTTGTGACATTGACGTACGGTGGTTGGGACATGCATGACAACATTGCGGCTGGGATGAACGGCCAGGTTCCTCCGCTGGACCAGGCATTTGCTCAGCTGATTCGCGACCTTGAGGCTCGTGGTCGTCTGCAGGACACGATGGTTTGCATTGCCAGCGAATTCGGACGAACTCCGAAGATCAACGGGACATCTGGTCGCGACCACTGGCCGAAGGTCTTCAGCGTGGTGATGGCTGGTGGCGGTATCAAGGGGGGGCAGGTGTATGGGACGTCGAATTCGACGGCCAGCGAGCCTGAGGACAATCCGTTGAACGTCGAGGACTGGGCGACGACGATTTATCATTGTCTGGGGATTGTTGCTGACAAGGAGTTGATGGCTCCTGGCGACCGTCCGATTGAGATTGTTGACGGCGGCAAGGTGCGAAGCGAGCTGCTGGTCTGAGAGTCTGACAGAACGACGCTGCGGGGGCTCGTGCGCCCGCAGCGTTTTTTTTCGGTCCTTCCGGAATCTGCTCGACCATGGATGGTTGGGTCATTGTGCCAATGGAGTGTGCCCGAGTTTGCTCAGGGGATGAGAACAACACGATGAATTCAGCGCTTATCAAGTCAGCTGTGCGGTATCTGCCTGGGTGGATTCTGATGTTGTCGGCGGCGTTGGTGCCGACGGCGTTTGTGTTGACGGAGGTGCGTGCGGCGGATCCGTCGTTATCCGTGATTCTTCCTCGTGGTGCTCAGCGGGGCACGGAGCAGGTATTTCGGTTTGCGGGTGCGCGACTGAACGATGCTGAGCAGATCTTCTTTTACGAGCCGGGATTCGAGGTTCTGGAGATCAAGGCGGTTGATGCGAACAACATCGACGTGAAGGTGAAGATTGCTGCGGACTGTGCGCTGGGCGAGCACACGGCGCAGGTGCGAACAAAGAGTGGGATTTCGGATTACCGGACATTTTTTGTGGGTGCATTGCCAACGGTCGAGGAGGCGGAGCCGAACACGGACTTTGCGGCACCTCAGGCGATTGCGTTGAACGTGACGGTTTCGGGAGTGGTGCAGAACGAGGACGTTGACTATTTCGTGGTGGAAGCGAAGAAGGGTCAGCGGTTATCGGTGGAAGTGGAAGGGATGCGATTTGGTCAGACGTTGTTTGACCCTTATGTGGCGATTCTGAACGAGCGTCGTTTTGAGCTGGCCGCTGTGGATGACAGTCCGTTGTTGAAGCAGGACGCGGCGGCGTCGATTGTTGTTCCGGACGACGGTCGGTATATCGTGGAGATGCGTGACAGTGGTTATGGTGGTAATGGCGAGTGTCGTTATCGTCTGCACATTGGCACATTTCCTCGCCCTGTCATCACCTATCCGGCGGGTGGTCAGGCCGGACAGGCTCAGGAGATTGCCTTCATCGGGGATGCTCGTGGGCCGATCATGAAGTCGGTGGCATTTCCGGCGGAGGGTCAGGAGACGACGGTGATGATCGAGGACGCCGACGGGGTGACTCCTTCGGCGCATCTGCTGCGAGTATCGCCGCATCCGAACGCGGTGGAAGCTGAGCCGAATCAGGGCTTCGACACAGCGACGGTGGTGGGAACTTTTCCGTCGGCGTTTAACGGGATACTGCAGGAGCCTGGCGACGTTGACATTTTCAAGTTCACGGCGAAGGCGGGTCAGGTCTTTGAGGTGGAGTGTTTTGGTCGTCGCATTCGGTCACCGATTGACCCGGTGATGAACCTGTACAAGGGGAATGGCGAGGGCTTGACGGGCAACGATGATTCGCGAGGTCCGGACAGTTATTTTCGCTGGCAGGTTCCGGCGGACGGCGAGTATGCGGTGCGCGTGGCGGACCATTTGAATCGTGGTGGTCCGGAGTATGTGTATCGCATTGAGTTTCAGGAAGTGAAGCCGGCATTGACTGTCGGGATTCCTCGAGTGGCCCGTTACAGTCAGTCGCGTCAGCAGATTTACGTGCCGCGTGGCAACCGCTATGCGACTCTGATTTCTGCTGAGCGTGCGAATTTTGGTGGCGAACTGGTGCTGGATGATCTGC
This sequence comes from uncultured Planctomycetaceae bacterium, assembly GCA_903858815.1. Classification (GTDB taxonomy): domain Bacteria; phylum Planctomycetota; class Planctomycetia; order Planctomycetales; family Planctomycetaceae; genus SXXK01. The sequence continues at coordinate 4,137 of CAIOKE010000368.1, read as the reverse complement.
AGTTACCGGCGGGTGTGAAGGTTGTGGCTCAACCGATGCCGGCCAATCTGAATGTGATGCCGGTGGTGTTTGAGGCGGCGGCTGACGCACCTCTGGCTGGAGCGTTGGTGGATTTCCGGATGAAGCCGGTGGATGCGAATCTGAATCTGCTGGGTCATTTTTCGAACCGAGCGGACTTCGTGATTGCTGGTCCTGGTCAGTCGTTGTATGTGTGGAAGGACGTGGATCGTCTGCCGATGGCGGTGACTGAGGAGTTGCCGTTCAGTCTGGAGATTGTGCAGCCGAACGTGCCAATTGTGCGTAGCGGCCAGATGATGTTGAAGGTGGTAGCGAAGAAGAAGGAGGGCTGGGACGAGGCCATTCAGGTGCAGTTCCCCTTCCGTCCTCCGGGGATTGGCGCGAACAGTGAAATCGCGATTCCGAAGGGTCAGACAGAGGCGTTGTATCAATTGAATGCTGACGGCAATGCGGCTTTGGGCAAGTGGCCGGTGTATGTTCTGGGATATGCGAACATCAACGGAGCGGCCTGGGGATCGTCTCAGATGGCGACTCTGGAAGTGGCTGAACCGTGGGTGGGTCTGACGCTTCAGCGTGGTTCTGTGGAGCAGGGTCAGGAAACGGAGCTGGCGGTGGAGGTGCAGATTCTGAAGGAGTTGAAGGCTCCTGCGGAAGTGACGTTGGTGGGTTTGCCGCACAAGGTGACCGCTGAGCCTCTGAAGATTACTCCGGAAACGAAGGAGTTGGTCTTTAAGATCAAGACGGCGCCAGACAGTCCTGAGGGGAACCACAAGAATGTGTTCTGTCAGGTGACGGTGGTAGAGAACAACGAGCCGATCGTGCATGCTCGAGTGGGCAATTCCGAGTTGCGGATTGACAAGCCGTTGCCGGCTCCTGTGGCTGCTCCGATGCCGGCTCCGATGCCAGTGGCCGCGGCAGCTCCTGCACCGATGCCGGCACCTCCGGCAGAGAAACGATTGACTCGTCTGGAGAAACTGCGTCTGGAGGCTCAGCAGAAAGCTGCGGGGGGCGGGAAGCAGTAAGTTTTCAGTTTTCAGTTTTCAGTTTTCAGTGGTCAGTGGGCAGTGGGCAGTGGGCAGTGGGCAGTGGGCAGTGGTTGAGGGCGTAGAACGTCGCTTGGGAGGGTGAGGCTCTGGCCGAACCGAAGGTGAAATGGGGATGCTTTACCGAGCTGGTGCTCGGTGGTCCCGGGGGGCGGCAGTTTTCAGTGATTGGTTGGTGGTGTGCAGTGTTGGTCGTGGTTTTCTGAACAGAAGAACTGGGAAGAATCATGAAGACGTTGATTCGTTTTGCGTTGTTGGCGGTGCTGGTTGTGCTGCCGGCTGGGGTGCGTGGTGAGGATCCGGCCCCGGCATCGCTGAACGTCTTTCCTGCGGACATTCATTTGTCAGCGTTGCGTGACCGTCAGTTATTGATCGTGCAGGCGGTGTTGCCGAACGGTTTGACGGTGGACGTGACGGAGCGTGCTGAGCTGAAGCTTGAGAACGAGTCCCTGCTGCGTCGTGAGGGGACAACATTTTTCCCGGTGGCTGACGGTACAACGAAGCTGACGGTCAATTTTGGCGGGTTATCGACTGAGGTGCCGGTGGTGGTGCAGAACTGCCAGGTGGATCCGCCGATCAGTTTCCGTCTGGACGTGATGCCTGTGTTTATGAAGACCAGCTGCAACAACGGCAGCTGTCACGGGGCGGCTCGCGGTAAGGACGGATTTCGTCTGTCATTGTTTGGTTTTGACCCTGAGGGCGATCATTTCCGTTTGACTCGAGAGATTCCCGGTCGGCGTATTAATCTGGCGTTGCCGGCGGAGAGTCTGTTGATGGAGAAGGGTGCGGGTCAGGTTCCGCACACGGGTGGCAAGCGTTATGAGGTGGGCAGTGAGCACTACAACACGCTGTTGCGCTGGCTGGAAGCCGGTGCGCCGAATGACCCAGGTCCGACGCCGGCGGTTGTTTCGGTTGAGTTGTATCCGAAGGAGGCGGTGCTGGACGGCGAAGGGGCGACTCAGAAGCTGACAGTGCGAGCGAAGTATGCGGACGGGACAGACCGTGACGTGACGAATCTGGCGTATTTCAGTTCGAACAACGAGAACAGTGCCGAGATTGCTCAGGCGGGTCTGGTGACTGCTCATGCTCGTGGCGAGGCCTTCATTATGGCTCGCTTTGAGACTCACACGGTCGGTTCGCATTTTATCGTGCTGCCGAAGGGGTTGCAGTATCAGGACCCGCAGACTCCGGCGAACAATTATGTTGATACTCTGGTGAATGCGAAGTTGCGGAAGCTGCGCATTGTGGCGTCTGATCTGTGTTCGGACGAGGAGTTTCTGCGGCGTGTATCGCTGGACATTACGGGAACGATGCCGACGATGTCTGAGTATGACTCGTTCATGGCGGACACGGATCCGGCGAAGCGCGACAAGCTGGTGGATGCATTGCTGGGTCGCAAAGAGTTTGTGGACATGTGGGTGATGAAGTGGGCTGAGTTGTTGCAGGTGCGGACGATAGCGAACCGTGTTGAGAAGAAGCCGATGCTGGCCTATTACAACTGGCTGAAGGATCGGATTGCCAGCAATACTCCGACGGACAAGATGGTGCAGGAGCTGTTGGGGGCTCGTGGTGGTTCCTTTTCGAGCCCGGCGACGAACTACTATCAGACAGAGACCGAGACGCTGAAGGTGGCGGAGAACGTGGCGCAGGTGTTTATGGGCATGCGTATGCAGTGTGCTCAGTGCCACAACCATCCGTTTGACCGCTGGACGATGGACGATTACTACGGGTTTGCGGCGTTCTTTTCGCAGATCGGCCGGAAGCAGGGCGAGGATCCTCGCGAGACGATCATTTTCAATTCGGGTGGTGGCGAGGTGCGTCATCTGGTGGGTGGTCGTGTGATGGCTCCGAAGTTCCTTGGCGGAGCGACTCCGGATCTGGCTGGTCGGGACCGTCGTCAGGTGATGGCGGAGTGGCTGGCTTCTCCTGAGAACCCGTATTTCGCGAAGAACCTCGCGAACATTGTGTGGGCGCATTTCTTTGGTCGAGGGATTATTCACGAGGTGGATGACGTGCGAGTGAGTAATCCGCCGGTGAATGCTGAGTTGCTGGACGAACTGGGTCGTAAGTTTACTGAGTACAACTATGACTTCCGCAAGCTGGTGCGGGACATCTGCACATCGCGGACCTATCAGTTGTCCACGAAGACGAATGAGAGCAATGCATCGGACCACAAGAACTTTGCGCATGCTGAGCTGCGTCGAATTCGTGCTGAGGTGCTGCTGGACTGCATCAGTTCCGTGACCACGACTCAGGACAAGTTCCCGGGTCTGCCCGTGGGGGCTCGAGCCGTGCAGATTGCGGACGGCAACACGGCGACTTACTTTCTGACGACATTTGGTCGAGCGAAGCGGGAGTCAGTGTGTTCGTGTGAAGTGAAGATGGAGCCGAATCTGTCGCAGGCGCTGCATCTGATCAACGGAGACACATCGAACGCGAAGATTCGGCAGGGTGGATTGATTCCGACGCGTCTGAAAGAGGGCAAGTCGGTGGGTGACATTGTGACTGAGATGTATCTGCGATGTTTTTCGCGTCGTCCGAGTGAGAAGGAGCTGGCCTCTTTGACGGCATTGGTTGCCGAGCAGCAGAATACAGCTGAAGCGCTGGAAGACGTGTTCTGGTCCCTGCTGAATTCCCGTGAGTTTCTGTTTAATCACTGACAGTGGAATGCGGTTAGCCGCTGTGTGCAGTGTGTTGATTGGGTTGTGATTGGGTTTGGAACATACCCCCTTACTCCTGTGCCATCGGCTTCTGTTGTGGGGCTGCGGTGGTGGGATGAGGGGTTTTTGTTCGGCGGTCTGGGCCGGTTATAACGATTTTTCCGGGATTGCAGTTGCAACTGGGAGGACTCGCGAGAATTTGCTGGTGAGGAAGACTGCGGGGGCTGTGGAAAGCGGGCATGTTTGTCCGAAGATGTGTTGTGCATTCTGAGTTGATCGAGTGTTGGTCAAGCTGGACGATCAGTGGTGCTGGAGGTCGTTATGGGTCGTTGGATTTCTATGGCGGGTGGTGTGCTGGCGGCTGCATTCTGTGTGGCATCTTCCGGCGTGCAGGCTCAGGACAAGGTGACCTTTGA
>CAIOKE010000367.1 GCA_903858815.1 uncultured Planctomycetaceae bacterium | reverse complement strand
CGACAGACAGACCGCAGCTGACCCTCCAGAAAATGCCGGAAATAACACACATACTGACCCTCACTCTCAGACCAGAATGCCACATTCTGCGAATCAAACGCATACTCCTTCGTATACGTAATCACAGGCTCTGCCTGCAGCTTCTGCCAGTGAATTCCGTCTCCTGACACAAATGCCACGAGGCCGGATTTCACGGTCCCGCCAAGAGCCTTGAAACGCTGCTCGGAAGGAACCCCCGGTCGAGCATCCAGGAAGGGGGAAAAATTATGGCAGTACGGCGATTCATGCAGAATCACATTGTTGTCACGGCTGCCATCAATCTCAAACAGACCCAATTGAGGCTTCGTCCAGTGCACGCCGTCACGGCTTTCACAATAACGCGTCACTTCGGGCTCATCACCGTCAAACTTCGCACCGCGTCCATCACGAGTATACAGACGAAATACGTCGCCATCCCGAATCACAGTTCCATACTCCAGCGAATTCGCTGGCTCCACCATCGCATCCGCCTCTCGCGGCTCCTGCAGACGCAGCTCCAGCCCCTCCAGCCGCTCAATCAGAAAACGATCTACAAACAACTCACGACGACTGCCGATATCCCGCTGCACAGACGCACCCACTGGGCCAGCACCCACCTCGGTCCCGGCACCATACAACCACGCCGGATCAATGACGGCTACCCGCAGATCAATCACATCCTGCATCCGCCAGTCCGGCAGATACTCGCAGGTCCAGTAGTTCACAATCGCCAGGCCACTGCGAGTAAAGCGGCAGCCAGGATTCGAAAACGCCCGCGATGGATCTGTCTCAATATCCCGCACATGCTGCCACGACCGCCCCTGATCCCGGGAAATCGCCGCCGTCAACGGACTGCGACGACCAAAATGCGAGCGAAACTTCGGATCAAAGGCGTTGTTCCAGATCATCAGCAGATCACCCGTTCCAGGGATCCGCGTCAGTTCCGGACAGGATTCCGGGGACATCAGATCGGTCGCTTTGACTGCCCCCCAGCTCTCACCACCGTCAGAGGACTCAGACAGATACAATCGCCCCAGCTGATTTCGCATGACCATCAGCACTCGACCATCGCCCGTCTCTTCCACATGCGGCTCCATCGCACCCCGCAGCGGCAGCTGCACACGCGACTCAGACACCGTCCACGTCAGACCGTCATCGTCACTCCATAATGTCGTCGCCGCATAGGGACCAGTCTCTGCACGCTGACCAGGGACCGGCGGATTGGCAGGTAACAGCAGACGCCCGGACGCCAGACGTTTCACTGTCGCGTTACACAGAGCAAAATCCAGACGCGGTACAAACTGCGAATACGGCACAAATGTCTCACCATCATCCGACGACTTCCAGACGTGATTCGTCAACTCACCCGCTCGATGCTGACGCATGAACAGCAGCAGAATGCCACCATCGCGAGCCTGTATCAGGTTGGGCGAATACACATTCATATCGCCCGGGGACGTCTCTGTCAGTACCCGCTGACGACCCCACGTCAAACCCCGATCTGTAGACTCCAGAGCCGCCAGCCTCGTCCTCGCAAAATCACTGCCGTCGCCCGAAAACTCCATGTACACCAGCAGCAAACGACCATCCGCAAGCTCAATCACATCCCCTTCACTGCGGCGAGTATACTCTGCAGATGTTCGTGACGCCGTGACAATCCGCAGACCGTCTTCCCCAACCGCGGCTGCCCATCGCCCGCCGCAACACCACACACAAAGTACCAACACACAACGCCACCACACCATCACTCCCTCCCTCCCCACCAACCCTGCGGCTCGGCAGGAGCCTCGCCCTCCCAAACGCAACTCCGCCCCACTGATCCCTGATCACTGATCACTGATCACTGAATTATAGCCTTTATCACCTTCGCGGATTCAACGCCCGTCAACCGGAAATCCAGCCCCTGATGCCGATACACCAGTCGCTCATGATCAATCCCCAGCAGGTCCAGAATTGTGGCATGCAGATCACGAACATGCACCGAATCCACAGCCACGTTGTAACTGAAGTCGTCCGTTGCTCCGAAACTGATCCCGGATTTCACCCCGCCACCCGCCAGCCACATCGTGAAACAGCGCGGATGATGATCACGCCCCGCTTCGATGCTGTCCCACTGGCCCTGACCGGCCACACCACGCCCGAATTCGCCTCCCCAGATCACCAGTGTATCCTCCAGCAGACCTCGTCGCTTCAGATCCACCACCAGCGCTGCACTGGCCTGATCCGTATCCCGACAACGCGCTGTACACCAGCTCGGCAGACGACTGTGATGATCCCAGTCCGGATGAAACAGCTGCACAAATCGAACACCACGCTCCGCCAGACGTCGTGCCAGTATACAGTTGGCCGCATAGCTGCCGGGGCGCCGAGAATCCGGACCGTACAGCTCAAAAACTTCCTCCGGCTCATCACTCAGGTCCGCCAGTTCCGGAATACTGGTCTGCATTCTCCACGCCATCTCATACTGACGAATCCGCGCTGCGATCTCCGGATCACCCGATTGCTCAAGATGCTGCTGATTCAACTCCGTCAGTCCATCCAGCATTCCCCGCCGCAGCTCACGCGGCAATCCATCCGGATCCCGCAGATACAACACCGGTTCACGAGAATTCCGCAGCTTGACCCCCTGATGACGAGACGGCAGAAAACCACTGCCCCAGTAATGATCATATAACGGCTGATCACTCGGACGCTGCATCTTTGAAATCAGTACAAGATACTCGGGCAGACTGCTGTTTTCACTGCCCAGACCATAGCTGGTCCATGCGCCCATACTGGGACGTCCGGCCAGTTGATGACCCGTCAGAAACTTCGTCATGGCTGGAGCATGATTGATTTCGTCGGTGTACAGTGATCGCACCAGACACAACTCATCCACCACTCCCTGCAGATGCGGCAGCCACTCGCTGATCTCCGCACCACTCTCACCGCACCGTCGAAATCGCACACGCGACGGCATCACCAGTTGCTTCTGCCCGGCCGTCATCGTTGTCAGACGCTGCCCACGACGGACGGAATCCGGCAGCTCACGACCAGCCCACTTCAATAGCCCCGGCTTGTTGTCAAACAGCTCAAGCTGCGAGGGTCCGCCGGACTGCGTCAGAAAAATTACCCGCTTCGCCCGTGGATTCGACTGCCCCACTGCAGGCGATCCGGATGCCCCACAGGCTGCACGCTGCAGGCACGCCAAGGCTGCCAGTCCGGCTGCTGACTGCAGGCCATTCCCCAGGAACGCACGTCGAGCCACCGCCTGCTGTACCGTCAGTCGATTGTCACTCATGAGTCACCGCTTCATCCAGATTCAACAGCAGACTGGCTGTGGCAGTCAAAGCCGCCAGAACCGCGGACTCCTGCCCCTCCGACAACACAGATTCCGCCCCCAGAAATCGTTTCGCCGCATCTGCATCCCCGCGATAATACCCCAGTGCCCGATCGTATTCCCTCTGCAGCACCAGTCGTTCTGACTCCCGCAGACGTCGTGACAACAGCCGCAACGACAACTCCTGCAATGGCTCTGACTGCCCCGCCACACGCACAGCCAGCGAGCGGGCCGCCTCCAGATAGTTCTCATCATTCAGCAGCGTCAGCGCCTGCAATGGCGTATTCGTCCGAATACTGCGTACCTCACAAACTCGACGCTGAGCCGAATCGAACAGGAACGTCGGAGCAATACTGCGACGCCAGAAGGCATACAGCGTCCTGCGATGACGAGCTGCCCCCTCACTCGGGACCCACGTAAAACGGCCCATGAAATTCTCCTCCCAAACACCCGGTGGCTGCCACGGACGCACAGGTGGCCCCCCGAGAGCCGGATTCAGCAGACCCGCGGCATGCAGCGCCGCATCACGCAGCATCCACGACGGCAGACGAAAACGAGCCCCCCGCGCATAAAAACGATTGTCCGGATCACGCTCGCGCTGCTCACTCGTCACATCCGAATTCCGGCGATAAGCCGCACTCGTCACAATCAGACGCAGCAGATGCTTCACATCCCAGCCCGATTCCACACACTCCACTGCCAGCCAGTCCAGCAGCTCCGCCTGATCCGGTCGCTCACCCTGCACGCCAAAATCCTCCGGCGTCCGCACCAGACCAACGCCAAAACACAGCTGCCACAGATGATTTACCAGCACCCGGGCCGTCAGCGGATGTTCCCCAGATACCAGCCAGCGTGCCAGATCCAGACGCGTCAGACCTGAACCGTTCAACGGAGCAATTTCTGACAGACCCCCGCGCTGCACCTCGTCCCCATGCCTGTCCCAGAGACCACGCTCCAGAATAAACGTTGGCCGCGACTCAGCCTTTTCCGCCAGCACCATCACCTCCACACGCTTCGCCGCCTGCACCTCACGCAGCTGCGACTCCGCCACTGCAAGCGCTTTCCGAGCTACCCTGTGCGGTTCAAAATCTTCCAGAAACTGCTCCATCAACTGACCTCGCAGGGCCTCATCCGGAGCACCCTCGACTAACGCCAGCAGCTCGCACGGCGTACTGCCAGTACTCCGCACCGCCGGACCCGCCTCGTCCGTTACAAACACCCGGAATCGCCCCAGATTGCTGTCTCCGTCCGTCGAACGCTGCCGCATCTCAAACACCAGTTCCTCGTCCGCTGAAATGACCAGTGGCGTCGTCAGCTCAAACACAGCCGCATGTGGCACAATCGCCGGGGCACCACGAGTCGTCCAGCCATTACGCGGGTCGTCGTCCAGTACACCCCGCACATCGCCATAAGATCGCGCCTCCTTCTGCGATGGTGAAAAATCGGCCACCGCTCCAGAGACGGAAATGTCCCGCACTACGCTGGAATCACGCTGACGAACCTGCACCTTAATATCCGTCAGAATGAATTCACCGCTCAGACCACGACTGAAGCCACCACGCGTGTGCGATGCATGCGGATAGACCTCCAGACGAATCCCCGTCACTCGCGACAGCCCCACAGCAGCTGACAGACGATAATCGTCCTGACGCGGATTCGGCCCACTCGCCTGAATCACACCTTCTGCATCCTGCTCAAGCAGCGTCCCTTCAACGGATTCCAGCGCACCACGCAGTACATGCCACGATTTTGCGCCCCCGCGCAGCGCCGCACGCTGCTCCTCCAGCCAGACTGCAAAAGGCTGCTCAGCAGCAACACGAGCCTGCTGCTCGCGAGGACGACGTTCTGCCACCAGCTGCTCTGCCTCTGCCACCGCTCGAGCCACATGCCGCGACTCATACGCCAGATAGGGCTTCGCTGAACGACCCGCTCTGCCATCCTCATCAATACTATTGAAAAACGCCGTCAGGCCGTAATAGTCTCGTTGAGTAATCGGATCGAACTTGTGCGAATGACACTGACTGCAGTTCAGCGTCAAACCCAGATACAGCGTCCCCATGGTATTCACTCGATCCAGCACATAATCCACCCGCGACTCTTCCGGATCACGACCTCCCTCTCCATTCGTCATGTGATTGCGGTGAAAACACGTGGCCAGACGCTGCTCAGCCGACGCATTCGGCAGCAGATCACCCGCAAACTGCTCCACAGTAAACTGAGCAAATGACTGATTCGAATTGAACGCATCCACAACCCAGTCACGCCAGGGCCAGTTGTCGCGAGTCGCATCGGCCTGAAATCCATCGGTGTCTGCATAACGCGCTGCATCCAGCCACCACATCGCCATCCGCTCACCATAATGCGGTGATGCCAGCAGCCGATCCACATGCTGATTCCACGTCAGATCCGACGCCAGCTCTGCCGGAGTCGGAGGCAGCCCTGTCAGGTCAAACGAAACACGTCGCAGCAGCACACCCGCCGGCGCCTCGGCTGCCGCCGTCAGCCCCGCTCGCTCCAGCTGCCGCTCAATCAAGACGTCGACCGGATGACGCCCTTCCGGTATGGACACCCGCAACGGTCGCTCAAACGCCCAGTGCCGACCCCACGGGGCCCCGGCACGAATCCAGTCCGCAAATAACTGCACCTCAGCCGCCGTCAGCACAGGCTTATGCGCCTCAACCGGAGGCATCTGCAGATCAGCATCCAGCGTCGTCAGACGACGCATCAATTCACTGCCCGCTGCATCCCCCGGCACAATCACCTTCGCCGTCGCGCCCTCACGAGTATCCAGTCGCAGATCCGCCTTCCGCTGCGATGGATCCGGACCATGACAGGCAAAACACCGATCCGACAACAACGGCAGGATATCACGACTAAACTGCGGCTCATCTGCGATTGTGACCGCACACATGCAGCCACTGAACATCACCGTCAGCCAGCAAAGCAGCCGTTGCATCTGCACACCCAACATCAGAAAACACCACAATCAGAATCACCCACGCCACACCATCCCCACACAGCTACCGCGCAGCAGTCCGGACACGCGAAGCTATCGTCGCCAGATCCACCAGCTCAGCTCGACCGCCACTCCCACCCACCAGCTCACAGATCAGATCAATCGCCCGAAACTCCGGATCCACCACATACAGACACGAGGGATGGGCCAGAAAATCAAATACCGCACCGTTTTCAATCGTCCACTCCACACACTGTCGCACCGATCGCAGAAACCACTCCAGCTTCCAGCGACCGCCGCGAAATGCCCCGATGTCACTGATTGGACTCATCGGAATCTCGACCAGACCATCAGCATACTGAAATGGCTGCGCCAGCTTCTGAGCCTCCACAATGCCTCGCAGTACCTCCGCATTCGGTTCCTGCAACGGCTGCGAATTCGGATGCGGCGGATACAGACTGCTGACCCACCAGAATCCCAGCTCAGACAGCATCGCTCGGATTTCCGGATGCTCACGCAAACCAGCGTTGAACCCACCCGGCGTCCGAAAGCCGATCGCTTCAATGCCCAGCCGCGATTTCAAAGCCTCACCCGCAATCCGAATGTTCTCGCGAATTGCGTCCTGCACCGATAAACCTCGCAGCAGCCACGGTGCCCGCTGAAAGCGAAACTGCAGGTCCTCAACCCGACTCGCCAGCACGTTCACATGATCATACGTGTGATTGCCGATCGGATGACCAGCCTCCGCAATTTCACGCAGCCAGCCAACATCCGCCTGCTCCAGCACACGCCCGACAGCAAAGAAATGCAGAACCCCGCCCGCCGCACGCACACGACGCGCCGCCTCCACCGAATACCGCTTCGCCTCCTCGTTCAGATTGCCCTTCTCATAGTCCCAGTGTGTCGTCTCCCACTGCGGAAAATTGCGACTCATCTCCAGATCCAGAGTAATGGCTATCTGTGCCCGTTCAGCCGGCGCCGAAGACGCAGACACAGACCGCACCGGATTCAGACCCGCTGCGCGACAGGCCTGCTGCACTCCCAAAACATCCCCCACAGCTGCCCCTGCCAGCCCCGCCGCAGCACCAAGCACACAACGCCGTGACAGTCGCTGATTCATTGACCCTGCTCCTGCACATCCCGCAGCTGCACCCACGATACCTGCGTCACCAGCTGATTCAGTGCCGCAAACGAGATCGCAGCGTTCACGGCAAAACGCGGAGTCGTATTCGCTGGAAACGTTGCCAGTGAAGCATCCGCTACCAGAAACACATTAAAATCACGCGACAGATTCTCGTAACCCGCCGTCGTTCGGCAATAACACATGTCCGTTGCATATCCCGTCAACAACACATGCCGCACACCATGCTGCTTCAGAAAATCACGCAGCGGCGGATAACCTTCACTGTCGAAAATCACCACGTCATCCGGTTGCACACTCACCGAATCACTCACCGGAATCGGCAACGCCCAGAACCCCTCACCATTGAACCGCGATCCGGCATCCAGACCCGGAAACTGCCGGAAATAATCCGCAACCGGCTGACTCGCACCCAGTCGCAGCTGCTCTGGCAATCCCTGACCCGTATTAGAATACTGCGCCAGCACACGCCGCAGATCTCGTTCTCCCGCCACTCGCTCATCAGCCGTCGGACGCTTCCCGAATGAACGATACACTCGAGTCCGAATCGGGTCCGCCGCACCCGGCAGACTGTACATCACAAACGCGGCTCGGTCCCGCAGACGCTGCAGAAATGGATCAATCACCTGCTTCGTGTGTCGCGCTGCAAGTGCATTCTTTTCCGGAGTACAAAAGTCGGCCACTCCGTTCGGCTGCGGCGACTTCCAGCCCCAGCTGTCGTCAATCGCCCACGGATGCACCATGATCACCGCCGTCTCGGACAGTCGCAGCTGATTGGGCATCTCAATAATACCCCGCGCGTTGTACGAAAAACGCCACGCTCGCACCGACAGATCAGCACCCTCGTCCTGAACAATTGCCGGGGCCTCATAATGAGCCTGCTCAATAATCGGCTCAAAGAACTCCGGATAATCCGCCAGCAGTGGCTGCGGTTTCTCAATCCGCACCAGACGGTTCTGATACACCCGCTCGACCGCTGCGCCCGACTCCACCGCCGCCGAACCAGCCTCCTGTGCCGAAATCAGACGAGGCAGCAGCAGCAGTACCAGCACACCACGCAGACAACTGACCATCAACCGCTGCAGCATGTTGAAATCCCCCCTCCCGACACAGTCCAGACACACATACCCCGACACGATCAATGCCACCACCACAATCATCCACCCGACTGCAGATATGCAAACAGGTCACGCAGCTGCTGCGGATTCAGCTGACGATACAGATCTTCCGGCATCAACGATACCGGTGACTCCTGCAGATCCTCAATCTCCGCAGTCGATATCTCCTGTCGCTCACCTTTGGCATCCGCCAGCACCAGCTGCGACTCCGAGCGCTGGATCGGTAATCCCGTCAGCACACGCCCACTCTGAGTCTGCACCACCACACTCACATACTCACGCCGAATCACACTGCTGGGATCCACCAGACTGATCAACAGAAAATCACGATCCTGTCGATTCGCCGTCGTCAGATCCGGCCCCACTCGATTTCCCTCACCAAACAACTGATGACAGGCCGCACAGTGCCTGCGAAACAGGTCCTTCCCGGTGCCCGCATGACCCGCACCTGCTCGCAGATCATTATTCAGACGCCGCACCTCAGCCAGTCGCTCCTCCCGATTGCTGCCCTGCAGTCGCCCCCAGTGCTTCGCAACCAATCCATCCAGTTCCGCATCGGCAAACAATGCCACACGACGGATCTGTTCCAGCGAAGTCGCTGCCGCAGGTATCTGCCCCGCATCCACCGCCAGCAGCCACTGCCGCGCCCACTCCACGCGTGACAACAACACGTCACGAAGCTGACCGTTCAGAGCACTCGCCGGAACCCGCTGATGCAGTGCCGTCAAAGCCTTCGCCACCGATTCATCACCACCCGAATTCGCCAGCACCCGCAACGCCGCAGATCGCACAGCCTCTGACTGGTCACTGACAACCACGGCCAGCGCAGCGTCTGACAGATCCGCAGACCCCGACTGCGACAGCACATCCAGCAGCGGAATACGCACCTCGTCTGCCAGACCCCCATCAAACGCCGACTGCACCGCCCATGCCCGCGGTTCTGACTGCCCCGCCAGAAGACCGGCCCGCAACAACGACAGATTTGACATCTCTGCTCGCCAGTCAGCCAACAGCAGCGCCGCCGTCTCATGCGACCCAATCTGCTCAGATGTCAGACCAGACCCAGCTTCCAGCCCACGACTGCGACGCTCCTGCCAACCCGACACCACTGAATCCCATAAACCACGTCGTTCAGCCGCGCCTGGAGCAGCCTTCAGCAGCTGCGCGACAGCATCCAGACCCTCCACAGTCCCCTCGGACGCATATCTTCGAATCAGTCGCGGCAGAAGCACATCACGCCCCAAACGGCTCTGCCACAATGTCGGTCGCACAAAACGACGCAGTACCTCCGCGCGCCCAGACACACTGTGTCGCTCCACTGCCCACCACCACAACAGTGGCAGACACGGATCGTCACCATGATCATCCCGATTGATATTCGCATTGATCACCGGCATCGCCACCGCTGCCGGCAGACGCGCAGCGGTCGATGCCAGCTGCTGCAGCACCCCCACATCAGACTCCTGCTCCGCAAACTCATCCAATCGATGCGCCAGTAACTCTGACACCACTCCGCTGTCACCCGTCAAACGCACTGCCCAGCCCCGCACGGCCGCATGCGGACTGCTCAACAGCTGCAGCACAACCGATTCATCCACACCACCCAGCACATGCAGCGACCACAGTCCCTCCAAAGCCTCTGACAGAACTGCTGAACCTGTCGCAACAGCTTTCAAACGCTGCCGCAGTGACTGCAGCTCAGCTGCATCCGGATTCACTGCCATCCGTCGCGCTAACTCGCATCGTGCCTTCCGTACATACCACTGCCGCTCATCACTGTGCAGCTGCCATAACTGCTCCGCTGATAACCTGACAAAATCCGGAACCACAGGTGGCTCACTCGCTCCGGAGATCAACCGATAAATTCGCCCATTGCTGCGATCCCAGTCCGCATCCGGATCCGGATGCGCCGTCCGCGCGTCGTGCCAGTCCGCCACATAGACCGCACCATCCGGGCCAGTCGTGATGTCGGTCGGAGCAAACCAGGTGTCCGCAGACTGCAGTAACTCACCACCATGTGCCGTCGATACCGTCGAGCCGCGACTGTGAATCGTATGCCAGTACACCCCGTGCCCCAGCAGATCACCCGCCACATAACGCCCCCGCAGCGACTGCGGCAGACCCCGCTCCTGATACACAATCCCACCCACCGTCACATGACCACCACGAAAGTTCTCATGCAAAGCATGCTCGAAATATCCATACGCGTGAGCATTGTGCAGCGCCCCGTGCTTCCCGAAGGACTTCACGTAATACGCCCCCTGAATCCCGTGCACCAGCACATAACCACCGTAATTCGTGCTGTAAAACAATCGCCCCGTCGCATCAAAATCCAGCCCCCACGAATTGCCACCCCCCTCGCAGAACAACTCAAACACGTCCGTCCGCGGATGATAACGCCACACTCCCTGCTGAAACTCCTGACCTCGAATACTGGCCGTCACAGTGCTGCCCTGACACCCATACAGCCAGCCATCCGGTCCCCACGTCAGCGAATTGGCCACACTGTGCGCGTCCTCCATGCCAAACCCGCTCAACAGCACCTCAGGATCCCCGTCCGGAACATCATCCCGATCCCGGTCCGCGTAAAACAACAGGTAAGGAACCTGCAGCACATAGACCCCGCCATGACCAAACGCCAGACCCGTCGCCAGATTCAACCCGCTGACGAAATCACGACCGGCATCCATCCGCCCGTCACCGTCAGAATCCTGCAGGATCGTGATCCGATCGGCACCGCGCGGCCCCCGGGGCGGAGGATCCGGGACACGGTCATACCTCGTTCGCGAATACCGATCCACCTGCACCCGCTGCAGCCCCTCAGGATTCGGATACTGCAGATACTGGATCACCCACAACCGACCACGGTCGTCAAACTCCATCGCCACCGGCTGCCGCACCAGCGGCTCAGCAGCCACCAGTTCCACCCGAAAACCACCCGCAGCACGCAGCTGCTGCAATGATTGCTCAGGAGACAAACCCTGCGCTGTCACCACAGCACACTGCAGACACAAGCACAGCACTGCCGTCAGCAGACCGCGCCCCGCATCCCTCATCGCAACACATATCCACGCACACCCGCAGGGATCCTCAGACACACCAATCCCTCCCAGCAGCCCCGCAGCAAACGTCCCCGCTCAACTGCTACACCATCCCACAACCGCACCCCAAGCACTCCCGCCCGGCCCCCACCCCCACAACCGTACCCCGAGCATTCCTGCTCGGACCCCATCCCACAACCGTACCCCGAGCATTCCTGCTCGGCCCCCCATCCCCTGAAAACACCGAGCCTTCCAACAACGACAAAACTTCCGTGCCCGGGCTAAAGCCCAGACGACACGCTGTGCCCCTCAAGTCATTCCTGCCCGACCCCCCTCACTCCCTCCCTTCCTCACTCCCTCACTCCCTCACTCCCTCCCCTCACCCCAACAGCTCCGGCAGCGGCGGTCGCTGATCCATCACATACTGCGGACGGCCCGCGAAGTCCCGCACTAATCCCCAGATGCCGATACAGCGTCGACAGCACCTCACCAAAATGCACCGGACGCTCAGCAATCTCAGCACCCAGACGATCCGTCGCACCAATCACCTGACCCGTCCGGAATCCGCCACCCGCAATCAAACCACCACCCACCTGCGGCCAGTGATCCCGACCCGCGTCCTTGTTGATCTGCGGAGTCCTGCCGAATTCACCCCACGCCACCACCGCCACATCCTTGTCCAGACCCCGCTCATGCAGATCCGCAATCAAGGCACTCAGCCCCTGATCGAACTGGGGCAAATGAGTATTCTTCATGCCGTTGAAGTTGTCCGAATGAAAGTCCCATCGGCCAAAATTCATCGTGACAACCCGACAGCCAGCCTCCACCAGACGACGCGCCATCAGGAAAT
>CAIOKE010000366.1 GCA_903858815.1 uncultured Planctomycetaceae bacterium | reverse complement strand
TCCAGGACCTGGGCCGTTTGGAAACCACGGACTTCGTGGTGCAGGTCCACGTGCCGATCAAGGATGAACCCACAGGACTGTGGGACCGCGTCAAGGCTCTGTTCGGAACGGATGAGCTGCTGCTGGTCGCCACCGGCGAGGCCATCGCCGGCTTCGATCTGCAGGAACTGCGCCGCAGTCAACTGCTGAAACTGATCTACCCGATATCCTCTCATGAACTGGATTGGGTGCTGGCCGAAGCAGACTCGCTGCGGCGTTTTCAGTCCACAATTCCGCTGGAGCACCGCGAACGCCTGCTCAATGAAACTCGCCATTGGGTGCAGATGATGGAGGCTGCTGGTGACACCGCAGCCCTGCCCCTGATCCGCAGTGTTCTGCGCGGTGGGTACCGAGATTTGTCAGAATCCAGACTGGAAGCCATGTGTGCCGGTTTGCTGTGGCGAATCTGCCTGTCGCGTCTGGAGTCTGCACGAGTTCGTGGTAGTGGTGGTCCGGCACCCATTCGTCTGCGAGATGCAGTTCTGGCGGTAACCGGTCGGGATCCTGACGAACTGGTGCATGATCTGCTGGCTGGCTTCTGCGCGGCGTGGCTCGATCAGGGTTATGCACAGTGGCCGATGCCAGGGCGGGATGCAGGCTTTATCGCTGCGTTCTGTGCCATCTACGGCCGCGGTGTAACCGGCCAGCGCCGCTGGCTGTCCGGTCTGCAGGACGCGCTGCAGGGATTATGCAGCGGAACAGTGTCGCCCCTGCAGAGTATCCGGGAGTCGCTGGGGGCAGTGGCAGCCGGTTCTGCAGAGCGTCGTAGTGTGATTCGGCAGTCCATGCTGGCACTGCGGGGCTGGGCCGGTATGCTGTGGCAGACGGAGACTCGCCCGGACCGGGTTTTCCGTAGCTCACCGGCTGGCACTATCAATGAGTTTCTGGCGGTTCGTCTGATCCTCGATCGACTTGCAGCCGAATGGTTGATTCAGGAACACTTTCAGGGAAGGAAGGCGGTTTCTGAAGTGGTGCAGCTGGCACAGCAACAGGCTGCTGCGCAGGTGCCGCTGGAGCTGACAGATCGTTATCAGGCCTTCGTGATCCTGCAGCTGGCTGAATTACATGGCTGGTCGCCACAGCAGTTGTTTGAGCTGTCGGACGAGCACTGGCGCGAACTGGCGGCGGTGACTGCACAGTTTGACCAGCTGGAGCGACGTCGTGTGCTGCATCTGGCTTTTGAGCAGCACCTTGCGAGGCAGGTACTGGATGCCGTCAGTCGACGTGCGGCCCTGCCGCTGCAGGTTCCGGCTTCCCCACAGGTGCAGATTGTTACCTGCATCGATGCTCGTGAAGAATCGTTTCGGCGGTATCTTGAAGAGGTCTGTCCGGAAATTGAAACATTTGGAAATGCCGGTTTTTTCTGTGTTCCGATGTATTATCGAGGGGCTGCTGAGGCAACTTTTACCGCGTTATGTCCGGTGGTGATCAAGCCACAGAACTGGATAGTGGAAGATGTCGTTTATCAGCTTGAGGATTCACATCGTCAGCGTGCGGCTGCCCGACGTCTGCTGGGGCGCGCGTCACAGCGTTTTGATTCTGGATCCCGTTCGTCCTTTTCCGGAGCATTGCTGACAGCCTTATTGGGGCCTCTGGCCACCGTCCCCCTGCTCGGTCGCATCCTGTTTCCGCATTTCATGGCTCAGATGCAGTCTACGGCCGGACAGTTCGTAGCACCACCAGCGGTGACTCGCCTGAGACTGGAGCGTCGTGAGGGAACGCCTGCGGGACCTGATGACGAAGGGATCGGCTTTACGCTGACTGAAATGGTGACGATGTCCGAGCGATCGCTGCGAGACATCGGACTGACGGCCGGGTTTGCTCCCCTTGTGGTTTTCCTTGGCCACGGTTCTTCATGCATGAATAACCCTCATGAATCAGCATATCACTGTGGTGCCTGCAGTGGCAGTCCCGGTGGTGCAAATGGTCGCGCGCTGGCAGCCATGCTGAATGATCAGCGTGTGCGTCGCAGACTGCGCGAGCGGGGACTTGAGATCCCGGATGAAACATGGTTTATCGGAGGTCTGCATAATACTGCGACCGAGGAGATTCAGTTCTTTGATCTGGAACTGTTACCGTCATCACATGTAGGGCGCCTGCGCGAGCTGCGGGGGGTCCTGGTGGAGGCCTGTCAGCGCAACGCCCAGGAACGCTGTCGCAGATTTGATGCAGCCTCGCTGGAAATTGAAAAAGCTGCAGCGTTGCTGCATGTCAGAGAGCGTGCCGAAGATCTTGCACAGACTCGGCCCGAATACGGGAACTGCACGAATGCTGTCTGTTTCGTCGGTCGCCGCGGGAGACTCCGCGGACTGTTTCTTGATCGTCGCTCATTCATGATGTCCTATGACCGGTCGCAGGATACAGCCGACAGTCTGATCCTCGCGCGAATTCTGGGAGCCGTGATTCCGGTGTGTGAAGGGATCAACCTGCTGTACACGTTGTCGGCTATCGACAATCGTGGCTGGGGCAGCGGAACCAAGCTGCCGCACAATGTAACGTCACTGCTGGGGGTCATGGATGGTGCGGCCAGTGATCTGCGTCCCGGATTGCCATGGCAGGGGGTCGATATTCATGAACCAGTGCGGCTGCTGTTCATTATTGAGACGACTCCTGAGTCCATGCTGCAGATCATGGATCGTAACCCGACAGTTGCCGCAATCTGTCGTAACGGCTGGGCACAACTGGCTGTCCTTGATCCGCATTCCAGTCGGATTCAGCGGTTCTGCGATGGTCGATTTGAAGACTATGAACCGCGCCCCGGTCGATTACCTGAGGTGCATTCGTCACGGGAGTGGTATGCCGGACGTCGCGATCATCTCCCGTTTGCTCTGATCAGTTCACAGATTTCTGCCACTGACCACAGCGACTCTCTGGAGCCACAGGTATGCTGACATTTGCAGGAATCCTTGTTGTACTTTCGCCAGCTGTACTGCTGGCGCTGTTCGGAGTTTCCACACTGCTGCGGACACCCCTTGCTGAAACTGTCTACTCGCGATGCACTGCCGCAGCGGTATGTACGGGGCTGGCAGCAGCGCTCTGGATTCTGGTGGCAATGCTGGTCACTGATCAGCGGCAGGTCCTTGTTGGTCTGGGGGACTGGGTACGGATTCCAGAGGCATCTGATCTGCACGCGGGTGAGGATTCCGATGGCGCCGGGGTCAGCATGCATCTTGTGGGAGATGAGCCGCATTTTCATTTCACGATGAAGTTTATGTTTGACCGACTGAGCGTACCCTTTGTGATTATGACCTATGTTCTGTGCGGAGTGATCAGTGCTTTCGCCTCCCGCTACCTGCATCGGGATGGAGGGTTCCAGAGGTTCTTTCTGTTTCTTTCGTTTTTTCTGCTGGGCATGATTCTCAGCTCGGCAGCCGGGACGATTGAAACTCTGTTCTTTGGCTGGGAGCTGGTGGGTCTTTCATCGGCACTGCTGGTGGCGTTCTTTCACGATCGTCGGGGGCCCGTAACCAACGGTCTGCGAGTCTGGTCAATCTATCGACTTGCCGATGCCGCGTTTCTGATCGGGGCCATGTCGCTGCATCACCTGTCCGGCTCGGGGGATTTCGCTGGTCTGGCAGGTCAGGGGATGTGGCCCGCCGGTCGTGTGGACGTGCCACAGCAGTCAGCACTGCTGGTGGGTTGTTTATTTCTGTTCGCTGCGGCCGGGAAATCTGCCCTTGTTCCATTCTCCGGCTGGTTACCACGTGCCATGGAAGGCCCGACTCCGTCCAGTGCTGTTTTCTATGGAGCTCTGTCGGTACATCTGGGAGCCTTCCTATTGCTGCGTATCAGTCCGTTACTGGATCGTTCGCCGGTTCTATCCGGGCTGGTTGTCCTGCTGGGAGCGGCCACATGCGTGCTTGCCACCATGGCAGCTCGTGTGCAGTCCGATATCAAAAGCAGTCTGGCATTTGCGTCGCTGATACAGGTCAGCATTATCGTGGTTGAGATCGGACTGGGGCTCCGCTATCTGCCTCTGATTCACATCATTGGCCATGCCTGCCTGCGAACACTGCAGCTTGTACGCGCCCCATCCCTGCTGAAGGACTACAACAGTATGATCAATGCGCTGGGTGTCACTGCAGCATCAGGCACTGTTGAGCAGCAGTCGCGATATCGCTGGATGTACCGGGTTGCTATGCATCGCGGAAACCTCGATCCTGTTCTGGATGAATACATTGTGCGTCCGTTCACAGCAGTCATGCTGTGGTCAGACCGTATGGAACGCCGCTGGACCAGCTGGCTTTCGGGTGAAAACAGATGATTCAGGAACTGCATTTTCCGTGGCTGGAAGTGGGCATCGTCCTGCCGTTGATCGGAGCGGGCATCTGCGCCTGTCTGACGGATTCCCTGCGTGCACAGAAGATTGCCATCGCGGTGTCAGCGCTGACCCTGCTGCTTTCAATCGGTGAATGGGCCGACTTTTCCATGGTCGGCAGCTTTGAAGCACATGACCACTGGGATCTGATGCAGCAGTTGACCGGTCGTGACAATATCCTTGTGATTGATGAGCTCAGCGCGCCGTTGCCGGCGTTGTCGTCGCTGCTGTTTCTGCTGACAATTCTCTCGACTCTGCGAACCAAGCTTGATCGCTTTTCCATGAGTCTGACTCTGTTCTCTCTGTCGATCGTACTGGCCACTCTCAGCTGCCATGACCCGTGGCTGCTGATCATTCTGCTCTCCTTGGCAGTCATACCACCATGGATTGAGCTGGTGCGTCGGGGAGTCTCACCGCGGGTCTTTCTGCTGCATATGGGAGCTTCCATCGTGCTGCTGGTAGCCGGGCGACTGCTGCTGGGTGATCGCACCGGGGCAGGGCAGGCTTCAGGACTGTCGGCGACGCTGCTGACTGCCGCCGCACTGCTGCGGGCTGGCGTCGTGCCAGTGCACTGCTGGATGACTGACCTGATGGAGAAAGCAACTTTTGGCACCGCCATTCTGTTTCTGACTCCCATGACAGGTGCTTTTGCCGTTATGCATCTGGTACTTCCGGATGTGCCCGTCTGGGCTATTCGCAGTATCGCAATTCTGTCTCTGGTTACGGCCGTCTACTCAGCCGGCATGGCACTTGTCCAGACGGATGCACGGCGATTTTTCTGCTATCTGTTCCTCAGCCACTCGTCGCTGGTGCTGTCAGGACTGGAGCTTGTGAATGTGATCGGGATGACGGGAGCCCTGTGTGTCTGGATCTCGGTGGGGTTGTCGTTGACGGGATTTGGTCTGACGATTCGGGCGGTTGAGTCACGAGTCGGACGTATCTCGCTGGACCGGTTTCATGGGATGTACGAGCACACTCCAACGCTGGCCGGCCTGTTTCTGCTGACCGGTCTGGCTTCGATCGGATTCCCCGGGACTATCGGATTTGTAGGTATGGAGCTCCTGATTGAGGGGTGTGTCGAGG
>CAIOKE010000365.1 GCA_903858815.1 uncultured Planctomycetaceae bacterium | reverse complement strand
CGACGAATCAGATTCGCCATACCACGAGCCCTCGCGTGCACACGCTTAAACATCGGACCGCCATCGACCCGCGCCTCGCTGATCACGAGACGATCAGGATTACGAACGCCCCGGTCTTCTGCATTCGCAACGGCACTTTTCAGCACCTTTTCCAGGAAACGAGCACCACGGCTGGGCTCGTAAGCCAGAGCCAACAACCCCTGCTGCGCCGTCTTGCCCCGAATGAGGTCAGCATACGGACGCACCTTGGTGGCGGAAATTCGAGCAAACTGGTGAACAGCACGAACTGTAGCCATGACTACTTCTTACCTTTTGATCCGTGACCGCGAAATGTTCGAGTCCCCGCGAATTCCCCGAGCTTATGCCCCACCATGTCTTCAGTTACGTAGACGCTGATGTGCGCACGCCCATTGTGCACCAAAAACGTGTGCCCAACAAACTCGGGCGAAATCGTACAACGCCGCGCCCAGGTCTTCACCGGCTCCTTGCGGCTTGCCTGGTTGAGCTTCTCAACCTTTTCGAGCAGCCGGGGATCCACGAATGGACCCTTTTTCAGCGAGCGTCCCATCTAAGCACCCTTCTCCAAAAACCGCTTACAGCTTGACTTCGCCATATCGAACAGAAATACGTCTGCGGATGATCGCCTTCCGCGAGGCCTTTTTGCGGTCACGAGTCTTTCCGCCCTTGGAAAGCAGACCACGAGGCGAACAGGGATGACGACCTCCAGAATTTCGACCCTCACCCCCGCCCATCGGGTGAGCAACAGGGTTCATGGCCGTACCTCGCACTCGAGGACGAATGCCTTTCCAACGATTACGCCCCGCCTTGCCAATCACCACACTGCTGTGTTCCGAGTTCCCAACGACGCCAATCGTCGCACGACAGGCACTGGGAATTCGCCGCACTTCACCGCTGGGCAGAGTAATTTGGGCCCAACGGCCCTCTCGAGCATTCAGGGTGGCACCCATGCCAGCACTGCGACACAACTGGCCACCACGGCCCGGCTGCATCTCAATGTTGTGCACCACTGTGCCAAGCGGAACGGAACTCAGAGGCATGCAGTTGCCTGTGTTCGGTTCCACGCCCGCTCCACTCTCCACCACCATGCCGGCCTTGAGGCCTTCAGGGGCCAGAATGTAACGCTTCTCACCGTCAGCGTATTCGATCAGGGCAATGCGAGAACTTCGGTTGGGATCGTACTCAATGTGAGTCACCTTTCCAACAACGCCGTCCTTGTCCCGCTTGAAGTCGATCACGCGATACAGACGCTTGTGCCCGCCACCACGGTGCTTCGCTGTGATCTTTCCCTGATTGTTTCGGCCGCCCTTTTTCTTAGCGCGAACCACGAGCTCCTTCTCGGGACGCTTCTTCTTGTCAGTGATTTCCGAGAAATCACTGACGGAAGCGCCACGGCGCCCCGGAGTCACTGGTTTGTAGAATCGAAGTCCCATAACTCACTCACTTCCTGCCGCAATCAGATCAAAACAAGCCGATGCGAACCTTGCTGACCAGAACACCGACAAAATCAGAAGAAGGCGATACGGTCATCACCATGCAAAGTCACAATCGCTTTTTTCCAGCTGCGAGTCTGGCCGGAGAAAAACTTGTGGCGACGAGGCTTGCCAACACGGTTCTGGATCCGCACAGCGTCAACGCGTACACCAAACAGTTTCTCAACGGCCGCCTTCACGTCCGTCTTGGTTGCCAATGGATTGACTTCGAACGAATAGGCATTCAGCTTTTCTGAAAGCTCAGTGCCCTTCTCAGTCACCAACGGACGACGAATGACCTGATGCGGCTCAATCGTCACCCCAGCTTGTGCAACTCTGCCCATATAACACCAAGCCCTTATGCCACAACCCTGACGAACACCCGGAACCCCTCGCCAATTCAGTCCGATCAGGTGGATCGTCCCAGAATTCGGTCCATTTCACCCACCGGAATCACTAAGTGCCGCTGTCGCAGCAACACAAATGCGTTCAGGTCTGTAGCGGGCAAGACCATCACACCAGAAATGTTTCGAGCCGACCTGTGCACATTACGATCCACGCCAGCTGTCGCCAACAATACGGTCTGACCGGTGAGTCCAACCGCCGCAAGAAACCCTGCGATCTGCTTCGTGCGGATCTCCGGGCACTCCAACTGCTTCACCACCACCGCCTGAGAATCCTCGAATTTGCTGAGCAGAGCCATTCGCATTGCCTTGCGGACAGCCTTCTTCGGCATGCGATAGTAGAAATCGCGAGGCAACTTGGCGAAGGCATGGCCACCACCGCGTCGCACAGGAGTCCTGATGGAGCCAGCACGAGCACGGCCGGTACCCTTCTGCTTGAACAGCTTGCGAGTACTTCCGGCGACCATTCCACGTGACTTCGTCTGCACCTCGCCAACACGGCGGTTCGAGCGATACATCACGACAGCATCGTGCAACAGCTGCTTGCAGATATTGTCCGAAACGTCTGCCGGATCAAATGTGTACACGCCACACTCGCCGCCATTCATGTCTCGAATCGGTACGGAAATCATGATCAAACTCACTTCAGATAAGCAGAACTGTCCGACACGGAATCACCGCAACGATCATCCCTTGCGCGATCGCCGGATCATCACAAAAGCACCGTTGGGACCCGGGATTGCTCCGCGGACCAAAACCACATTTGTCTCATTGTCGAGCCGAATTACGCGAAGATTTCGCACGGTGACTTGTTCACTGCCGTAATGGCCCGCCATGCGAGTACCAGGGAAAACGCGAGAAGGGTCGGCGCTGGCACCAATCGAACCAGGCTTACGATGGACTCGCTTGGCCCCGTGACTGGCAGGCTGTCCATGGAAATTGTGCCGACGCATTGCACCCGAAAAACCTCGACCGCGAGTCACCCCGACGACGTCGACGAAATTGATTCCTTCCAGAGATGAAGGCTGCAGCACATCACCGACCTTCAGTCCGTGACCAGCATCCTGACAGCGAAATTCGCGGATCCACCGCTTGGCTTCGCAATTGGCCTTGGGTGCTGTCGCTGTGCCAGCCTTGCGTCGGCGGCTGTCCAGAGCAGCCACATGGCCACGTTCGGCCTTTGTTGCCTTGCCGCGAGCTTTGTCAGCGAAGCCCAACTGCACTGCATCGTAACCGTCCCGCTCCATGCTGCGGATCTGCAGCACGACACAAGGACCAGCTTCGATCACAGTGACCGGCTCAAGAATACCGTCGCCGGTATAAACCTGAGTCATTCCGATTTTTCGCCCCAGCAACCCGACTGACATAGCCCACACTCGCACTTGAAAGATAAGCGAACAGATAATTCGCCGCTATCAACTTCAACACCATTCATCTTTGCTGCTGTCAAGTGTTTCTGAACACTGACTTCGGCCAGTTTCAACCCGTCTCCCCGCGAACCGTGGCACTGGTTATCACCCGCCCACCGAACTGTGAATACCGGGAAACGCGGCAGTTACGTTCGAGGCCCCTTGCGGCGGTGACCGGAAGGTCACCTGCGAGCGTAACCAGAAGAGCCCCAACGGTTACCGCTCACAACAGCCACGAACAGTTCAGCCCGTTGCTGTCGCCTTAATTTTGATGTCAACACCTGCCGGCAGGCTAAGCTTATTCAGAGCATCCACTGTCTTGCCGGTTGGCTGAATGATATCAATCAGCCGCTTGTGAGTACGAATCTCGAACTGCTCACGAGACTTTTTGTCAATGTGCGGACTGCGAAGAACGGTGTAACGCTCAATTCGCGTCGGCAGAGGCACCGGGCCATGCACAATCGCCCCAGTTCTCTTTGCGGTATCGACAATCTCTGCCGCAGACTGATCCAGTACAGAATGGTCGTACGACTCCATTCTAATCCTGATACATTCTTCCCCTGAGCCAGCCACGGCACGCCACCTTGAACTAGTAATGTAAGAGTCGTCACAAACTTGCGGATTCAGAAAATCCGGCAAAATCTACGGAAATCCCGTGGTGGTAACCACTTACAACTTTTCTTTGCAAGTCGGTCGTCCACGAGATAAGATCTACCCCAACGAAACACATTCGCCAAAGACGCCAGCAACCCCCACCAGCAACCCCAACAACAACCTTCCCGGACATCCTTCCCCAGAACACTGAAAAGACAGTGTTTTCCTGCAGAATTCTGGAGCCGGTTTTGGGGAATCGGGGAGTATATAGTTTTTTTGCGATGAAGTCAATCGTGCTCAGTCGGAAATCAGTTTTTCGGTAGATGAGACTGAAAACTTCAGCCTTACATCTGCTCCATCACCGATGCTGGGGCAATTTCATACCGATGGGGCTGCATCGAATAAGAAGCCCGACCCTGCGACAGACTTCGCACCTGATTCGAATACCCAAACATCTCAATCAGCGGCACTTCACACTGCAAAACACACAAATCTCCACGACGGTCAGAATTCACTATGATGGCCCGGCGAGCATTCAAGTCGGACTGGATGTTGCCAAGGAAGTCCTCCGGAGTCGTGACCTCAAGCATCATCACAGGCTCAAGGATCGCCATTTTCCCATCCGTGCGAACCTTTCGGAACGCCTCCGCCGCCGCCGTCCGAATCGCTACCTCCGAACTCTCACCGTCCCGGAAACTCACCGCTTCAACCACCAACTGCAACCCCATTATCGGATGACCAAAATTCCCCCCCGCCTCCGCCTCCTTCTGAACCGACTCCAATAAGACCTGCAACATCTGCTTAGGCAGAGCCTCCGGAGCTAACCGATGCTCCACCTGAATCCCCGCACCCTGATCCGACAACTCCCGCGCCCACAAGGTCAAACCAAACCCAATCACTCCCGATGGCAGCTGACGATGGAAATCCTCCACCACCCGCACCTCACCCACCAGCTTCTCCCGGTAACTCACACGCGGCTTATGAAACTTCACCCGAAGATTGAAGTCCCGCTGCATCCGATTGCGGATAATCTCCAGATGCAACTCACCCATACCACTGATGATCGTCTGTCCAGTCTCTGAGTTCGAGCGGACTCGAAAGGTCGGATCCTGCTTCTCCAGCCGCTTCAATGTGTCCTCAAGCTTCTTCCGGTCCGAACTGGAATCCGGCTCGATCGCCATCGAAATCACCGTCTCAGGAAACACAATCGATTCCAGTGCCACCGGATTTCCAGCGTCACACAACGTGTCCCCCGTCGCCGAATCACGCGGACCAATCACCCCGCAAATATCTCCCGCCTCAACTCGCTCAACCTTCTCACGCGAATCCGACTGGACATGCCAGAGTTGAGTAACCATCTCCTTCTTGCCTAGTCGCGGATTCAGCAGCTTCGAGTTCCCAGTGAGAACTCCTGAATAAACTCGCGCAAAATACAGGTCACCATGCTGCTCTGCCTGGACCTTGAAAATCAGAGCACACACGGGTTCGTCCGCCGCCGAGCGACGCACCGCCCGCTGACCCTCCTGACGCCCCGCAGGAATCACACCCTCCACAGGAGGCCTGTCGAGCGGACTGGGCAAATACCAGTTGACCGCGTCCAGTACCGGCTGTACCCCGATGTAATCCAGCGAGGCCCCACACAAGACCGGCTGAATCTCTCGCGCTAATGTCGCCCGACGAATCGCCACCCGGATTAACTCCAGAGCAATCTCGCCACCCTCCATACAGGCCACCATCAGATCCTCGTCATACAATGACAGGACGTCCAGCATCTCTCCACGCCATAACTCGGCATCATCCCGCTGCCCCTCCGGGATTTCTTCTTCTCGAAACTTCTCACCGCGTGACTCCGAGTCCCAGTAGAGGGCCTTCATCGTCAACAGATCGATCACCCCGCGAAAGCCGTCGGAGTTTGTCGATGGCCCGGCGCCGATGGGGAGCTGCAGAGGTACCGGTCGCGCACTCAGTCGATCTCGTATCTGACCCAACACTCGCTCAAAACCCGCACCAATACGGTCCATCTTGTTGATGAAGCAGACGCGAGGCACCCCGTAGCGATTCGCCTGCCTCCAGACAGTCTCACTCTGAGCCTCCACGCCCTCGACAGCACTGAAGATCACAACCGCACCATCCAGTACCCGCAGACTACGCTCAACCTCCGCCGTAAAATCAACATGGCCCGGAGTATCAATGATGTTGATGTTGGCGCCCTTCCAGCTGCAGGAAACCGCGGCCGAATAAATCGTAATTCCCCGCTGCGCCTCCTCCGGGTCGAAGTCCGTCTGAGTCGTCCCGTCATCGACGTTCCCCATCCGGTGCGACGCCCCCGCGTAATACAGGATTCGCTCGGTCGTCGTCGTCTTGCCGGCGTCAATATGAGCAATGATGCCGATGTTGCGAATACTGTCGATCGCTCGCGCCATGTCTGCACCTACCCGCCAAAAAAAAACGCCAAACAAACAGCCCTCAGGCCATCTGTTCGGCGTCCAGTCGCACCGAAATTCAAATCACCACGCGAAGTGCGAGAATGCTTTGTTTGCGTCAGCCATGCGATGCACGTTCTCACGCTTGTTCATCGCCGCACCCTCGCGACGGAACGCAGCCACGAACTCTTCTGCCAGCGAGCGGTCAACCGGACGCCCCTTCCGACCACGCACGGCTTCCAGAATCCAGCGAATCGACAGCGCCTGCTGACGTCGAGGATTCACGGGAGTCGGCACCTGATAAGTGGCACCGCCAACACGCTTTGATCGCACTTCAATTGAAGGCTTCACGTTCTCTACTGCAGCGAGAAAGACATTCAGAGGGTCCTCGTTCGGCAGTTGCTTCCTGACGATGTCCATGGCACGGTAGAAAGCGCTCAACGCAACGCTCTTCTTGCCGTCGTACATCAGACAGTTGATGAACTTGGAAACGAGAAGACTGTTGAACCGAGTATCCGGTTTCAACTGATCCTGACTGGCAGTAAACTTCTTAACCATCGAAAACCACTCTCAAACACTGAACGTGGACACCGAAACGAACGCCACGGCAGTCGCCGGGATCTGACATAAATACAGGTTGATGCAGCGACCCCGGATTTCCCGGATGCCAACATCAGCCCGCCAAATTACTTCTTTTTGCCCGCCGCCGGTGCAGCACCAGCCTTCGGACGCTTCGCACCGTAACAACTGCGAGCCTGCTTACGGTCGGAAACGCCGAGCGTGTCAAGCACACCACGGATGATCTTGTATCGCACGCCCGGCAGGTCACGCACACGACCACCGCGGACGAGCACGATGGAGTGCTCCTGCAGGTTGTGACCCTCGCCCGGGATATAGGCAGTGATTTCCTTGCTGTTCGACAGACGCACACGAGCCACCTTACGCAAAGCCGAGTTCGGCTTCTTCGGCGTCACCGTTTTGACCTGCAGACAGACACCGCGCTTCTGAGGACACCCCTCAAGAACCGGCGATTTTGACTTGGAATTCTGCTGCTTCCGAGGCTTTCGAATGAGCTGATTAATTGTAGGCATAAACCGCCAGACACACGCAAAGTTCTAGAAACACAACCAGAAACACGACCCAAAACACACGCCCAGATGTTGACTTATTGGAGTAAGCCCATCTGAGAAAACAACTTAGGAGGATTCAGAAAACTGTACCCCCCCCTTACACACACACGCACGCACACATCCCGGCACAGAGACCTGCACAGACAGAGCCCCGCAGATCGAAACGGTGTCAACGCGGTGGGGAAACGAGGCATTGTAACCCCGCTCCCGGTCATCGTCAACCTATTGTCGCAGCAATCATTGTATTCCTCGAGATTCGGCAGGAGAACCCCGCCAAACCCAGGGATTCCCACGAATTACACGTCAGGACAACGCATCATCCGACAAATCCGCCAGCGAAGGTGCAGCCGGACGGTCAGGATCCATCCGCCGCGTCTGAATGTCAGTCGCACCCATCAGGTCCTTTCGAGCTGCAGCGAGTCGAGCTCGCTGCTCCTCCTGCTCCCGCAAGGCCGAATCATGAATGCGAACCTGAGCATCCTGGTGGAGATCAAAGCCCGTTCCCGCCGGAATCAAATGCCCAAGAATCACGTTTTCCTTCAAGCCCACCAGCTCGTCCACGCGACCACCCAACGCCGCCTCGGTCAGAACTTTCGTGGTCTCCTGGAAACTGGCCGCCGAAATAAAGCTCTCACTCGATACCGCAGCCTTGGTAATCCCCAGCAACTGCGGACTCGCCTTCGCCTTCTTCAGACTCGTAAATCGAATCGGTCGCGACAACTCCTGATTCACCTCTTCAATTTCCTTCAACGCCACCTTGTCGCCGACAACGTAGTCCGAGCCACCCGGATCCGTGACTCGCCCCTTCGAATCAAGCTCGTCGTTGATCTTCTTCAACTCAAACTTGTCAACCAGCAGCCCCGGCAGCAGATCCGTGTCACCAACATTGTCAATTCGCACCTTTCGCAGCATCTGCGAAACCACAATCTCAATGTGCTTGTCGTCGATTTCCACGCGCTGAGCACGATAGACGTTCTGGATTTCATGCAACAGATACTGCTGCACTTCCTCCGGACCACTGACTCGCAGTATGTCCTGAGGCACAAGAGGTCCACGGACCAGAGCATCCCCGGCCTTCACGTGGTCACCGGAATGCACCTGCAGATCCTTACCATGAGGAATCACGTGCTCAACCTCAGAGCCGTCTGCCCCCTTCACCAGCACAATACGCTTGCCACGCTTCTTCTCTGCCGGCAACTCCACTTCACCGTCAATCTCAGCCACCACAGCCGGATCGCGAGGCTTTCGAGCTTCAAACAGCTCGGTAACTCGCGGCAGACCACCCGTGATGTCCTGCGTTCCCGACGATTCACGAGGCGTCTTGGCGACAATCGCACCAGCCGAAACCTGACCGCCATCCTCAACCTCAATACTCGCACCTTCCGGCAGGTAATAGAAGTCCAGAATTCGACCACCACCGTCCTCCACCACTACCTGCGGATGCAGACCGGACTTGTGCTCGATCACAGTGCGACGCATCGTACCAGAGAGTTCTCGCTCGACACGAATCGACTGACCCTCAACGCAGTCCTCAAGTCGCACTCGGCCACCGACCTGAGCAATAATGGGGATGGCGTGAGGATCCCAGTTGCAAAGCACATCGCCTGGCTTCACAAGCTGATTTTCAGCAACCTGCAGTACCGCACCGTTGGGCACCCGCTGAGTCTCAACTTCGCGACCACGATCGTCCACAATCGCAAGCTCGCCATTACGCCCCAGCACAACCTGCCGGCCCTCGGCGTTGATCACACTGCGAATTCGAGTGAACCGGACGTTACCGCCACGCTTCGCGATCAACTCGCTCTCTTCCACCGCCGTCGTACCAACTCCACCCATGTGGAACGTACGCATCGTCAGCTGAGTACCGGGTTCGCCGATACTCTGAGCAGCGATGATGCCCACCGCCAATCCCAGTTCAACAAGGTCGCCGGTTGACAGGTCCATCCCATAACACAGCTGGCAGAGCCCCAGCGGAGATTCACAGGTCATCGGACTACGAACCTGAATTCGCTCCAGACCCATCTCCTCAATTCGTCGCGCTTTCTCAACGGTGATCATCTCACCCTCGCTGACGATCGACTCCTCCGTGATCAGATTCACGATATTCGAACGGCTGACACGGCCACGGATCGCATCCGCCAGACTGACTTCCACCTTCTCACCACGGTAGACGACACCACGAGTAATCCCCTTGGTGGTGCCACAGTCCCGACGAGTGATCACCATGTTCTGACAGATATCGGCAAGCTTGCGAGTCAGATAACCGCTGTCCGCCGTCTTCAGAGCCGTGTCGGCCAGACCCTTTCGAGCACCGTGGGTCGAACTGAAGTACTCCAGTACCGAAAGGCCTTCACGGAAATTCGACTTGATCGGAGTCTCAATAATCTCGCCACTCGGCTTGGCCATCAGACCACGCATACCAGCCAGCTGCTGGATCTGACCCACACCCCCTCGAGCACCGGAAAGGGCCATCAGATAGATCGGGTTCACGTACTGACCGTTATCTCGCACGTCCTCCTTCAGCCGCTCCATCATCGATTTCGTAATCGATTCACGAGCATGAGTCCAGGTCTCAAGCACCTTGTTGTAACGCTCGGTGTTCGTAATCACACCACGCTCGAACAACTTCATCAGACGCAGGACCGACTTTTCTGAATCGGCGATTTCCTTTTCCTTGTTTGGCGCAGTACACAGGTCGCTGACACCGAACGACAGGCCACTCTCCGTCGAGGTTCGGAATCCCATGCTCTTCATGCGGTCCAGCAACTCAATCGTCTCACGACGACCAAGTTCCAGATAACAGTCGGAAATCACCCGAGCCAGGTCCTTGCTGCCCAGCGTTTGATTATAAAACGCCATCTTCTCCGGCAGCACGTCATTGAAAAACACACGCCCGGGCGATGTCTCTACAAGCCCACCAGCACGATACTTCTCAGCATCCTCGCCCTTCACACGCTTCTTGCCCGGCAGACGCACCCGAATCGTGGCATGCCGGCCTACTTTGCCCTGCTGGAACGCCATGAAGACTTCAGCGATGGACGAAAATACCATGCCGTGACCCATGTGATCCGGCTTCCTGAGCGTCTGGTAGTAACATCCCATCACGATGTCCTGGGACGCCGAAATAATCGGCGCACCATTCGCCGGGCTGAAAATGTTGTGAGTCGACATCATCAGGGTCGTGGCTTCAACCTGCGCTTCCATCGAAAGCGGCAGGTGCACAGCCATCTGGTCGCCGTCAAAGTCCGCATTAAAGCCCTTGCAGACCAGCGGGTGCAGACGAATCGCATTACCTTCCACCAGCACAGGCTCAAATGCCTGAATCCCGATGCGGTGCAGCGTCGGAGCACGGTTCAGGAGCACCGGGTGGTTGCGAATCACCTCGTCCAGAATGTCCCAAACGTCCTCATCCCGACGCTCCAGCATGCGCTTTGCACTCTTGATCGTGTCGGCATGCCCAAGATCCTTCAGACGACGAATCACAAAGGGTTGAAACAACTCCAGTGCAATCTTCTTCGGCAGACCACACTGATGCAGCTTCAGCTCCGGTCCCACCACGATCACGCTTCGAGCCGAGTAGTCGACGCGCTTACCCAGCAGGTTCTCACGGAAACGACCCTGCTTACCCTTGATCATATCCGTCAGCGACTTCAACGGACGGTTCGAAGAACCCAGCACCGGACGCTTGCAGCGGTTGTTGTCGAACAACGCATCTACAGACTGCTGCAACATGCGCTTCTCGTTGCGAACAATGACCTCCGGAGCATTCAGGTCCACCAGCTTCTTAAGTCGGTTGTTGCGGTTGATGATGCGACGATACAGATCGTTCAGGTCGCTGGTGGCAAAGTTCCCGGAATCCAGCAGTACCAGTGGTCGCAGGTCCGGCGGGATCACCGGGATCACATCCAGTACCATCCACTCCGGACGGTTCTGACTGTCACGCAGCGCTTCCACAATTTTCAGACGCTTGATCAGATCCTTGCTCTTCTGCTGACTGCCCGTCTTTGCCAGCTCGGCACGCAGTTCCACAGACAGATCCGCAAGCCGCATCTGAGCTAACAGTTTCTTGATCGCCTCTGCACCCATCCCCAGCTCAAAATTGCCCTCGCCA
This sequence comes from uncultured Planctomycetaceae bacterium, assembly GCA_903858815.1. Taxonomy (GTDB): domain Bacteria; phylum Planctomycetota; class Planctomycetia; order Planctomycetales; family Planctomycetaceae; genus SXXK01. The sequence goes on along the minus strand of CAIOKE010000365.1, from coordinate 9,361 downwards.
TACTCGCGGCGAGCCTGTCGAGCCTCCTCCTCGGTCAGCATCTGACAGGGCTTCAAAGGAGTCTCACCAGGGTCCACAACTACGTAGTCCTGGAAATAGATCACCTTCTCCAGAGACGTCGTCTTCATGTTCAACAACGCACCCAGACGACTGGGCATCGACTTGAAGAACCAGATGTGGACGACCGGAGCAGCCAGTTCAATATGCCCCATACGCTTGCGACGCACGCGACTATGAGTCACCTTCACGCCGCAACGATCGCAGATCATTCCCTTGTACTTCATGCCACGGTATTTTCCGCAGGCACACTCCCAGTCCTTTTCAGGACCAAAGATTCGCTCACAAAACAGACCGTCCCGCTCCGGACGGTATGTTCGGTAATTGATCGTCTCAGGCTTCTTGACTTCACCAAACGACCAGCTCCGAATGTCGGCCGGACTGGCCAGACTGATCTTCACTGCCGCAAAGTCATTCACACGATCAAACTGACCTTCGCTGACGCTCACGTCCGCTTCTCCCGTCTTGCCAGCACTACCGGATATTCTTCAGGACCGGCGATCCAAAGCATCGCGTTCCTGACAACACACCTGTCACCCAAATACCTGAATTCAAATCGCCAGAATGACGCCCACGGCCAGAACCGCAGACGCCACCCCCCTCACTGCTCAGCTGCCAGCCTTCTCCAACTGCAGATTCAGACACAACCCGCGAATCTCGTTGTTCAAAACGTCGAAACTCGCCGGAGTCCCTGCTTCGAGAGTATTCTCGCCCTTGACCATGCTTTCGTAGATCTTCGTTCGACCCTCGACGTCGTCGCTCTTCACAGTCAACAGCTCCTGCAGAATATAGGCTGCCCCATACGCCTCCAGAGCCCAGACTTCCATCTCTCCAAATCGCTGACCGCCAAACCGGGCCTTGCCCCCCAGCGGCTGCTGAGTAATCAGCGAGTACGGGCCGGTTGCTCGAGCATGCACCTTGTCGTCAACCAGGTGATGCAGCTTCAGCATGTAGATGTAGCCAACGGTCGTCTTCTGCTCCAGACGCTCACCCGTGCGACCATCTCGCAGATGAGTCTTCCCGTCCTCAGGCAGACCAGCCTCACGCAGTGCCTCACGCACATCCTCCTCACTGGCCCCGTCGAAGACCGGACACACCGCCCGGTAACCAAGGCGACCAGCTGCCCAGCCAAGGTGAGTCTCAAGAATCTGACCCACGTTCATACGACTCGGTACGCCCAGCGGATTCAGAATGATGTCAACCGGAGTCCCGTCTTCGAGGAACGGCATGTCTTCAATCGGGAGCACCTTCGAGATGACCCCCTTGTTTCCGTGCCGACCAGCCATCTTGTCGCCCACAGAAATCTGACGACGCGAAGCCACGTAGACCTTCACCATCTGCAGCACACCACTGGGAAGCTCGTCCCCACGCTTCATGCTGTTCACACGATGATCCTCACGGTCAATCACGTCCTCAACATGTACCCAATTGTCACGCAGGACCCTGCGAGCCGCAGTCTTTTTCTGCGGACTGCGAATGTCCATCTCCTCGAAGTAGCTCTGGAACCTGCGAGCAAGGTCGGCGACAACTCGAGTATCGTCGTGCTTCACCAGAGCCCGACCCTCTTCGTCCGTCACCTGCTGCTCAAGCGCCGCTTCGAATTCACCCAGAAACGCCTTGAAGGCTTCAGCAATCGCCGCCTCAGCCTCTTTCTCAACTCGCTTCAGTTCGTCCTCAAACTTCTTCCGCTCGACTTCAGACAGACTCATCCGACGAGAAAACCGCTCGGTGTGAATCACAATGCCACTGACGCCGCTCGGGACCTCAAGACTCTCGTTCTTCACGTCTTCGCCAGCACGGCCAAAGATGGCATGCAAAAGCTTTTCCTCTGGAGTCAACTCGGACTTCGCCTTCGGTGATACCTTGCCGACCAGAATGTCGCCGGGATTTACTCGAGTCCCCACCTTGATGATACCGGAATCATCGAGATGCCTCAGAGCCTTCTCACTGACGTTCGGGATGTCACGAGTAAACTCCTCGCGACCAAGCTTCGTCTCACGAATCTCCACGTCGAATTCATCAAGGTGAATCGAGGTGTAAACGTCTTCCTTCACCAGACGCTCAGACAGAATAATCGCGTCCTCAAAGTTATATCCCTCCCACGACATGAACGCCACAAGGACGTTACGCCCCAGCGCCAGCGACCCGTTCTTCGTCGCGGCACTGTCACACAGCACCTGACCAGCCTTCACCTTGTCGCCTACTCGCACAATAGGCTTCTGGTTCAGACAGGTCCGCTCGTTCAAACGTACAAATTTGCGGAACGGGAAACGACGCCCATCCACTTCCACGACGTTGGCGTCAACATAGGTCACTTTGCCGCTCTTCGGAGCCCTCAGGACCATCCCCGAATTCTGCGCGACGAACGGCTCCATCCCAGTGCCCACAACCGGACGCTCGGCAATCAGCAGAGGCACGGCCTGACGCTGCATGTTCGAACCCATCAATGCACGGTTCGCGTCGTCATGCTCAAGGAACGGAATCAGACCGGCCGACACACCCACCATCTGGCACGGTGCAACGTCGATGTACTGCACTTCCGAGCGGTCAATCCAGACCACGTCGCTCTTGTTTCTTGCAAGAACACGGTCCTCGGCAATCTGACCGGCTTCCACCACCGTATCGGCAGGGCAAACATAGGCCGATGCCTCCTCATCCGCTCGCAGCCAGACCACCTCGTCAGTCACCTGAGAATCTCGCACCACTCGATACGGAGAAATCAGGAAACCATAGTCGTCCACCCGCGAATAAATACTCAGGCTGGAAATCAACCCGATGTTGGTGCCTTCCGGCGTCTCCACAGGACAGATTCGACCATAGTGCGAAATGTGAACGTCGCGAACCTCAAAGCCCGCACGCTTACGGTTCAAACCACCCGGGCCAAGAGCCGAAAGACGACGCTCGTGAGTCAACATGCTGAGCGGATTCGTCTGGTCAACAACCTGAGACAACTCGCTGCGCCCGTAGAAGTAATCAATGGCCGCAGACACAGACTTCGGATTGATCAGCGTGCGAGGAGTCATGCTGTCGCCCTCCTTCACACTCATTCGCTCCTGAACCGTACGACGCAGTTTCAGAAAACCCTTTCGAATTTCGTCCGCCGCCAACTCGTCAATCGTACGCAGACGACGATTGCCAAGGTTGTCGATGTCGTCAATCTGCGCCGAATCATCGCCCAGTCGCAGACGGACGATGTACTTCATCGCGTTGATGTAGTCCAACGGATCCAGAGTCATCTGGTCGTCCGAAATTTCCTGCTGAAACTTGCGATTGATACGGAATCGACCAACGCGCCCCAAACGGTAGCGATTCACGTCAAAGAACTTCTCGCGGAACAGATCAATCGCCTTATCAAGATTCGGCGGGTTACCAGGCCGCAGACGCTGGTAGATCTTCAGCAGAGCTTCCTCGTGAGTCGAAGTGCCATCCTCAGCAAGAGTCTTCAGGATCAGGTGATCCTTCACGTCCTCCGCCTGAATCACTTCCAGACTTTTCAAACCAGCAGCCAGCACCTCCTCAGCAATCGTTTCACTGATCTCGCTGCCAGCATCAACCAGAATTTCTCCCGCCCGATCATGCTTCGGTGGATAAACAACGTCCTCGACCGAGTAATGGCCCATCACCTCTTTGACAGTGGTGCGAGCACTGAGTTTCAGCGTTGTGACATTGTAGAACAGACGAATGATCTGAGCGTCCGTGGAATGCTCACGAGACATCGCGCGGAGCAGCGTCAGAGCAGAAAACTTGCCGCTCTGGTCGATGCGAACACCGATCGCATCACGCTTGCTGACCAACAACTCAATCCAGCTGCCACGCTCAGGAATAATTCGGCAGGAATGAGTCTTGCGATCGCTGCTGGCCGACTCCTCTGCCATCACAAAGTCCACACCCGGTGAACGATGCAACTGGCTCACCACCACTCGCTCTGCACCGTTGATGATGAACTCACCACCCCCCACCATGATCGGGATGTCGCCGAGATACACCTCTTCCTCGACTGTCTGCTCTTTCACAAGACGCATCCAGACGCGGAACGGCATGCCGTATGTCAGTCGCAGCTGACGACACTCCTCGGGAGTATACCGAGGTTTGCCAAGTTCGTAGCGAGTATACTCGAGACGGTACTGCTTATCGAAACTCTCTATCGGGAAGACTTCCCGGAGAATTGACTCCAGACCAACGTCAAGCCGATCCCGCGACGGACGATCCGCCTGCAGAAATCGAGCATAAGAGGCTGTCTGGATCTGTGTCAGACCAGAAATCTCGTACTCGGCCTGGATTTTTCCAAAGCCCCGAACCGTGTCCTGGTCGATCGTACGAATAGAAGGTACCGGCATGCCCAATCCTGCCTTCAGTCAAAACACCTGATTCCGAAACCACCGTCGCCTTCACACAGGCAACATCCCCCGACGTCCCCTGCCACGACATCAGCGCACCATCACGACTGACATCCCCGCTTCAACACCCACTGCACAACACCCACTGCACAACACCCACTGCACAACACCCACTGCTCACCATTCCGCTGTCTTGCCGAACGCCAGCATACGAGCCCAACACCGACTTCACTGCTGGCACACTGTCGCAACCCCGCAGTCTACAGAAACGGCCGACAAAAGCCAAACGACCCGAACAAACGGACTCACGAGGCGGGAATCATCACTTCCGATTGCTTAAATGAGCACTCTTTGTCCGGGCCCCCAGACCAACCGAGGAAACCCCGGATCAGCACCTGGAACCATACCTCAACAGCACTCGGCCCACACCGACCCGAAACGACAAGCTCGCCCTCATCGAGCTCTTCACTACGCGAGGGAACGACTGACCGACCGACACTGCGTTCACTGCAACGCTGCATCCTGCAGCAAGTGCGCGCGACGACAGGCACCTGCCACACCTCACGCAGCAGCTGCCTCGCAGTCTTCAGTCCAGCCAAATGCTACAGAACAACGGTCGCCCGTCACAGCGCGCCGAGCCTTCTTTTCAGGAGCACACTCGAGCTGAATGGCTACGCCACCCGTCACGAATGGATCGCAAACACAGGTTTTTGCAACGCCGAGGCCCGCCTGAGGGACCTCGGCTGTGCAAACGAAAAGCTCTGCTACACGCAGTACCGCTTAATCACTTGATGTCGCAGGTACCGCCAGCGTCGACCACTTCCTTCTTCAACTTCTCTGCGTCTTCCTTGCTCACGCCCTCTTTCAAGGTCTTCGGAGCACCTTCGACGAGATCCTTGGCTTCCTTCAGGCCCAGACCAGTAGCCGCTCGCACAACCTTGATCACGGCGATCTTCTTGGACTCTTCAAAGCCCGTCAGAATCACGTTGAACTCGGTCTGCTCTTCCTTCACCTCAGCAGCAGCACCGCCTGGAGCCGCAGCGACCATGACCGCTCCGCCACCGGCAGGCTCAATACCGTGAACCTGCTTCAGGTAGTCCACCACCTTGCGGGCTTCCAGCAGTGTCAAACCAACGATTCGGTCGCCCAGTTCCTTCGTAGATGCATCAAACTCAGTCGCTGCGTCAGCAGACATGACCAACACCTTTCTCTAGCAATAACACTCAAGTAACACGCTTCGAGTAACAAGCTTCTCGTTAAGCAGACAATGTCCAGTCATCACACCGCCCAACAGGCAGGCGGCCCCCTACTCCGTTGGCTCTTTTTCCGACAGGGTTTTCAACTGGCCAGCCAGACGGCCACCAGGTCCCTGCAGACAACCCGCCAACTGACGCCCCGGAGCAAGCATCAGACCAGCCAGTTCGCCAATCGTCTCAAGACGACCTGCGCTCTTGCTGAGTGTTTCAATGGCTGCAGCGTCCAAAGGCTGACCATCACAGGTCCCACCCTTGATCTGCAGATTCTGTATATCCTTGGCCCACTTCGTGACGGCACGACTTAACTGGACCACATCTTCGCCACCCCAAAGCAGCGTCGAAGGACCAGCCAACACACCGTCCAGACCCTTGACACCTTTGCTCTTCAGAGCATTCAGTGCGACCGAATTCTTCACAGTCAACGCAGAAATTCGCTCTTTACGCATCGCCAAACGCCAGCGATTCGCAGTGATCGCATCAAGCTTCGACGCGTCAACAACAATGAAGTCCTTCGTACTGCCAACTCGCCCCTGAATATCGGCGATGACCATGTCTTTAACGTGACGACCCATTGCTGCCTGCCCAATCAAACGAACCGTTGAAAATCACCGACCGAGAACCCAGGTCACCAGCCTCATCACACCGCAACGGAAATTGCCGGCATCATCGTGGCAGACACCACCATCCCACGCAGATAAACACCGCGTGAAGTGTTCGGCTTCAGACTACGAATATACGCCAGCAGCGATTCAATGTTCTCAGCCAGCAACTGAGCATCAAAGCTGAGCTTGCCGACCACACAGTGGACGTTCGAGCCGTTATCGACACGGAACTCCACCTTACCAGCCTTGTACTCCCGAACCGTACCAGCGACATCCTGAGTCACCGTGCCGGCACGAGGACTGGGCATTAAACCACGAGGACCGAGCACGCGACCCAGCGGTCCAACCACACCCATCATGTCCGGAGTCGCTATGCACACATCGAAATCAAGCCAGCCCTCTTTAATCCTGTCCGCCAGCTCCTTGCCGCCCACGAAGTCAGCCCCGGCCGCCTGTGCTACCGCGACGTTCTCACCCTGAGCAAACACCAGCACCCGCTGGGACTTGCCAATACCGTGAGGCAACACAAGAGATCCACGCACGATCTGGTCGGCCTGTCGAGGATCAACGCCCAGACGAACCGCAATCTCGACCGTCTGGTCGAAACGCACCTTCTTGACGTTCTTCGGCAATGAGTCGTCCAGTGACTTCAGCGCCTTCACGGCGTCTGCTACGGACAATGCGCCGATGTCAGCAGCCTTCTTCGTCAGGATCTTCATTCGCTTCGACGGACCTGCCATGCTGATACCCGTTCCCAATCTGCTCTTCAAACACTCAACGCTCTGGCGCTGATGAATATGAAATAAACCAATCAACCAATAACTTCAATGCCCATGCTGCGAGCTGTTCCGGCGATCATCTTCCTCGCCTGCTCGAGAGATGATGCGTTCAGGTCTTCGTACTTCTGCTTTGCGATAGCTTCAACCTGAGCCCCAGTGACGGTGCCAACCTTGTTCTTCAAAGGACTGCCGGACCCTTTGGCGACCCCCGCAGCCTTCTTCAGCAAAACGGCTGCCGGAGGACTCTTCAGGATAAATTCGAACGAACGATCGTTGTACACCGTAATCACGACAGGAATCGTGATTCCCATCATGTCTCGAGTCTTCTCATTGAACTGGGACACGAACTGTCCAATATTCACACCGTGAGGACCTAGCGCGGTACCAACGGGAGGTGCCGGTGTTGCCTGACCACCAGTGACCTGAACTTTAATCTGAGCAGTTACCTGACGCTGCTTGCCCATTTCAACTTATCCCGTCCAATTGCACTTGTTTTGCACTTGTTGCCACTGCATCAGCCGCAAACGACCCATGCAGCAAGACTTAACACCACAATCACGATGCGATGCGATGCCCCGCTACAGAGGGCGATCACCGCTGATCCACTCAGTCTACTACACAGATTCCAGTTGCCAGTGATCGATTTCAACAGGGGTCGACCGACCAAAAATCTCGATCAACACCGACACCTTACCACTTTGCTCGTCAATACCTTCAACACGACCCTCAAAATTCTCGAAGGTGCCTTCGCGAATCTTCAACAGATCACCGATAGCGAAACCAATCTTGACCTTGGGAACAGCCGTCGACTGCTGCTCCGCCCGACCAAGCATCCGATCCACCTCGTGCTGCTCCATCGGCAGAGGCTTCCCGGCAGCGCCAGCGAAATCCCCTACTCCACCCGTATCTCGAACCAGATACCACGTTTCATCGTTCAGCACCATCTGAACCATGATGTACCCCGGAAACAGCTTGCGGTCCTGCTCACGGTGATTGCCACTGCGAGTATCCACAACACGTTCCGAAGGAATCACAATCTCACCGAAATACTCTTCCAGCTTCTCCCCGTTGATCCGCTTGAGCAGAGCATCCCTGATCGTGCGTTCACGATTAGTCTGCACCTTCAAAACGTACCAACTCATATCTGCCTTGTTGACGGCAGTTACAACCACGGGCGACTTTGCAGCCGCCTTCTTAACCGTCCGCTTCTTTTTTGCTGGAGCCGCCGGAGCAGTTTCGGCAGCAGGCACGTCCGAGCGCTCGCCGTTCTGCTCATCGACTGAAGTTTCTTCGCCCATCATCAGACCTCCCTCACCAGGCTGAAACCGAACCGCGTATGGTGACCACACGCATGATGAATTGCAACCAGGTTCCCCAAGCTTTCGAAAGATTGCTTCTGCAGTTTCTCTGTGCCCAACTCTGCCACGCCTCTCAGCCCAGCAGTTCGTTGAAGCCAATCACCGAAAACGTCCAGGTCCAGACAAGGTCGACCAAAAACAGAAACGCCCCGAGCCCCACCATGGTTGTTACCACTACAATGGTGGCCTGAATGACCTCCTGCTTCGCAGGCCACGTCACACGCAAGAGCTCGGATTCGACAGAAATCAGGAAGTCCGCAAACACAGCCAGATTCACGAGCCGGAACGCCACCCACGCACTGGCCAGCCAAAACACCAGCGGCAACCCGACCTGAACATACCGTCCAAGCTGCATCAGAGGCCCTCGGGCCAGAGTGATGCAGCCGAATGCGGCAACAATAGCAATAGCAAAAAAGGTGAACTGCCGAACCATCCGACCCTGGTTCGCTTTGTACAAGCCGGCCCGAAATAACTCAGGCACGATTGACATTGCTCCGCTTTTGCTGCTCATCTGAAAACCGTTTTTTCCGAGCACTAAGGCGTAAAGACCGAGAGAAATTCCTCGAAAGCTTCGAGTTCCACACGGGACCATGGAAACACGGGTGGAGGGAGTTGAACCCCCAACCGCCGGATTTGGAATCCGGTGCTCTGCCAATTGAGCTACACCCGTAGACCAGGAGCCGCCGGCCGCGCGGCCGACCACGCCTGGATCACTTCTTTCGAGATTCTTTGTGCAGAGTGTGCCGACGCAGCTTCGGGCAGTACTTCATCAGCTCAAGTCGCTCGGTTCCACGAGTCTCCTTGATGACGCGGTAGTTGCGAACACCCGTTTCAGTACACTCCAGCCAGACATACTCACGCATTCCAGCACCCCATATTAAAATAAAGCTGCCTGTCAGTGTTACTGACAGGCAGCTCAGGCAAACTCAAGAGATCACTGCAGGATCTTTGTGCAAGAGCAGCAGCTTGGAT
>CAIOKE010000364.1 GCA_903858815.1 uncultured Planctomycetaceae bacterium | reverse complement strand
GGGAGGGCGAGGCTCCTGCCGAGCCGAAGTCAACTGTGAGCGTTCCGTTGTTGTTGTTGTTCACCAACCCCCGTAGCCCGGGCATTCCTGCCCGGCCACCTTTTGCCCACACAAATGCGCGCTGTCGCCCGCCCCAGGGCGAGCCGTTAGCGTAAGCTGACGGATGTTGTTGTTGGTCGTGCATTACCGAGCTGGTGCTCGGTGGTCCCAGCAAAGTCCCCCTCGGGCGGGCGAGGCTCCTGCCGAGCCGAACGACACCCCTTCCGTTCGGCAATCGCCTCAGTCCATCACTGTGGCTGCAGAGTCAGCAGATCGATGCTGCCACCGTTGGGGATGGTCACATACAGCTTTGCTGCATCTTCGACGGTCTTCGGCAACTGGTCAGCGGGCAAGTCCTTCAACCGGTCCGCTCGAACGAAATGCGCTGCATGCTGTCCCACGACCTGTGCTTTGGAGCCTGTCACGACGATTGCTGTGGCCTCATCAAGGCCTATACCCAGCAGCTGCGGGTGCCGCTGGATCACCGGCAGCAGATCGGGTTGTCGTCCACGTTGCGCGAAATGCTGGTCAATGGCAGTGCCGGGCAGAAATCCAAAACCTCGCTCATAACCTTCAGCCATCATCACCTGGTTTCCGAGTACCGCGCCGCGGACGAGGAATTCGCCCTGAATCGTGGCCCCTGCGGAGCTGCCGGCAATGACGCCACCACGCTGCAGGACCGCATGAAAAGCCGCCACCGCTTCAGTATTCTCGTAAGCGTCCACGAAGTTCCACTGACGACCCCCGCCAAACCAGATCCCCGTGGCCTCCTGCAGGGCAGTCCGAAAGGCTTCGCTGCTGACTTCGTCCGGTCCGCGCTGATCAAGCACTGTAACTTTTTTCACTCCGGCTCGAGCCAGAAACCCGGGGATTCGCAAATCCGTCTGATCGCGAGGGACGGCGGTGGGCAGGACCACGATGCTGGCGTTTTCCCCACCTGCCAGTTGGACAAATCGATCGACGATCGATTGCGGCATACCACCACCACCGACGATGACCAGTGAGCCCTGTTTCACTGTGGGCGGGCCGGATGTGGGCAATCCCGGATCAATGCCAGAGGCTCGCTGCCGCGCCGCTCGTCGCAGCTGTGACCAGTCGGCAATGGCTCCGGCAGGCAGGACGATCGTCTCCGCCGCACGATAGCCAGTGGCACCCAGAAGAATGGTGACGCTGCCTGAACCGGCAGTCCTGAGCGTTCGTCCGCTGAGAAAAGCAGCGGTGCCTTCATCCAGACCAAGACCGATTGAGCCTGGATGCTGAGCAACGGCCTGTCGACTGCGATCAAGGCGATTTCGCTCACTGAAATGCTGATCAACAATGGCCTGCGGAATCAGATCCCAGCCGATCGCCATCTGGGGACTGTCTTTTCCGGACGCAATCATGATTTTGGACATGATGGCCGCGCCGGCCGAGGTGCCGGCAATGGTCCCGCCACGCTGCAACAACTGCTGCAAGGCTGATTCCAGTTCGGTGTTCTGCCAGGCGGAGTACAGTCGTGACTGCTGACCACCCGGAATCCAGACGGCTCGCGCCGTTGCCAAAGCCTGCAGTACTGAGCTGCGGACGGCGTCATCCAGCGGGCCACTGCGACTGACGATGGATTCCGGCTTCAGTCCCGCTTCCTGCAGTTTCTGCTGAGCCTGAACGGCGGCGGCCACCGGATCTTCAGCCGCATCCGGTAACACGACAACGGTCCCGTTCTCACCTGCCGCAGCCACCACGGACGACAACACTTCCGGCGGGATGGCACCGCCCCCCACGGCGATCACGGTACCTGCTCTGCCCGAATACTCGAAAAACTGCTGAATATCGGTCGGCGGAACCTGAGTTGGGGATTGAGCGGCTGCTGAGCAGGTCAGCCAGCCAAGTCCGGTCAACAGCAGACTGAACACAATCGTTTGTGAGTGATACAGCATAATCCGGCGATCGTCCTTGTCAGAAAGTGTGTGATTTCGGATGCTGCCAGTCTGCGGGGCTTCTGTCAACCGGCTCGAATCCGGAATGCGTTCCTGAATCGCTGATCCTCAGTCTCTGTCCTTCCCTCGGAATTGCTCAGAAAATGAAGCCTGACGACAAACTCTGCTACTGCTTTCATGTGACTCAACGCAAAGTGACCAACTGGATTCGGTTGCATCAGCCGCGAGTTCCCAGTGAAATCAGCGAATGTGGCGGAGCCGGGACAGGCTGTGGCTGGTGCGTTCCCTTTCTGCGGAAACTGTTCGATGCTGCTCAGGTTCAGCAGGCACAGCCGTTGGCGACAGCTGCCATTGAACTGGATGCGGAGCAGTACGCGGCCCAGCGTGCCTCCTGGGTAAAGCTCGGCAAACCTGTTCGTGAGGATGCTGGGTCGGCTGAAGTGAGCACTGACAAGTGACGAGGTGATGTTTCAGTTTTTCCTCAATCCGTGGTTGCTGGCTGGGTTGGTCGGTGTTGGCCTGCCTGTGCTGGCACATCTGATCAGCCGCCGTCGCTTTGATGTGGTGGAATGGGGGGCCATGCAGTTTCTGAACCCTTCGCGGAAGACGCGACGGCGGATGAAGCTGGAAGAATTGCTGCTGTTGCTGCTGCGCATGGCGGTGGTGGGACTGCTGGTGCTGGCCGCATCGCGTCCGTGGATTCCCGGCGGCTGGCTCAGCGGTTATCGATCGGCCGGATCGCGCACCGTGGTGCTGGTCATTGATGGCTCCAATTCCATGTCGCGATCGGATGGCGTCAGTTCAGTCCATCAGCAGGCTGTTCGCCGAGCCGTGCAGTTTCTGCAGACATTGCAGGGGGGGGACACCGTTTCCGTTATTGATGCTCGTGACCAGCCGGTGCCGCTCATTGAATCGCCATTGCAGGATCTGGTGGCTGTTGCCGAACAACTGAATTCTCTGCCACCACCCGGGGGCGCCTGTGCCATGCTGCCTGCGCTGGAACGAGCACTGTCCATCCTTGGACGCAGTAGTGCCACCACTCGGGAAATTGTTGTCTTCACAGATCGTCAGGCGGAGCCGTGGAAGACGACGGATACGGCTGCGTGGCTGCGTTTCGACGATCTACTCAGATTACCGGCCGTCAGGCCCCGTATCTGGGTGATGGACACGTCCACCGGCCTGTCTCCGCTCAGTCACAACATCGCTGTTGGACAACTGGAGTTGTCAAGAGAGCTGACGGTCCCGGGATTCCCCCTGCGTCTGCGGACGATGGTACGTAATGAAGCAGACACAGAGACAGCGGTCACGATTCGGTTGCTGCTGGATGGACAGCCACTGGCCGGACGCACTCAGAACCTGCGAATTCCACCGCACAGCGCCACGTCTGTTGAGTTTGAGCATGCTCTGCGGGAAGCGGGCAGTCATGTGCTGAGCGTGGAAGCAGAGTCGGCGAATGATGAGATCCGTGCTGATGATATCAGCCACGCGGCCGTTCGCTCCATGCCCTCACTGCCGGTCCTCGTACTGAATGGTTCACCTTCGGTGAATCCTGAGCAGCGAGCTTCATTTTTTGTCCAGACGGCATTCGCCTCCGTGGAAGTCGGAGAACCGTGGGTCGCTGCAACTGTTGTTGATGCCGACTCGGCGACCGCTGCAGACCTGCGAAATCAGGCCGCGGTGGTCTGCTGCAACGTGTCGCGGCTGACGCCGGCATTTGCAGCGGCACTTGAGCAATTCGTCAGATCAGGGGGCGGACTGCTGATTGCCTGTGGTGATCAGCTGACGCCGATTGAGTTTGATGCGTGTTTCCGGAATGCCGGAATGCTGAGTTCCATTCAGCTCAGCCGCATCCGACAGTCCGCACCAAATGCTGCAGACCGCGTCCAGGTGGCACCGTTATCGATTCAACCGGGCTGGCTGGAACGATTTCGGTCAGATCCGGGACGCACATTTCTGAAGTCCGATTTTCTGTCGTGGGCCGTGCTCAGTGTGGTCAAAGAAGCCGTTTCGCAACCTGCCGGGGGCGATACAACGGCGCCTGTACTTCAGTCGCCCGCAGTGCTGGCACAACTGACGACCGGTGATCCGTTGCTGATCGAAGCGCCTCATGGCGAAGGACGAGTTCTGCTGTTGTCCTCTTCGCTGGATCGTTCGGGCAATGATCTGCCTTCGCGGGCCGACTTTGTACCGTTTCTGCACGAGGCTGTCTTCCGCATCGCTGCAGCTCGCAGTCGTCGTAATGTGCCGGTGGGTGAAGCACTGATCGTGGCTGTCCCGCAGGCTGCACCCGACCCGCTGGCCGCTGATCTGCAGCATGAATCGCCCCAGTTTGATGTACTGTTCTCCGATGGGCAAACGGTTCAGGTGCCGGCTGAATCCAGTGGGGCAGAACTGCGCGGCGTGATTCGCCAGACCAATCGACCGGGAGTTCTGCGAACAACTTTCAGAATTGCGGCACAGCCGGGGGCGGCAGCGGCTGATCCGGCCGCCCGGAAGAGTGCGGATGTCTTCGTCGTGAATTACGACCACACTGAAGATCTGTTTCAGCCGCTGCAGGGTGATGATCGAGCTCGACTGGCAACCAATGAGCGAGTTCGATTTACCGAATCCCTGGAAGAACTGCAGCAGAGGATGTACGGCGATGAGACGATCACTGAGTTATGGGCGCTGCTGATGTTCGGATTCCCGGGTCTGCTGGTGGCCGAGCTGCTGCTGACAAGGCGAGTGATTCTGCGCGGCTATGGTGCGGAAGCCCTTGCCTAGTGGGCCGATACGTAAACTGCAGGGGCCAGGTGTAGCCGTGCCGTCTGAGTGTTGGTGATTCTTCACCACCGAGACACCCGTAGCCCGAGCATTCCTGCTCGGCGACCTTTGGCCCACACAAAGCATCCAGCTGCCGCGTCCCCCCTGGGAGGGCGAGGCTCCTGCCGAGCCGAAGTCAACTGTCAGCGTTCCGTTGTTGTTGTTGTTCGCCAACACCCGTAGCCCGGGCATTCCTGCCCGGCCACCTTTTGCCCACACGAAGCCGCCAGCTGCCGCCCGCCCCGAGGCGAGCCGTTAGCGTAAGCTGACGGATGTTGTTGTTGTCGTGGGTTACCGAGCTGGTGCTCGGTGGTCCCAGCAAAGTCCCCCTTGGGAGGGCGAGGCTGCTGCCGAGCCGAAGTCAACTGTCAGCGTTCCGTTGTTGTTGTTTTTCACCAACACCCGTAGCCCGGGCATTCCTGCCCGGCCGCCTTTTGACCACACAAACCGTGTCGCCCCCAGCCTACAGCCGAACCGTTAGCGTCAGCTGACGGGTCTGGTCGCTGGGCGTTACCGAGCTGGTGCTCGGTGGTCCCGGGGGAAG
>CAIOKE010000363.1 GCA_903858815.1 uncultured Planctomycetaceae bacterium | reverse complement strand
GTACCGCAACACCACCCTGCGGCTCGGCAGGAGCCTCGCCCTCCCAAACGCAACCCCCACTGCCCACCGCCCACCGCCCACTGATTACTGACCACTGATTACTGACCACTGATTACTGACCACTGATCACTGATCACTGATCACTGCCCCAACCACTCGTCCCGATGCTCCAACACAAACTCATCATCCGACAACTCCGGATACACCCGGTAGACCCGCTCAATCTCCGCCGCCTGACCCACGCTCAATCCCTCTGCCTCGTCCAGACACCAAATCCCCTCCAACAACCCCTGCCGCCGCAGCACTGCATGCAGGCCCGCAATACAGCCGCGAAAACCATTGGCTGCATCAAAGAACGCCGCATTGCAGTCCGTTACTGCTGCATTCAGAGCCAGCATGTCAGCCGATGAGCCCTCGTCCCGACAGCGCCGCAATTGCTCCACCGCCCGCTTCGTCCAGACCGCCCAGTGACCCAGCAGACCACCCACAATCCGACATTCCCGTCCCTGCATGCGGAATGGCGTCAGCAGATCAGCGATCAGATTGTCGTCATTGCCCGTATACAGCGCAAGGTCTGTACGCCCCGATTCCAGAACCGCCCGCACCACATCCAGAGTCTGATAGCGATTGAATGGCGCGATCTTGATTGCCACCGCCTGCTCAATCTCAGCAAAACGCCGCCAGAAACTCTGTGACAGCAGACGACCGCCCACTGCCGGCTGCAGATAAAACCCCACCAGTGGCAGGATCTGACCCACCTGCCGACAATGCTCGATCAACTGATCCTCAGTCGCCTGCGCCAGCGCCGCAAGACTGACCATGCCGGCGTGATATCCCATTTGCCGCAGTAACTCAGCCTCGGCCACCGCCTGCCGCGTCGCTCCACAGATGCCACCTATCAGTACCGTCGGTCGCCCGCAACGCCTCGCCTCTTCAGCGGCCAATGACAACACAGGCTCCAGCAGACCATGCTCCGGCCGACGAATTGCAAACTGTGTCGTATGCACAGCAATCGCCAGACCACCCGCGCCCGCCGCCAGATAATAGCGAGTCAATGCTCGCTGCCGACGCTCATCCAGACGACGCCCGGATGTCAAAGCCAGCGGATGTGCCGGTATCACCAGACCCTGCTGCAGTCGCTCACGAAGTTCAGTAGTTTCCATCTCGCACTTCAAAATGAGTTGGCTTGTTCAGAGTCCGTCCACCTCGCTCCACCCACGCCGCTGTCCACTCAATCATCTGATCCAGCGTCACCGCCGGTGGTCCGAACAGCCCACAGGAACGGCTGGCGTCCCACAACCACGCCGTCTCACGCTCCGCCCCACTGTACTGCACCGGCCGACCCAGTCGCTCACCAAACCGCCGCGCCAACTCCCGCACAGAAATTCGCTCAGGACCCGTGACATTCAGCGCGGCTGCCGGAGCTGTGCAGTGCAGCAGACTCTGTATCGCTCGCGAACAGGCATCCGCCTGCCAGATCACCTGCACCCAACCCATCGAAAGATCTACCGACTGACCTGCAGACACCCGGCTGGCCACATCCAGCAACACCCCATAACGCAGATCAATCGAATAACACAAACGAAACTGCAGCACTCGAGTTCCATATCGCAGCGCGGCATGACCAAACATCCGCTCCCGACCGACACATGATGCCGCATATTCACCCGGCGGAGTCAGTGCATCCTCCTCCACCGCACCTCGACCAGCAACCGGCATCAGCGGATACACACAACCCGTCGAAAACACCACAATGCGAGCATCCCGATACCGCTCAGCCACGATCGCCGGTACCAGCACGTTCATAGCCCACGTCTGCTCCGGCTGACCACTGGTGCCGAACTTCTGACCGGCCATGTAAATCACGTTCGACATCAGCGGTAACCGCTGCACCGCCTCACGATCCAGCAGATCACAGCCAATCGTCTCGATACCGTGCCGCTGCAGGTCCAGTGCTGCCGACGGTGATGTAAACCGAGACACAGCTACCACGCGTCGCTGCCCGCTACCCACCGCATCAAGCGCCCGACGCAGCATGCGACAGACTGTCGGACCCATCTTGCCACCAGCACCCAATACCAGAAAATCTCCCTCAACCTGACTGATGGTCCGCAGAACACCATCATCCGGACGACTGATCACCTCGTCCAGGACACACTCATCGCCAATCTCCTGCATCGTTCTGCTCCGAACTCAGGGTTTCAACGGACGTGGGTACCGTGACAGAATCTGCTGCAGCTCCGCGACAACAGCCGGACGCTCTTTCGCCAGGTTGCGAGTCTCCCAGGGATCAGACTCATAGTCATACAACTCATACTCAGACGTGCTCGCTTCCGCATCCACCTTGCGCCACTCCACCATGCGGTAACGCTCCGTCCGAATCGCTCGCCCCAGCTGAGCCTTCGGAAACACATGATATGCATGATCGCGAACACGCTCAGTACCTGCCCGCAGAACCGGTAACAGACTGACACCGTCCAGTCGCGGAATCAGCTCAGGCTGCGGTAATCCCGC
Source organism: uncultured Planctomycetaceae bacterium (assembly GCA_903858815.1). Lineage (GTDB taxonomy): Bacteria > Planctomycetota > Planctomycetia > Planctomycetales > Planctomycetaceae > SXXK01. Next base: position 131,157 of record CAIOKE010000363.1, on the reverse strand, counting down.
CAGCGCCGCCAGCGTGGGATACAGATCCACCGATTCTGCCAGCTGACGAGTGCTGCCGGCCACATAACCCGGAACACTGATCAGCAGCGGAATATGGTTCGCCTGCTCGTAATTCGTATGCTTTGTCCAGATCCCCAGATCACCCAGATGAAACCCATGGTCACCCCACAGCACCACAATCGTCGAACGATCCAGCTGCAGCCGCGACAGCTCATCCAGCACTCGACCAATCTGCGCATCCACATAACTGACACTGGCATAATATCCGTGAATCAGTTCGCGCTGCAGCTGATCACTGATCGCTCCACTCTCCGGTACCGGCGCATAGTTGGAAATCTCACCACCACGTTTTCCAGCCACTGCAGGAGCCCCCGTTGGCAGCGCTGATCGCTGCGGCTGCGGCAGCCCGGCAGGATCGTGCAGATCCCAGTAACGTCGCGGTACGCTGAACGGCAGATGCGGCCGGACAAATCCAGCAGCCATGAAAAACGGCGATCCACCCTGCCGCAATCGCTGTTCAGCCCGCTGCAGCCTGCTCACCACCTCCAGAGCAACTCGACCATCCGCATAATCCTCATCCTTCGCCGCTGGTCGCTCATACGCCGCACCACGCGGCAACGACCGAATGTTCTGCAACTGCTGATTCGTGAAATACGCCTCCTCGCGAGTCAACTGGCCACCACCCGTGCTTGCCGGATCCAGATACTCAATCACCCGATCACCAAAATGCGGTACCGCAAAAGACTGCGGATCTCCCTCGTTCCCATGACCCACATGAAATACCTTGCCCAGCGACTCGGTGTGGTATCCATGACGAGCAAAATACTGAGGCATAGTCACCGCGTCAGGCCAGCGATCCCGCAGCCGACTGTGCAGATGATACAAACCGGTACTGGTGGAATGAGCACCCAGCAGCAGCGTAAATCGCGAAGGCGCACAGACCGCCTGATTGCAGTAAGCCAGATCAAACCGCATCGATCGCGCTGCCAGACGATCGATGTTCGGAGTCTTTGCAGACACGTCACCGTAACAGCCCAGCGCCGGCTTCAGATCATCCACCAGAATCAACAGCACGTTCGGCCGGTCTGCAGCTGAAACCCGGTCACTACTCACACAGCTCAGTAACAGAATCACCAGCAACAGCGGCAGCACCCGCCAGCGGCCACCAACCCACTCACATGCCAGACGATCCTGCCGGAACCACATCGCGACCCCCCCCCCCCCAACAGCCCTCAGCCCTGCACTCCCTGCAGACAACCAGCGCCGGGCTGCTGCTCCAGCAGTCTTCGCACCTCATCTGCCGCAGGCATCGCAGCCTGAGCACCATGCTTTGTCACGGCCAGCGCCCCGACAGCACAGGCATATCGCACAGCCTCAGCATCACTGGCCCCACCAGCCAGAGCACACGCCAGACCACCCGCAAATGCGTCGCCCGCAGCCGTCGTATCCACAGCCGGTACTTGAAACGGCTGAGCACTCAGCAACTGACCATCAGAATCCACCAGCAGCACACCCGACCCACCCAGAGTCACCACAACCCGCTTCGCACCAGCCTGCAGCAGCTGTTGACCAGCCCGTTCCGCACCAGCCCGATCTACCACCGCTATCCCGCTCAAAGCCTCAGCTTCGGTTTCATTCGGCAGCAGCCAGTCAGCTCGCAGGATCACCGGGGACACACCCCGGCACGCTGGCGCTGGATCCACAATCACACGAACACCAGACTCCACCGCAATCCGAACCGCCGCTTCAACAGCCTCCAGCGGTACCTCAAACTGCACCAGCAGCACATCAGCACTGCGAATCACTGACGACGCATCCTGCACATCTTCAACCGTCAGACATCCGTTCGCACCTGGAATCACCACGATGCTGTTCTGGCCCGTATCCGCCACCTGAATGACTGCCACTCCACTGGCACCAGGTGTTCGCTGCACATACCGCGTCTGCACTCCCGCAGACTGCAGCCCCTGCAGCAGTACTTCCCCGAATCCATCCGTACCCACACGACCAATCAGCCAGACATCCGCACCCAGTCGCGCCGCAGCGACAGCCTGATTGGCACCCTTGCCACCAAAATGCTCCTGCAGATCCCGACCCGTCAGAGTCTCACCCGGGCGCGCAATCTGCTCACAGCGCAACACCAGATCCAGATTCACTGAGCCGACGACCACAATCCGCGGCACTCGCTGCGGATGATTCATCGACGCACCTGCTGCGGAGGCTCAGTACACAGCTGCACCAAAGCCTCAGTCACACGCACCTGCTGATCAGCCGTCAGTGTCAGATATCGATGCTGACCATTCGCACCAGCCACAAACGTCGTCAATCCCTTCTCGTTCACCGAGACCGTCCCCTGTGGCGACAGACCAAAATAACCGCGATCAGGGAACACCGCGTACAGTACACTGGTCAGATCCCACGTCGGACGATTGTGCGGCGGAGGCTCGTACAGCACATACGATTCACTTAACGGATGATGCGAAACATACGCATAATCCTGTTCAATACTGACCGCCGGATAGGGCACCGCCAGACCAATCTCAAACCCACTGTAAACAATTTCCGTCGGCCACTCACGCGCTAATGTCTGAGCAGCCACAAGATCTTCCACGACGTTGTATTCATGATGCGGCTGACCATTGATCAGAGCAAACGCACCGGCCATCACCGAAACCAGTCGCACCTTCCGCAGCACCAGCTCACGACCCGCCAGCGGTGAAATATCATCCGCTCCAGACTTCAGCAGGTTCACAAGATTGGTTGAAAAACCGACCTGCACGATCACCACCGAACCATCAACCTCCGCCGCCAGAGCACGTCGCAGCACCGCCACAGCTTCAGCCGCATCCCGACCACTCCGCAGATCATGCGGGTAACGATCCCCATCGCCCTGCTTCTCACTCACCAGTGTCGTGAAACGACTCTGCTGCGGTGTCACACCCGAACGACACACCCCGATCGGGATCTCCCCACGACCATAAAAGGTGTTGACCGCATCCACAAACGGAGCACACTGGTCGTGGTCCTTGGTAATCGTCACAGCCACAAGTCGACAGCGATTGCGAGTCTGCAGAGAATGAATCATCCCCAGAGCCAGCACGTCATCACAGTCGTTCCCGATGTCCGTGTCAAATATCAGCGGAATCGGCGAACCCGTCTCAGCAGACAAGGCCCGCAGCGGAAACATCAACAACGCCAGACACAGAACCACAGCACACAGACCGCGCTTCATAAACTCTGCCCTGCATCAGATCATTCACACACATCAAACCACTCAGACAACCGCTGGAACCGCCCGAGAACCGCCACATCACGGACTTGCCAACCGCCGACGCCACGCGTCCACCTGAGCCTCCACGGACTGCCGTCCGCCCGACCCAAAACTCTGCAACGCACGATTGGCATTCACCGCACCCAGGACCTCACGCACGTCCTCCCGAATCAGCCCACACGCTTCCTGCAACTCAGACAACGGCAGATCAGACAGACGACAACCCCTCGCTTCACAATGAGCCACCAGTCGACCGACCGTCTCATGCCCGGTACGCATCGGCACACCCTGCCTGATCAAATACTCCATCAGTGCAGTCGCATCAAGAAATCCGTCATCCAGACGAGACTCAATCCGCTGCCGCTGCAACTCGGCACCCGCGATGATCGAAGGAGCCAGCTCAAGACACGGACGCAGTGCATCCAGAGCCGCAAAGACACCCAGCTTGTCTTCCTGCAGATCCCGGTTGTAAGCCATCGGCAGACCCTTCAGCAGCATCAGCAGCTGCGGAACCGCCGCCGTAACTCGCGCTGTGCGACCACGAATCAGCTCCAGCACGTCCGGGTTCCGCTTCTGCGGCATAATTGATGAACCCGTCGTATACGCATCCGGCAGCCGCAGAAATCCGAATTCCGTCGTAAACCACAGAATCCACTCCTCCGACCACGTACTCAGATGAATTGCCATCAGAGACAGACAGAACACAAACTCAGCCAGATAGTCACGGTCACTGCTGACGTCCAGACTGTTGGCCGCAACAGACTCAAACCCCAGCAGCCGAGCCGTCATCTGACGATCGATCGGAAGCGATGTCCCTGCCAGTGCCGCTGCACCCAGAGGACTCACATTCACACGCCGACGACAGTCAGCCAGACGCTCACGATCCCGCTGAAACTTCTCTACATACGCCAGCCAGTAATGAGCCGCCAGGACCGGTTGAGCACGCTGCAGATGAGTATACCCGGGAACCACAACACCAGCGTCCACATCACACCGATCCACAAAAGCTCGCTGCACGTCCGCCAGCAAACGATCCAGATCGTCAATCGCATCTCGAGTATACAGTTTGAGATCCGTTGACACCTGGTCGTTGCGACTGCGACCCGTGTGCAGCTTCCGACCCACGTCGCCAATCCGAGTGATCAGCGAGTTCTCGATGTGCATGTGTATGTCTTCAAGATCCTGACGAAACGTAAATTGCCCCGCCGCGATCTCTTCACCAATCTGATCCAGATGCGAACAGATCTGGTCACGCTCTTCCGCTGTGATCAAACCCACACTCGCCAGCATCGTCGCATGCGCCATCGAACCACGGATGTCCACAGCATACAGACGACGATCAAAACTGATCGACTCTGTGAATGCCTCAACCCGAGTATCAGTTGCCTGATGAAATCGCCCGCCCCATGCCTTTGCCACTGTTCCGCTCCCAGAAATCCACGCTCACACACGACACATACGCGCAACAAAAAAAGCCCGCCGGATCGGCTTCTGCCGATGCCCGCGGGCCTGAATGCTCAGCAGCTGTCTCAACAGTCTACTCAGGACGACGCCCATGTTCCACAATCACGTTCGTACGGATCCCGCCCCTGGGAGTAAAAGCGGCTTCAATCTTCATCCAGCGCGGCTGAGTCACTGCAACCAGATCGTCCAGAATCATGTTCGTCACTCGCTCGTAATACGCACCATGATTCCGGTACTGCTGAAGATACATCTTCAATGATTTCAACTCATAACACACCTTGTCAGCCACATACGTAATCGTCAGCGTCCCAAAGTCCGGCTGACCCGTCTTCGGACACATGGAAGTAAATTCCGGAGCAATCGTCTCCACCACAAAATTCCGGTGCGGAAACGGGTTCTCAAAGGTCTCAAGAATATCGCGAGTCGGGTCAGTCATGAGCACTGCCTGAAAAATTGTGACCAAAACCTGAAATAACACACGCAAATTCAACACCACGCAGCCGGAAAGACCGGCACCCGCCATCATAGACCCGCCGCACACGCCTCAATCCGTTTCCCCGCGTCTCCAGCGGGAATTCTCAAAGAATCGCTGGCCACAGCTGCTGCAGACGGTCAAAACCCCTCAAATCGCGTCCCCCGAGCCGATCCCGTGATCCATGTCCAGAGCCGGGGAACTGCCGATCGGACGACCCACCACAACCGCAGGAACACCCGCCACAGTACAGCTCGGTGGCACATCCCGCAGCACAACACTGCCCGCACCCACCTTGGCTCCCACACCAATCTCCACGTTCCCCAGAATCTTCGCTCCAGCACCAATCAAAACGCCCCGACGCACCTTCGGATGACGATCCCCCGTCGCCTTACCCGTCCCACCCAGTGTCACCTCATGCAGCAACGATACGTCATCCTCAATCACCGCCGTTTCACCAATGACGATCGATGTCGCATGATCCATCAGAATTCCACGACCAATCCGAGCCGCCGGATGAATATCCACCCCGAATTTCTCGGAAATCCGATTCTGCAGATACAACGCCATCAATTCACGACCCTGACGCCACAACCACGATGCCACACGCCACGCCGCCAGTGCATGAACGCCCTTCAGAAATAACAGCGGCACCAGACAGCATTTCACCGCCGGATCCCGCTCCAGAACCGCTTTCATATCTGCACAAATCGCCTGCAGAATCCCCGGTTCAACCGACATCGCCTCCTGCATAATCTCTCGCAATTGCATCGCCGGAAGCGTCTCAGATGACAGTTTGCCAGCCAGATGAAAACTGACCGCCTCCGACAACTGCTGATGATTCAATATCGTCGCATGCAGAAAACTGGCAAGAACAGGCTCGTCAGCCGCTCGCTGCGCAGCTCGCTGTCGAATCTCTTTCCACAGAACAATTTCAGTCGATTCAGTTTGGCTGGACATGGCAGAACAGTGAAAAACGGCAGGAAATACTGAGCACACAGGAGGTCGACACACTGAAAACCGGCAATTCAATGGCCTCCAGGGTCGACTCGGTGCGGAAATTATATCATTCTGTCACACAATCAGGAGCATCGTGATGGTTTCGATGCCCTGCTGTCGAGCGATTCCTGAAGGCAACCCCATGAAAACTCACTTTCTGCGATCCGTGGCTGTGTTCGGTGCCGGCGTCGTCGCCGCTGCAGCAATCCTCACCGCTCTGCCCCAGCGACAGGCACAAGCACCCGTCGCCAATGGCAACGACAAATTCTCCATGGTCACCGTACAGCTCCAGGAAACCGGAGTCCCCGAAGGTGTCTTCGTACTCAATAACCTCACCGGAATGCTGGTCGGCGGCGCTATCAACGAAAGTACATCAAAATTCTCCAATCGCTGGGTCCATAACGTCGCTGCAGACTTCCAGACCGGAAATACGCCCGACCCACGCTACGCCATCGTCACTGGACCCGCAAACCTGCGCTCCGCAGGCGGTGTACAGCCAGCCTTCGGTATCATTTACGTCGGTGAACTGTCGACAGGACGAGTCATTGCGTACGGGTTTCCCAGACCCACCAACCGCAATGTCGGCAGTACCAACCCACTCGTGATTCTCGACTACTTCCAGTTCGCCGAAGGCGTCGGACAGTAATCACACCCATTCCCCCGGCACCACCGCCCCGCCACCACAAACCCAAACGTAGCCCGAGCACCCCTGCCCGGCCCCCACAAACCCAAACCAACTTTCACCTCACACCGCCGTCAGCCCTGCTGAATGTCTCTGAAACACTCATTCAATTCCGCCCGAATTGACCACTTCTGCTGATCACGGATTCCTTCCGGAGCTCACCCATGGCCATGTGGAAATCACTCTGCCTCGCTGCAATCCTGTGCGTCTGCCAGTCCGTCGCTGCCCCACAAGCCCACGCTCAGGCAAAAACACCACCTGGCAAGGCTCAGAAAGACAGCAAGAACGACGCTGACGCAAAAAAAGGTCCCACCGGAACCCCTCTGTCTCAGTCCGCAGCAAAGGACGGAGTTCAGGATCTTGTGCTGCCCACGCCTGATGGCTGGCAGATTCACTGCACCTACTACGAATCACCCGCAGGTCGCGAATCCGCCTGCGTGATCCTGCTCAACTCCACCGACGGCGTCGTGGCCAAAGACACTCGCAACCGCCGCTTCTTCCAGCCCACTGCCACCGCCCTGCAGAAAGCCGGTTTCGCTGTCATCACTGCCGACCTCCGCAAACACGGTGACAGCGTTCCCATGTCGCCCACCGGAGAACCACTGCCAGTCAAGATGGGTCCCGCCGACTATGCACTCATGGCCAGTGGTGATCTCGAATCCATCAAAGCCTTCCTCATGGAACAGCACCGCAACGAAAAACTCAATATCCGCAAACTCAGTATCGTCGCCATGGGCTCAAGCTGCATGGTCGCTGCAGCCTTCACCGTCGAAGACTGGGCCCGCACACCCTACCCCGATGCCCCCACTCTCGATCAGCGCACACCTCGCGGACAGGATGTCCGAGCACTCGTGCTGTACAGCCCCAACGCATCAGTCAAAGGCATCAACACTGTCGGTATCCTGAAGTCCGTCAAAGGCCTCGCTGTGCCCATCTATGTTGTCGCCGGAGGTGACAACAAAACAGATAAAGCCGATGCCGAAAAAGTCTTCAAAGGGATCGAACTGAAAGGCGAACAGTTCAAGGAAAGCCGCAAGATGCTGCTGACCAGCACCGCTACGCATGCAGAAGCCTTCCTCGAAGGCAACCTCGCCGCCACCACCCAGAAGGACATCATCGACTTCCTGACGAAGAACGTGAAAGATCTGGAAATGCCATGGCGTGATCGCACAGATCGACGTTCAAAATAATCAGACTCGCAGTCAAATCAGCCTGCTTCAGGTCCCATCAGCAACACCCCCACCCACACGGTGATCACATGCCAGTCAATCCATCCGCTTCGTCTGCCTCCCGCCGCGACTTCCTCGCACTCGCCGCTGCCGCTGCCGGTACATCCCTGCTCAGCAGCGCAGCCACCGCAGCCACAACACCCACGAATCTGATCCCGGCCATTGATACTCACCAGCACCTCTGGGATCTGAAAAAACTGCAGCTCCCATGGCTCGCCGGTGCACCACATATCCTGAAGCAGGACTACGGACTGCCAGAATATGCAGCGGCTACCGCCGGACTGAATGTCGTACAGGCTGTCTACATGGAAGTCGATGTTCGCCCGGAAGATCATGTCCTCGAAGCCGAAACACTGATCAACATCTGTCGCTCGAAAAAAGCCCCCACCGTCGCTGCCGTCATCTCAGGCCGACCGGGACTGGAAACCTTCAGTGACTACATTCGAAAACTGGCCAAAGCACCGGAAATCCGCGGCGTTCGCCAGGTTCTGCACTCCGAAACCGCACCCGCCGGGATGTGCCTCGAAACTCAGTTCGTACGCTCCATGCTGCTGCTCGGCGAACTGAACCTCAGCTTCGACCTCTGTATGCGACCCACAGAACTGGCAGATGGAGCAGCCCTCGCCCGCAAATGCCCCAAAACTCGCTTCATCGTCGATCACTGCGGAAATGCTGACCCCGCAGCCTTCCTGAAAAATCCACCCAAAAGCGAAACCGCACCCCACGACCCCGGCAAGTGGCGCGACGATATCAAAACACTCGCTGACTGCCCCAACGTCATCTGCAAGATCTCCGGAGTCATCGCCCGCGCACCGGCCGGAGTCCCTCTCGCAGATGCACTCGCACCCATCGTCAATCACTGCCTCGATACCTTCGGACCCGATCGCGTGATCTTCGGCGGTGACTGGCCCGTCTGCCTCCTCGGTGGATCCTACAAAGACTGGCTGACCACACTCAGAACGCTGATCGCCAATCGACCTCTAACCGATCAGAAAAAACTGCTGCACGCAAACGCAGCCGCCTTCTATCGCCTGCCAGCCTTCGCCTGAAATGACCACTGACCACTGACCACTCTTACCTGAGCCCACTCAGCAGCAGCAGCGAAACAGCGCCCACAACTCCCACACGGATGTTGTCGTTGATCCGCGATGGCACCGATTCCACAATCGCACACAACACCACCGCCGGCGCTGTCAGCAGCAGCGCTCGACCCAGCGATAATGGCATCTCCAATGCTTCCGGATTCTGCGTCTCACCCCAGTAAATCCAGCCGGACATCAGCGAACCATTGATGATGAAAGCCAGAAAACCGGCCCACGTCTTACCACGATTCCACGGCAGAACTGGTCCACGCAGCATCTTTCCAAACGCTGTCGCTGAACCATCACCAAACGCCAGAATTCCCAGCAGAGCCAACCCCACCTCCAGACGATCCGGAAACAACACAATCGTTCCCAGCACCGAAAGCGCATAACCCGCCACAGCCCACAGACCCGTCTCCTGCTGCTCCCGCTGAATCCGACGGAATCCCAGAAAAATCTGCAATGACAGCAGAACTATCACCCCCAGAATAATCCCCCGCAGCGTCGGTGACAGCGGATCCGCATGCGATACAAACTGCAGCGGAAATGCCAGCAGACCCGGCGTCATATGCCACAACCGACGACGCGATTCACGCGACGACAGCGAATGCAGCATCGGTATCAGTGACCGCCGCGACATAGCTCGGGATCTTCCACCGGAAATTGACATCAACCGCTCTCCCGCCGACTGACCACCAACCCAACCCGCCCGTCGCTGCACGACCGCGATTCAGACAGTTCTGATGACCCGAATTATCGACGAACTGCGGCACCACACGGCACGCCAAACACCCCCGCAACTGCACACCCTCACCCACACCCAGTCACCTGACCGCCCGCTGCTCAACACAAACCGGCAGAATCTGCCACCAAAGCGTCAGCGACCCCGCCTCAGATCCCGCTCCCCCGCCGAAACAAAACGCAGAAACCCCGACAGCTCATCCGGCAACGGACTCTCAAACTGCAACGGGACACCCGTTCGCGGATGCTCCAGACCCAGCGATGATGCATGCAGCGCCAAACGCTTCGGCTGCCACGGAATCCGCGACCACAAATCCACTCGATACCGATCGTCGCCCAGCACCGAGTGACCAGCCTCCGCCAGATGCACGCGAATCTGATTGCGACGACCCGTCTCCAGACGCACCTGCACATGAGTCACTGCCGGACTGCGCGGACCATCCGCCAGACGCGATACCACCTCATAATGCGTGATCGCCAGCTCGCCCTGATCAGCCGAACGAACCGAATACCGCCCCAGATTCTTTCCCGTCGCCAGATAACTGCGAATCGTACCGCGATCAGACTGCACCAACCCCGCCACCAGAGCATCATAGCGTCGCTCCGGCTTCCGCTCAGCAAACTGCCGCTGCAGCTCTTCGGCACACTCCCGAGTTCGTGCAAACACAAGCAGACCCGAAACACCTCGATCCAGACGATGCACCAGATGCACACTCCGAATCGACGACGTTCGCTTCACATATTCACCCAGCCGCGAAATCAGAGTGTGTGCCTCACGAGCATCCGTGGGGACAGTCAACAGCTCCGCAGACTTCTCCACCACAATCAGATCCGCATCCTCAAACAAAACCCGAAAACCCCGGTTCTGCTGCTGCTCAGGACGACGACGCGGCGAATAACGACGCCCCTGCTCATAACGCACTCGCAACTGATCACCCACCGAAAGCAGACGACCCGCATTCGGCTCCAACTGACCGTTCACCTGCACACAGTCATGATCAAATAAGCCCGTCGCAAAGGAACGCGAACCACTCGTCAGATGCTGCACCAGACGATCAGCCCGCACACCCGCAAAAGGAGAACCAGCCTCAATCACATGATCCTGAATCAGTATCGGCACTCACCACTCCCCGCCTCAGAACCACCCGTTCCACGAAATCACCTGCACCAGCTCACCCGCTCCGTACTCGCCATGCTCCGGCTCAAATATCGCCATCCCGTTGGCGTCACTGGCCGACTTCAGATCAGCCGAACTGGTCCACGAAACCGGTTCCGCCAGCAACTGACCCTCAGACAGCCGCAGCTGCACCGGCTGACACAACGTCCGATCGCCACGCACCGTAAACCCACGTACCAGCGCCGCTCGCACCGGGACCGCCACCACTCCACCACTCATCCGCTCCAGCACCGGACGCACAAACAATTCAAAACACGCCAGACTGCTCACAGGATTCCCCGGCAGACCAAACACCAGACACTGCCGACCAGCCTGCTGCAGCACTCCCACATACAACGGCTTACCCGGCTTCATCCGAATGCCATGCAGAATCTGCTGCACACCCGCCTCTCGCAGGACCTGCGGAACCAGATCCAGCATCCCGGCTGACACCCCACCCGTCAGTAACAACACGTCCGATCGCAAACCCCGCTGAATCTGAACACGCAGACTCTCCAGGGAATCCTGAGCCGTCCTGAGCATCCGCGGAATCGCACCAGCCGCCGTCAGTTGCGATTGCAGCATCGGAGCATTCGAATTGCGAATACAACCCTGCTGCGGAGTTTCTGAATGATGCACCAGCTCGTTTCCCGTCGCCAGAACCGCCGCCTCCACACGCCGACGCACAGGAACCCGCGCAAAACCATGCTCTGCCAGTAAAGCAATGTGCTGCGCACAAATCCGAGTCCCCACGGGTAGCAGAATCTCGCCACGTCGAGCCAAAGAACCGGCCGGCAGAATATGGGCCGACGGTTTCAGGTATTCACGACCAATCCGTACCCGCTCAATACCCGAGTCGCCGGCAACTCCCTCTGCAGCGACTGACTGTAACACCGCACGCTCCACCGGTACGACACACATCGCACCCCCAGGCACCATCGCACCCGTCATGATCCGAGCTGCCTCGCCAGCCTGCAATACACGCTGCGGAACCAAACCCGCTGTGATCGTCTCAACCACAGCAAAGACCGCCTGCTCAACAACCTGATCCCCACACACCTCCGACGCCACCGCAAAACCATCCATCATGGCCCGCGCCGTCGCCGGCTGATCCTGAGGCACCAACAGATCACTCGCCAGACGTAACCCCGCAGACTGCTCCAGCAGCACGTCCTCAGAATCCATCAGCACCGCCGCCTGCAACGCCAATTGCAAAGCCTGCTGCACCGTCAATAAGCCACCCGCCCCTGCCATCAACCCGCCCCCTCCACCACTGCCTCAACCCAACTCAAGCAATCCAGCATAGCCTCAAACACACGCACAATCCAAATCAATCACTTCCCGGTTTCCCATCCTCCCACCAATCCGTGTTGAAAAAAATCAACACCCATCCATCTGCATGCGCCCCGCCCCCCCCAACCCCCAACCCCCAACCCCCAACCCCCGACACCCGACCCCCGACCCCCAACCTCCTGCGAAAAGGAAATTCCCCGCAGGAACCTCCCTCGCGGAGTGCTAACGCGACACGATTTGATCAGAATACCGCTCGCCGTAGTCCCAACGTCTGCACAGGAACTCGCCACTTGCCCGCTGCCTCCGAAATCCACGCCGTTGTCTTCGATCTCGACGGCACCATGCTCAATACCGAAGACATCTTCGAAGTAGCCGGACAGCAACTGATGCACCGTCGCGGCCTCGTGATGACCGATGAAATCCGCCGCGCGATGCTCGGACGACGCCCGGTCGAAGCCTTCACTGCCCTCAAATCCCTCGTGCACCTGCCTGAACCCATCGAAGAACTGATGCACGAAACCAAAGAACTGTTTCGCGCACTCGCTGAACACTCCGTTGCACCTATGCCCGGACTGCACGAAGTACTGCAGCTCACGGAACAGGTCCGGCTGCCTCGCGCCGTTGCCACGTCATCACCACACAACTACATGCAGTGGCTGCTGCAGCGCACAGGACTGGCCGAACGCTTCGTCTTTACACTCGCAGCCGAAGATGTCACACACGGAAAACCACACCCCGAAATCTATCTGACAGCCGCCACCCGACTGCAGATCGAACCCGCACAGATGCTGGTGCTGGAAGACAGCGAAACAGGAACCCGCGCTGCAGCCGCAGCCGGTGCTGTGGTTGTGTCTGTACCCAATCGCCATACTGCCACAGGTGACTTCAGTATGGCACAACTGCAGATCAACAGCCTGCTCGACCCACGACTGCACTCCATTCTTTCCAACCGCCGCTTTCATCACTGATCAACTCTGCACGGAGACACAACACGAATGCTGGCCTGGCTCAGACTGATGCGGCTTCCCGCCGTATTCACCGCGGTCTCCAATGTCCTGTGCGGCTGTTTCATTGCCAGCCCGACTCAGGCACCACCCACGCTGCAGCTGTGTCTGCTCGCGCTGACCACCGCCGGATTGTACCTCGGAGGAATGGTGCTGAATGATGTCTTCGACGCCGCCCTCGATGCCGCTGAACGGCCGGAACGGCCGATCCCCTCGGGACGCATCAAAAGATCCACCGCCGCAGTCTTCGGTACCGCACTGCTGCTGATCGGCATCGCCACCGCCGCCTGCCTCGGAATCTCCTCCGCAGCGATCGCCAGCCTCACCGCCTGCGCCGTCCTCGCCTACAACAGCAAACTGAAATCCACACCCGCTGGACCATTCGGCATGGCAGCCTGCCGATTCCTGAACTTCACACTCGGAGCCAGTGTCGGTCTGCCACTTGGCAGCCTGCCTGATGCCACCATCCTCACAGCAGCAACCGCACTGGCCGTCTACATCATCGGCGTCACCTGGTTCGCCAGAAATGAAGCAGGCACAGCCAGCCGCTTCGGACTGATCGGCGGATTGCTGGTACTGCTGTCCGGCATCGCAATCGACGCATGGCTGATCAGCCACAAAGGCGCCACCATCATGTCAATCCGCGGTGGCAGCATGGCTCTGCTGCTGCTCGGGCTGAATCTCACTATGCGAGCTGCTGCTGCGATCACGCGCAACGTCCCTCGACTGCTGCAGCAAACCGTCGGACTCATGCTGCTGTGCCTCATCTTCCTCGACGCCGTCCTCGTCTTTGCACTCACCGGCAGCGCAGATCGCGCCCTGACAATCATTCTGCTGATCGCACCCGCTGTCCTGCTGAAACGCGTAATCCCCATGAGCTGACTTTGGCATCCACGCCCTGGCATCCATGCCAAAGAACGGAGAACAGAGAAAGGAGTAAGGAGAGCTCGCAACGCCCCCTCCGTCCCCCACAACACCCATGCCCCTTTCGTGTATTTCGCGTATTTCGTGGTTACCCCCAACCCCCAACCCCCAACCCCCGAAACCCGAAACCCGAAAACTGCCCTCCATGCTCGCCCGCGATGCGGCTTTCTTCTATCCTTCCTGCAAACTTTGCACCTACGCCCCTGTTTTGCCCCCATACCGGCTGCCTGGAACCCGCCATGTACAACCGCAATCGACTGATGGAACTGATCCGTGAACGCGCCCTGAAGTTCGGTGACTTCACACTGGCCTCCGGAAAAAAATCCACCTACTACCTCGACGGCAAACAAGTCACACTCAGCGCCGAAGGCCTGCTGCAGATTTCCCTCGGACTGCTCGAACTGCTGCAGGATGTTCCCTTCAGTGGCTTCGGCGGCATGTCTATCGGAGCCGACCCGATTGTCGGCGGAGTCCTTGTGGCGGCAGCCGGCCAGAATCGTTCACTGCAGGGCTTCATGGTCCGCAAGGAAGCCAAAGGCCACGGCACACAAAGGTTCATCGAAGGCCCGATCAAACCCGGCGACAAAGTCGTGATCGTGGACGACGTCGTCACCACCGGCGGCAGTGCCCTGCAGGCAATCGACCGCGTTCAGGAATTCGGCTGTGAAGTCGTGCACGTCGTCGGCATCGTCGACCGCCTGCAGGGTGGTGAAGCCGCCTTCAAAGCCCGCGGCCTGACCTTCTCCGCACTGCTCACCATCCGCGACTTCGGCATCACACCACCCGCAATTGAGAACTGAAAACGGTTGACTGAGAACTGCAAGTTCCCCTGTATACTGTGACTGGTGGCTCGGTTTTCGGGCCACGCTGCAAAGGTGTCTGCGGGCGGTGCGTAACGTCACCGCGGGTGCAGATGAAAAGGGAAGACGGTGACCGATGTATTCGGAATTCCGTCGCGGTCGCGCCGCTGTAATCGGGGACCGTCACTGCTGCATGCCACTGGATTGATCAGCGTCAAATTCGCTGGTCACCCGGGAAGGCGCTGTGACGGGCTGATCCGTAAGCCAGAAGACCTGCCTCTGCCAGCATTCCGGTTCTCCCTCGCGGTTGGGGACGCCCGGCGCCCGCTCCTGTGCTCCACCTGAACCCACGGCAAGGGCATCAGTGGCTCAGTGGTCGTCGTCGTGCTCGTCCGCGTCACAGTCTGACAGCAGGATCTGTTGCATGCGTACTCGCACCCGTCACGCTCGCGGTTTTACACTCATTGAACTGCTGGTCGTCATCGCCATTATTTCCGTACTCGTCAGCCTCCTGCTGCCGGCCGTTCAGCAGGCCCGCGCGGCCGCTCGCAGTGTCCAGTGCCGCAATAGCCTCCGGCAGCTGGTGCTGGCCATGCACAACTACGCTGACGTCTACAACGAACATCTGATTCCCTATGTGATCGAAGATCAGCAGCAGCTGCAGTATCTGCAGACGTGGAGCGGTGCACCCGGACAGGCCCGCTACTGGTTCGGTAATGTCAACTACCAGGTTCCCGATCTGACGGCACGACTCGATTTCGCCGCCGGACCGCTCAGTCCCTATATGGAAACCAACTACGCCTCCTTCCAGTGCCCGGACTTCGGTATGGCTCAGATGGAACGCGTCCGCTTTGGTCGACCGGCAACCGGATACGGATACAACGGCCACTATCTCGCTCGTACCAGCGGTATCGAATGGCTGCCCCCGACATGGCAGGCCGTCTTCAGTCGTCAGCCCGCCTGTCGTCGCCTGCGCGATGTGGCAACGCTTTCCGAAACGGTCGCCTTCGCCGACAGTGCCGCGGTAAACCTGCTGCAGTTCTACCCGGTACAGCTCAGCTTTGAAGAGAACTGGCTGCTGGATCCACCCAGCAGCAACTTCCCCACGGTGCATTTTCGCCACACAGACTCGGCCAATGTCGCATTTCTGGATGGGCATGTGGAAAGTCTGAGCTGGGCCACGTCGGTGCAGGTACCAGGCCCCAACTATGTCTACCCGGAACAGGCGGAACAGATGACCCGTCGTCGCCTCGGCTTCCTGTCCCGCGGGAACCTGCACAATCCGCAGCTTCAGGATGAACTGTACGATCTGCAGTGATTTCCGATCATTTCCGCGCTGCCCAAATGACGTTTGTCGCAACATCTTCCGACCACAGATAAAGTAGGGAATGCAATGCCACCCTGGTAAATATTCAGAATACCGCCAGCAAAGGCCGCCATTATGACGCTCCGGATTGATCACTCCGTACTCAAAGGAACTGTCCGAAATGACATGAAAAATACCATCGATGGCTGGCTGGAAGTCCGCTCCACTCGCGGTACCGCCACGGTCCTGCTGGCACTCGTCGGAAATCTTCCCGGACATCTGGCCGGGCAATCACTGCATTTTATCAACTACAAACTGCCTCACACCGGCCCTGACGCCACACTGCCAGATGGGCTTCAATATCACCAGATCGGTGTCCTCGGCAGCTGCTCCCTGCCCCGCAATTCCCGCACCGCACCCACGCAAATCACCCCGTTCACACTGCGCTGGCACGGACCGGATGGACCGGTCAACCTGCAACTCACCCACAGCCTCGTGACTGTGCAACCCCCTCAACACCTGCTCGATCTTCCCCCTTCGCCACCACTCAAACCCACCGCCAACTCAACACTCAAGGTAACCACCTCACTGCCCGCCACCGCCGAACTGCCGAATTCGGACCTGCTGCCGGGACAACGACGCGCCTGGCTGATCCTCAAACCACTGCTGGCCCGGCTGGCACAGGCCGGAATCGCTTTCCACCTCTGCCCCCACTGCACCAGCCGCGATGCCCTCCGTCAGATCACCCGACACATCCTGCCCAAGCTGCTGACGGAACTCCCGGCCGACCAGAATTCACCCCCCCGCAGCTTCAGCTCCGCCGAACACTGCACGCTCTGCCAGCAGGAATTTGCCGAACTGCAGGCCCTGTTGTCCGAAGACACCCCCGAAAAACCACGAAATCCGCAAAAACTGCCCTTCCCAGTGTCGGGATCCGCGCCTCGCATCTGGAATTCAGGAACCAGCAGCACTAGCATGGTGGCATGGTGAACGGCCCTCACTTTTCATTCAGGCTGCTGAAAGTTCGCTGTCATGCCCAAGGTCAAGTTTGTCAACGAAAAAGTCACTGTTGACGCCGCAGAAGGCGAAGACCTCCGGACCATCGCTCGCAAAAACGGCGTGCAGCTGTATTCCGGGCCACATAAAGTCGTCAATTGCATGGGCCTTGGCACCTGCTGCAGCTGCAACGTGATCGTTGCCAAAGGTGCTGACAAAGTCAGCAACGCCGGTCTGCTCGAACGCCTCTGGCGACTCCTCAACCCACTGCTCGGCATCAAAATCCTCAGCAACCCCGGCAAAGAAGTCCGGCTCGCCTGCCAAACCCGCGTCAACGGCGATGTCGAAGTCGAAACACACCCGCCAATCAACTGGCACGGTGACAAATTCTGGAACTGATTACTTCCGGATAAACCGATAGCCCACGCCCCGCACCGTTTCAATCAACTCCGATTCAGGCTCCAGCTTCTTGCGCAGCGATCGCACGTGAACGTCTATCGTTCGCTCCAGCGAATTCGCATCCTCACCACGTGACGTTTCCATCAGCTCGTTACGCGAAAACGGACGGCCCGGCTGAGACATCATCGTCCACAGCATCCGGAATTCCGTTGGCGTCAGTTCCAGCTCAACCCCATTGAACTTCGTCGTGTGATTTACCCGATCAATTTCAATGCCGTGCAGACTGATCACACTCTTACCTGCTTCCGCCGTCTCCACACGACGCAGCAACGCCTTCACTCGATGAATCAGTGGCTGCACCCGAAACGGCTTCGTCACATAGTCGTCCGCACCCATATTGAAGCCGACAATCTCGTCAGTCTCTGTACTGCGAGCCGTCAGCATCATCACTGGAATCGTTCGAGTTCGCGGGTCACCCTTCAGAACCCGACAGATCTGCAGACCGTCAATGCCCGGCAGCATCAGATCAAGCACGACCAGATCCGGCAGCAGCGTCTGCGCTCGAGCCAAACCGCCACGACCGTCCCGCTCCCACTGGACGTTGTAACCTTCCTTCCGCAGATTGTAGATCACCACATCCGCGATGGACTGCTCGTCCTCTATCACCAGGATCGTTGGCTGCATACGGCCAGCGTTGCCTTGTTTCTGCGAACCGGATGACTGCTAAGCACCACCGGCCCTGGAATTCCCTGTCCTTCGCGGCAACCTCGGATGCCGTATTATGGCACCCTCCACCAGGTACACCACGTCCTCAGCGATATTCGTCGCATGATCCGCCACTCGTTCCACATGACGAATGACCGAAAACAAATGCAGCCCCGGCTCAACCAGATCCGGACGCTGCTTCATCACCTGCACCACATCATCAATCAATTGCCGATTCAGCTGGTCCACGGCTTCGTCTCGCAGACAAACCCGTCGAGCCAACTCAGCGTTCTGTTCCACAAATGCATCAATACTGTCATGCAGCATGCTGAGCGACTCACGAGCCATCTCGGAGAGACGCTCAGGCATCGGGAATCCCCCATGCTCAGCAATCCCAGCCGAACGCTCCGCTATGCTGACTGCCAGATCAGCCACTCGCTCCAGCTCCGCACCAATCTTCATCACGACAGCCACACGCCGCAGGTCATTCGCAACCGGATGATAAAGCGCCAGAATCTTCAGGCACTCCTCCTCGATCCGAATGTCCCACTCGTCCACCTCCCCGTCACGCCCCGACAGCTCCCGAGCCAGATCCGGACGACCAGCCCGCAGACCGTCCACCGAATCATGTATCAACTCTTCCACCGTCGAACACATCGACAGAATGCCACGATGCAAGTGCTCCATTTCCCGAACAAAGTGAATCGTCATCGGCCGAATCCCGATCAGTCAGATCCAGCGGCAGCACCTTAGCTCACAGTCTGCCTGCGGATTGTTAATAAAGTGTTAAGATCACATGAAAACAACCTGTTGCAGCAGTTTCCAAATCAACCAAATCGACCCGTGATGTAGTCTTCCGTCTGCTTCTCTGCAGGACTGGTGAAAATCTTCATCGTCGGCCCACATTCCACTAACCGACCACGAAAGAAAAATGCCGTCTGATGACTCACTCGCGATGCCTGCTGCATATTGTGAGTCACAATCACGATCGTGTAGTTACTGCACAATTCCCCAATCAGGTTCTCAATCCGATCTGTACTTGCCGGATCAAGCGCCGAAGCAGGTTCGTCCATCAGAATAATCTTCGGGTTCGTGGCCAGCGTTCGAGCAATACAGAGTCGCTGCTGCTGACCACCCGATAATGCCATCGCTGATGTGTGCAGCCGATCCCGCACCTCTTCCCACAACGCCGCCTTCCTCAGACACGACTCCACCAGCTCCGACAGCACCGCCCGATTCTTCTCGCCCGCCACACGAGGACCATACGCCACGTTGTCAAAAATCGATTTGGGGAACGGAGTCGACTTCTGGAAGACCATCCCCACATGTTTCCGCAGCAGCACCACATCCACTGCCGGATCCATGATATTCTGCCCCTCCACCAGACACCGACCAGTACACCGCGCCCCGTCAACCAGGTCATTCATCCGATTCAACGTCCGCAGAAACGTACTCTTCCCACATCCCGATGGACCAATCAGAGCAGTCACCGATCGCTCAGGAACCACCAGCGATATGTCAAACAGCACCTGCTGCTCGCCATAAAAGAAATTCATTCCCTGTACATCAATCGCCGCCGCATGACCCGATGTGTCCAGATTGCGATCCACACCCGGAACAGATGGTGGTACTGACAGACCGGAAACACTGGATCCCATAAGCCCTGCTTTCTGACACTCAATCCCGCACACTCAACCACACAACACGACACTCCACCCCAATAACACTACCACTCACTACCACCGCAACTGGCGACCAGCCCGATAACGCACTATCATCGCCGCCGCATTCACCGTCAGCAACACCGCCAACAGCACCAGAATCCCCGCTGCCGCCACCGCCGTAAAACGATCCTCCGGGTCCGGCTGCTTCGACCAGTCGTAAATCTCCACCGGCATCGCCGTGAACTGGTCAAATGGCACCGCCAGCACCCGCCCAGGCTCAGACAACAACTGCCCCGGTGACTCCAGACCACCCGGACACATCGACGCCACCGTCAATACACCAATCATCATCAAAGGAGCCGCTTCGCCGATCGCCCGAGATATCGACAGAATCACGCCCGTCGCAATCCCAGGCAGCGAAGCTGGCAGAACCTGACGCCAGATGGTCTGCCAGCGAGTCGCACCAAGGGCCAGAGATGCCACTCGAATCGATGCCGGAACCGCTCGCAATGCCTCCTGTGAAGCTATGATCACCGTCGGCAGAATCACCAGACTCATCGTCATCGCACCAATCAGCACACTTCCATCGTAAATGTCCAGCTTCAGCAGTCGCAGACGAAACATCCCCAGCACATTCACCGCATGACGCCCATCAAACAATGACTGCAGCTGAATCATCAGCGGACGAAATGCCGTCAATCCCAGAATCCCATACACTATCGATGGCACACCCGCCAGATTCGACAGGTTCACACGAATCACACGCATCAACCACGTGTCCTTCGCCATCTCCTCCAGATACACAGCCGAACCCACTCCAATCGGAATCGAAAAACCGGCCGTCAATAACACCAGCCAGAATGTCCCCCACAACCCCGCCAGAATGCCACAACGATCCGGATGCATCGAATAATGACTGGACAGAAAACTCCAGCTCAGCCGACCAGCACTGTTCCACATGATCGACAGCAACAGAACGGCCAGTACACCCAGTGAGGCATACGTCACCAGCCTGCACAGCCACATGAAATACCGCGACAAACGCAGCCGCTGACGTATCTGACTGTCCGAACCAGCCGTGAAACTCACCGACACAACACCGTCGGTCACACCTCCCGACACTACACTCATTGATACACCTCGCGATAACGCCGCATAATCCAGCCCGACAGCAGATTGATCGTCAGCGTCATCACAAATAATGTGATCCCCACCGCATACATGCTCATCCGACTGATCGAATCAGCAGCACTGTCACCCGCACTGGCATGCACCATAAATCCCGTCATCGTCTGCGAACCACGCAGTGGATTCAACGTCAATAACGGATTGCCACCAGCCGCAATCGCCACCGCCATCGTCTCACCAACAGCCCGCGAAAATGCCAGCAGAAAGGATGCCAGAATGCCAGACAATGCCGCTGGTACCACCACGCGAGCAGACACGTCGAAACGAGTACTTCCAAGGGCATATGCAGCCTCACGCAGACTGCGAGGAACTGCCCGAATCACGTCCTCACTCAGTGACGCTATCAGCGGCGTCACCATAATCCCCACCACTATCCCCGCACTCAGACTGTTGAAGATCGAAATCTCCAGACCCAACAGACCAAACAAAGGTTTAAGAACCCAGGGAGTAATGAACTTCAGAGCAAAAAAGCCATAAACCACCGACGGAATCCCCGCCAGTATTTCCAGAACCGGTTTCAGAAATTCACGCTCACGTGGCTGAGCATACTCGCTCATGTACACCGCTGCACCCAGACCCGCCGGAATACTCACCAGCGATGCAATCAATGCCACCTGCAGAGTCCCCGTCAGCAGGGGCCAGATCCCAAAATGAGCACCCGCACCATCAGTCGGCTTCCACCGGCCACTCGTCAGAAACTGCCATAATGAAACACGCTCGAAAAATGCCGTCTTCTCACCCGGAGCATACACGGCATTGCTGAGCAGCACATAAATGATGGCCGCTGTCGTCAAAACCGACAGCGCAGCACACACAAACAACACCCAGCGAATGAGCGTTTCATGACGCCGATGAATCCTCTGAGACGCCCAGGTTGGCATCAGCACGCTTTCCACAAAACTCAGCCCAAAACCCAGACGCACAAGGAGCAACTGACAGGAAGCCGACCACTGCTGGTCGACTTCCAGACCAGAATACAACCTTGCCTGCAGATCACAACCAAACTACTTGCCCGCACCACCAACCGCGGCATCCAATGCCTCGTTCACAGACTTCAACTCCGACTCCTCCAGCGGCACATAGCCCACAGCACCCACCTGAGCCTGCCCCTCGTTCAGAAAGAACTTCGCAAAATCCAGGACTTCAGGCTTCGCCAGAGAACTCTTCTTCACATAGATGAACAACGGACGAGACAACGGCTTATAGGCACCCGAACGCACCGTTTCAATAGTCGGCTCAACTCCGTCCGCCACACTGTCCGTCGCCGAAATCTTCAACGCCTTCACCTTGTCACGGTTCGAAAAATAATACGCACAGCCAAAGAACCCCATCCCACCCTTCTCACCCGCTATCCCCGTGATCGTCACGTTGTCGTCAGCACTCGCGCTGTAACTCTCAGTGATCTGGTCCTCCTTCCCATTGATCACTTCCGTGAAATAATCAAACGTGCCGGACTCCTCACCAGGTCCAAATAATGCCAGCGGAACGTCAGGCCACGCCGGATCCACGTCCTTCCACGTCTTCACTGCACTGCCCGGTTCCCAGATCTTCTTCAATTGAGCCACCGTGATGGTGTCCACCCAGTCGTTCTGCGGATTCACACACACAGTCAGACCGTCCAAGGCAATCTTCAGTTCCACAAGTTCAATCCCGGCCTTCACACAGTCAGCCCGCTCAGATTCCTTCACCGGTCGTGATGCATTCGCAATATCAATCCGGTCAGCAATCATCTCCTTGAAACCAGTACCCGTGCCTGTCACCTTCAGAGCCACCTTCGTGTCGGAAAACTTCTTCGTGAACTCCTCCTGCACAGCTGCCGCAACCTTCGCCACCGTACTGCTGCCGTCCACCTGAATACGCTTCTCAACACCACCAGAACCCGCTGCCGTCGCTGGCCCCGAACCCGCCGTCGCTGGTGGCGCATCCACCGACTCCACCGAACAACCAGCCGCCAGCACCGCACAAAATGCCGGCAAAATCACGGAAACCCAGCCACCTGCACGCCGAAATGCCGTACTCATCGATCGACCCTGACCTGACAGAAGATCACACACACAACACACGCCTGCTCAATTAAACGAGGCAATTGTTAAGATTGTGTTAAATTCTGCTCGCGATCCAGGCGGTCTCAGCAATCGGCAACCGCCGGCCAGCCAGCCCAGCTCCACGGAATCCCGATCGGACACACCTGCACTTCACCCGTCCACTGCCGCGACTCAGGCTGCAAAAAACCCAGCTTTTTTGCCGCAAATGTGACCGTCCAGTCCGCCCGTACACAGGCCCCCGCAGCCGTTCCCAGATCACAGTCCAGACCCGACGGCAGATCCACTGACAACACCCGTGACCCGCTGGAATTGATCGCTTCAATCACCCCTGACTGAGCTTCCTCAGGAGCACCCCGCAGACCCGTTCCCAGCAATGCATCAACCACCAGATCCGAACTGCACAAACCCCGCAAGACCTCGCACACCCACTGCTCCGAACGCTCCTCAACTTCCAGCCCCGCACGCTGCAAAAAACCCAGATTTGCCGCTGTGTCTGCACTGAGCTGACGAGTACCGCGGAGTAAAAACACCTCCGCAAACACACCCTCCGCCGCCAGCAATCGAGCTGCGGCGAGACCGTCACCACCGTTGTTGCCCGGTCCCGCAATAATCACAATCCGACCGCCTGACAACTGACCCAACTGCTGCCGACACTGCTGAATCACCCCACTCAACCCACGCGCCGCATTTTCCATCAACAACAATGACGGTATCCCCAGCCGTTCAACAGCATCACGGTCCAGTCGCCTGACCTGCTCACGGCTTAATACCCGCATGCTGCACAGCCCCCAAAAACCATCAGCCATTCGGCCCGGCTATCAGACACATTACCCCCAGTCGCCCTTGACCGGCAGCAGCTTCCCCGCACATCAGCGAACTGCAGCTGACCATTCGTTGACTTCAGCCGGAACGTCGGCCGGACTGCAAAGTCTTCCTCGCGGAACGCAGCAGCTGCACAGTCGTCTCCAGACTGATGCAGCCATCCGTAATGCTGACACCATACTGCAACTGCTGCGGATCAGGTCCCAGCGTCTGAGCCCCCTCGCGAAGATTGCTTTCCAGCATAAGCCCCACAATCTCAGCGTTCCCAGCTGCACGCTGGCCAATCACATCATCCCACACCTGTGGCTGCCGGCGATAGTCCTTGCTTGAATTGGCATGGCTGCAGTCCACCAGTAGCCGCGGAGGCAACTGGGCAGCACGCAGCATTGCACTGGCTTCAGCCACGGCCTCAGCATGATAGTTGGGACCATTTCGACCACCACGCAGAATCAAATGTCCATGAGGGTTTCCGCGAGTCGTCATGACGCAGGTCTGACCGTTGCTGTCGATACCCAGGAAGCGATGCTGAGCCTGTGCGGCCTTCATCGCGTTGATGGCGACCTCCAGACTGCCTTCTGTGCTGTTCTTGAAACCCACTGGCATCGATAACCCACTGGCCATCTGCCGATGAGTCGGGGATTCGGTTGTTCGAGCCCCAATCGAAGCAACCGCAATGAGATCGGCGATGTACTGCGGAGTAATCGGTTCGAGCATCTCAGTGGCGGCCGGAAGTCCCGTGCTGTTGACCTCGCAGAGAATTTGCCGGGCCTTACGCAGTCCCTCGACAATATCAAAGGTGTCGTTGAGATGCGGATCATTGATCAGCCCCTTCCACCCCACCGTCGTCCGCGGCTTTTCGAAATACACTCGCATCACAACGAACAGCATATCACTGACTTCGTCCGCCACTTCCTTCAACTGAGCCGCATACTCGATTGCCATCTGCGGATCATGAATGGAACAGGGCCCCACGATGGCCATCACACGAGGATCTTCACCGCGCAGAATACTGCAGACCGCGTTGCGCGATTTCCAGACATGCTCAGCCAGAGCATCCGTAAGGGGAATTTCCTGTTTCAGTTGCGCCGGAGCAATCAGCGGCGAAGTACTGACGATGTTCACATCCTGCAGCGGATGTACGGTCGATTTCATGTCCACAGATCTTCAGTCGAATTGGGCGGGAAACGGTTCGGCAGGCTGACCCGGGAATTCTCACCCGATGACCGACTGCCGAACGTGGCAAAAATGGGGTTTTTGGGATTTTTCCCGGAGTTTTCCTGGATGGTGACGATTGAGACTGCAATTTTCAGGTGACGTCCCTCGCAACCACCACGATGTGCTGACCCTTGGGCACAACCGCTGCCCAGGCCTGCGCCAAAACCACGCCATCCAAAGCCGCTACGCACGGCCACGGCTCCAGATCAAACTGATCAAAATCATGCAGCAAACCCACCGTCTGCCCCTTCCGCACTGCCGTGCCACACTCCACCAGCGGTTCATAATGCCCGGCAAACGGAGCCGGTATAAAACAGTCTCGATCCACCATTTCCAGTTTCCGCTGAGTCCCCTCGCGATGATGCGCGATGGGCTCGATACTGCCATGCAACAGACCATTGTTGATCAGCGCCGCAAGTACACCCTGCCTGCCATACCGCACACCCTCAGGATTGACCGCCCGACCCCAGCCCAGCTCAGTCCCCACTGTGATCTTACCCAGACGCTCCGCCTCCGATGGCAGCAGACCCGGAGTCTGGTTCTGGTAGATCATCAACGCCGGAGTCCCGAACCAGCGAGCCGTCTCTTCGATCTTCGCCCCCAGCACCGGATCGTCAATCGGGTGGTAGTTCGCACAGATCGCAAACCGTGCCACATCACCTCCCGAATGCAGGTCCAGCACAATATGCACACGCGGCCAGATGCAGGTGCGAACAAAATCAGCGATCCTGTGAGTAATCCCGGAGAGAGCCGGATTTCGACCTGCTCCGTCCACAAATGCCCGATTCAGATTCACGCCGTCATCCAGTCGGCTTTCCCGAGTCCCCGCAAGAAAGGCTGCCGGATTCAACACCGGAATCAGAATGATCCGTCCGCGCACATCCTGCAGTCGCAGATCTCGTACCAGGTGCTTCAGAGCAACCGGACCCTCATATTCGTTGCCATGATTCGAACCAAATGACACCAGTCCCTCACCATCCCTCGTCTCAGGACCCACAAAGACCGTCAGCGGCAGCAGATGATCGCCCCAAATACTGTCGTGCTCCAGAGCCACCCAATAGTCACGACGCCCCGGAGAATCCAGATCCAATCGCTCCGGTCGCACAATCACCCGCTGCATCGCTCCACACTCCTGAAACTGACCCCCAAACCCAACATACCCCGCACTGCCCCACCGTGCGCTGCTCAGCCGAAATCAACTACGACAACCACGACAACTCCGGGCCACCCCGCCGAATCCAGTTCGCATTGCCACACCCCGCGCCACTACTGACGGCAACGTATTCTGACGAGCAACTCCGTCGCTGAAAAGCGAACCCACCAACCCACCAATTCTTTGCAAAACCAGTCCCCAACCCGAAACAGCCCACCCAATCACCAGAAATCCCCCCACCCCATCCTCCTCCCTCCAAAGCCAAATGCCAACAACCGCGGGGACACACACCAGCAACCGAGGGGACACACATTTTTCAGAAGGCCGACATCAATTCCATGGGGACTCAACGTTTAGGAATCCCCTGATGCAATTCGCACACATCGGTTGTAAACAAGAAACATCCTCGCCAGATCTGTACTCATCCACTTCCGATGCATCCATTTCATTGAATTAAATGCGGACGATCACGACATATAGGAAACTCGTCCGGTCGAACTTCATGCAGGGACACTGCTCCGTGCCGAACAGGGGAACATTTTAAAATTCACAGGGTGAGACCTCGATTCCGAAGAGCACATTTATAGGGGTACATCATTTTCCACACCCGCCTATGGACATTGCATACGCACATGGGTACTGTATCTGCAGTGAAGAACCCTGGTTTCAATGATCGCGAGGTGCCCCATGGCCCGATTGGCTCGAGTTGAGGTCTTTGCCGCAGATGAAATTGCTGTCGTGCATGTCATGAATCGTACTGTGCGACGGTGCTTCCTTTTCGGTAGCGACGAAGTCACCGGAAGAAACTATGACCATCGAAAACAGTGGCTCGATGATCTCCTCGTGCAACTGGCAAAGTACTTTGCCATCGACCTTCTGAGTTCGGCAATACTCAGCAATCACTTTCACCTGCTGCTTCGATCAAGACCGGATGCCGTGAAACAATTCAGCGACACTGATGTCGCCTGGCGGTGGCTGATGCTGTGTCCGAGGCAACGGGACTCGCAGCGTCAACCGATCGAACCAACAGAATTCGAGATCAAACGCATTGTGAACAACCCAGAGAAACTGGCCACGATACGAAGTCGCCTCAGTGACATTTCGTGGTGGATGCGGCTGCTCAGTCAGCACATTGCCCAGCGAGCAAACAAGGAAGACGGCCAAACCGGAAAGTTTTTTCAGGCTCGTTATCGAGCCGTACGAATGCTGGATGAGGCCGCGATTGCTGCGTGCTCTGCGTATATCGACCTCAACCCCATCCGGGCTGGACTGGCTCGATCGATTGACACAAGCGACTACACCTCAGCCCAGAAACGGGCACGCGACCTGCAGGTAAAGGCGATAGCAACAATTATCGAATCTGCAGCTGCTCAAGCAGCTACAGCCGCAACAGAAATCCCTTCAGAAAGCACCCAGCCGGCCCCAACACGGCCCGATTATTCACGACATTTGTCCCCGATTGATCTGCAGGAAAGCACGCAAACGCCGGGGCCTGATTTACACGTTGCCGGCGACCGATGCAGCAACAAAGGGTTCCTACCGATGTCGACAGAAAAGTACCTGAAGCTGCTCGAATGGACTGCCAGCCAGATTGTCTGCGATCGATACCACAAAACGGAATCAACACCACCCGAGGTGGATTCGTTTTTAAACCAGCTGGGCCTGAATGAATCGACGTGGTGTGGGCTGGTCAGAGATTTCCGGCGTCTGTTCAGCCTTGTCGCTGGAAAACCTCACCTGATTGCGGCATATCAGCCCGCTCGCAAAGCCCAATCAACACCCCCTCGGCATCGCCACCGAGCTCGGCTGCAACTCAGGGAACTGTTCTCCAGACTGTGCAACCTGGAAGCGAAAAATCTGCAGCCCACCCCACTTCATACTCTCTGACGTCCTGTTTGTCATGAGACTATCGAGGGGCAAACGTACCACGTTGTAAGAAGTGGCTCTCAATAGTTCGAATTCCTTTTGCAACCGCTCGATTTTTTCAGAGAAGCACTGTTCGCACCGCGATTGTCTATGACATCGCTTTCCGGCTCAACTTTCGTCGCCGCCACTGCATAGCGAACCTCCTGCACACAGTTCCGTGCCCCTTCCAATCTCTGGCGGGGCAACCTCATGCTGCGGGCCCAGCCTACCTGCCGTAGCCCCACCCTTCCTGGATCCGTCGCTTCGCCCTCAGCAGATACCCAATAATCGGACTGTGTCCCCGCTAACGCGCTCACGCCCAACACGGTTGTGCCTCAGCCAACACGCTCAAACACAGGGGGGACACAGCAGTAGACCACGCAATGCCCTATCGCTACAACAGGGGGGACACACCGCAGCAGAACTCACCGGATGAAACGAGAAATGGTGTGTCCCCACAACTCCATCACAACCCACACCTCCAATAAACTGGTGTGTCCCCGCCAAAACTCGCCCGCCAAAATGCATCTATGGGGGGGACACAGGCAATGGCGGTACGGCGAGCGAACCTGGGGGGGGGGGGGGATCTACATCGCAGCCCGCTGAACGGAACTAGAAATGGTGTGTCCCCACCGCGCCCTCCACGTTGATAGTGTGTCCCCGCTGCCGCCCTTCTGCCGCCGCCACGCTGAGGCGTGTGTCCCCGCTGCAGCACTCCCGCAGTGCAGTAATCGTTATTCGGTTGACTCGATAGGCCACTCATGATCGTTCGGGGGCTTGAATAACGACTCTAGCCAACTGAGTTCCTCTGGACTCAGTTCCGTTGTGCGAATTTCGCTGTAGGAACCGGATTCGCAAAAGTCACCGAGGCAAAACGAAAACTGACGTAACTGCTGGTCGCCGTTGTAAAGCGTGATGGTTCGCTGATTGATGTCTGCGGGAATGGTCGTTGAGTATGGCTTCCAGTCCGCCGTGTTGTAGATTTCTCGAAGTCGATGAATGGTTGCCTGGTCCGTCCAGCGAATCGCCGGTTCCCCCTTTTTCCGTGCAACAAGAGTGTCAGTTCGATCAAAGTCTGCAAGCCACGAACTGTGTGCCTGTTGCGCAAGCGATTGGCAACCGACAAAAAGCAGCGTGACAACGAAGAAACAAGGAACAGACCTGCAAATCTTCACGGCTATTCCCCGGGAAGGCCAGTATTCACTGACTGGCGACCAGTCGAATCCTGAAAGACAGGAACCGCCCCACGTGCGACTGCAGCACGAATCGCTGCTACGTGGCATCACAACCTGCACCGGTTGTATTCCAACGCCGCCGTTCACGCAACAGCGTCACCGCCAGGAAGAGCCACGGCAGCGCTGCCACGGTACAAACGAGGAGCAGTTGCGTTCCCTTGCGGCGAAGTGCTTTTCGGTGTGGAGGATCGGACATCGAATCCCAGATGTCAACTGAATCGAAACCCTTTTCCGGAGTCATCATGTTTCGACCACACGAGACAGCAACGGTGCCATCCTCACCGATACGATTGACGATGAAGCGACTTCCCCATGGATCTTTGGTACCCGCAGGCACTGCACAAGATCTGATCTGTTGAGAAAGAATATACGCCTGCGATTCGCGTGCTTCTTCTCTGCTTTGTTCCAGATTTGGCAGCATAACAACGCTCGTGCCAATCACGAAGATGAAAAAACAAATGGCAAACGTGAACAGCAATTTGAAGAACACGATGACTCCCTGACGCTGGACCAGACTTACCGATTCTGTACGGCTGCGACCAGTACGCGGACTGCCGGATTCAAGCCACCGCTCCTCGCTCACCGATCAAGAGCTTGACCGCTGTGGCTACTTCCCTTCAGTCTCAGGGCTCCTTCGAACACCGTCAGCATGCATCTTCAGGTCGATGCCATTCGGCAAAACAAATTGGTGTGCCAATCCAAAGGTAGTAACGACGCAACTTCGCTTCACGTGAGGTCCTGCCTGTCATCAAATCATGGATCGTCGTAGTGAAACCTGTTGAGACGACAAATGGTAAAATGACGCGAGCGTCATCAGTTCGAATCTGCATGTAGAGATCGCCATACTGCGATCGTTCCATCGCATCAACTGCGACAGTCCCGTAATGTTGCGTAACGAAGTGTGCAGCCAGCAGAAACGTTGCAAATACTGAAGCAGGCACACGATGCCTTCGTGCTTTGACAGCCACAAGCAAACCACTCTGCACGTCGTTACCCCTGCAGCATTGTACTCCGTCGTATCGCCGTACTGTTATTCGGCGACCCTTTTGTAGACAAACAGTCGCCTTGCACTGCCTGCCGGGGCAGCGAATTCTTTCGGCCGCAAAGATGGGTCGGTTCCAACGACATCGCAGTAGCGGCTGATGTCACCATCCATTTCGCAGATTCCATAGATCGTTTTTCCCTTGTATGGTCCATCGGGAACGTGAATTTCGTATTTCACGGGAGCTTCTGCAGAATCGAGCTGCCAGACCCAGTCCTTCATGACAGTGTCGAGACCGTGGTAGACGGAGTATTTTTCGCGGTTGATCACCACGCGGACATCCTTCAGCAGCTCCTGCGGTACTTCCATTCCATCTTCAACTTGTGACACGATCTGCCACGTGCCCGAGTACTTCTGGTACTCTGTAACGGTTGTCGCCGTGTTCGGATCAGCCGCAGCAGGCTGATTGGCTGCGATTACTGATTTCGGCGGTTCCGTCGATGGCTTGTCCTGCTGGCTGCAACCAACAAGAACAGAACTTATTACGAAAAGACCGATACGTGAGCTTACCGCACGCGCCTTGATTGCTTGCACAAGCGATCGCAACGGGAGCATGACATGGCAATCAGGCATTGTGTTTCGTGACTTCATTGTGGCTCACCCCCTTGCCAAAGTTTACCCCAAAAAAGTCCGAGCGACAGACACAGGCATCGGAAATCCGGCCAGTTCAAATACTTCGAGTGCCGGCATCGTTCGTCAGAACAATGTGAAGAATCTATCGGCGTTCCGTTCAGCGTTGGCAGCAAAACCTGTGGATGCTTCCTGAAATCTTCAATGCTCTGGTCGGATGTCACAAGCAGTTTTTTGTGTTCAGCAAGATCAATCAGAAGGATCCCCTGGGCACCAAACAAAACCCGGCATTTGCAGCATGGTTTCAACCCATTGAGGGAGGTCACCCCTGGTACTCGGACAGATGCAGCAGCAAAGACAACATCGTCATCTGAACGACTCAGGAACTTTGAGGTCCGGGGATATCCCAATCGTAATGATCTCGACTCTTGTCCGCTGGACGACGAGGCTGCGTTTTGTTACTCGTTGGCGGCAAATCCAACGTCACTTCTCCGGACCATCTGCTCATGCATCACAGCGTGCGATCTTCGCAACCGTCAATCCCTGCAGCATTCCTCATCAGCCTGCTGCTGCTGCATCCTGCAAACTGTCAGGAACCTTTAAGGATTGCCGGGAAGACCATGGGGGCGTATTACTCCATCGTCATCGATTCCGCGGCACCGCCTGCTGCGGCCCCATTACAGCAGCAGATAGAAACGGTTTTTGCCGATCTGAATCGCCAGATGTCTACCTGGGACCCAAACTCGGAAATTTCCCGGTTCAATCAGGCAGTCGACAGTACCGAGTGGTTCCCGGTCAGTCGAGACTTCGCGACCGTCACGAGCGAAGCTCGCCGACTGCATACTCTGACTTCGGGGGCTCTGGAGATCACGCTGGCACCGTTGATTGAAGCGTGGGGATTTGGTCGCAGCGGAAAGAAACGGATTCCTCCGGACGCAGAAATCGCAGGTGCTCTGCAGCTGCTGGGAACTCAGTTCATTGAGGTTCGCGATGCCCCCCCCGCGATCCGACGCACACGTCCGGGAATTCAGATCAGCCTGAACGCTCTTGCTCCCGGCTATGCAGCCGACCGCGTCTCAGAACTGCTTCGGGAGCACGGATTGAAGGCTCATGTTGTCGATGTCGGTGGAGAAAACCGTGCGGGTGCCGCTAAGCGTTCCGGAGAACCATGGCGACTGGGCGTCGAATCACCGCTTGGCAACCTGCACAAGATTCTTGAACTGACTGAAAAATCGATCGCCACTTCGGGCGATTATCGCAATTTTTTTGTCATTGACGGGCAGCGATTTTCGCACGTCCTGGATCCTCGCACCGGGCGACCGGTGGCTGACCCACCCGCCAGCGTTTCGGTGACTCATGCATCCTGCATGACGGCTGACGGACTGGCTACGGCCATGATGGTGCTGGGCTCTGAAAAAGGTCTGAAGCTGGCAAAACAGGCGGGGTTTGATGTGATGTTTCTGAACGTGGACAGCAGTGGAAAGTTAGTGGAACAGAGCAGTGGGCAGTTCGCCTCCACACCCACTTCAACCGATACTCGCTGAATCCAGATGCACCGCAACAACCAGATGCTGCATCCGGGTCGCAGAGAGCGATGCTGCCGTTAGAAAAACGAGGGCAGACGACGGGGGGGATTCAACACCCGCGATCACCGCCTGCAGATTGCTGACCAGAGGTGTGGCGTGTCTGAGACACAGAGAAACTAAACGGTGGGACTATGGTTTCTGGACATTCGCGGCCAGTGCACGAAAACGTGACAGCAGCGGACCGATGGAGTTTTCGGGACGTCCCAGGCGCAGGGCGACTTCGGCGTAGCTGCAACCTTCCAGATACACGGCCTGCAGCAGCGCAGCGGCTTCACGGGGCAGAGCCGACAGCAGATACTCGACCTGCTCTTTCTGCTCTGTGCGCTGACCTGCGTTCAATTCGGACGAGGCATAGTCGACGGCGGCCTGATGTGCCATTACGTGCCCCAGCGCCTGCCGATAACGATGCTCGTTCAGTTTCCTGACGACGATGCGCCGAGCGATTACGGTGAGCCACGTCGCCAGCGAACACCGGCCCCTGAAACTGCGGAGTGCAGATTTGTCGCGAGTCAGCAGTTCCGCAAACGTGTCTGCACACAGATCCTCGGCGTCATCCGCTGACAGCTTCAGGCTGTGAGCCTGAGCCGTTTGTCGGATTACCTGCAGGATCAGGCCGGTAAATCGATCGACAAAGGTTCGCCAGCTGCCGGCATTCCCAGCGAGCAGATCGTCAACCAATCTGCGATCTGTGTTTGTCAGCGGCATGACAAGCTCCCTGCAAAAAACGACCGAAACAACGATGCCGAGCCGATGAGACGCAGGAATCCTGATAGTCTCACAGACCCAATCCACTGCACTGACGATGAGACAACGTGTTGCACCCGGATCGTATTACGCGATTCTCTGCTGCGATTCCGGTTTCTACAACCCCCGAAATCGGCGGATTTTCTGAACTGCCTGCAGAAACCCGCAAAAACCGTTACAAATACTCAGTTGCAATCACTCGCAGCCTTGCTGATGATGCCTGGCTGTACTATTTCGCCCCATTTTCCTGACCATCCCGGGGAGATTCACCCCATGTTGATTCGCTGTCTGTCGGTCAGCCTGAGCCTGCTGTTCCCATCCCTGGTTTCAGCTCAATCTCCA
This sequence comes from uncultured Planctomycetaceae bacterium, assembly GCA_903858815.1. GTDB lineage: Bacteria > Planctomycetota > Planctomycetia > Planctomycetales > Planctomycetaceae > SXXK01. Next base: position 97,123 of record CAIOKE010000363.1, on the reverse strand, counting down.
GAAACCCTGCGAATTCTGCCCGCCGAGTTGCAGTTGCAGGGCCCCGCGGACTCGTCACTGGTCCTTGTTGAACGATTTCGTGATGACACCGCTGTGGGTCCTGCCACTGACGCCGTGCTGGTCAGTGACGACCCTCAGATTGTCCGAGTCGAAGGTCGGCGACTGATCCCGGTAAGCAACGGCAGGACCACGATTCGACTGCAGGGTGCTGTCCCGGAATCGTCGGTGCAGCAGGTCACAGTCACAGCGATGGAGCGTTCTGGAGAGTGGTCATTCCGTAATCATGTCGAACCCGTGCTGGCGCGACAGGGCTGCAGTTCAGGAGCCTGTCACGGCGCTCTTGCCGGGAAAGGTGGTTTTCGGCTGTCGCTGCGTGGTTATGATCCTGACCGTGACTATTTTTCCATCGTTGAGCAGCAGTTGGGGCGTCGCGTCGAACTGGCAGATCCGTCAGCCAGCCTGTTGCTGACCAAGCCTGCCATGGCGGTGCCGCACAAAGGTGGGCTGCGTCTGCCGGCGGATTCCATTGGCTATCGCATCCTGTCGGAATGGATTGCAGCGGGAGCTGCAGGGCCGACAGAAACGGATGCACGCCTGGAACGACTGGAAGTGATCCCGGACCGAATACTCGCCTCAGTCGGCAGCACACAACCGCTGCTGGTCCGCGCTCACTATTCCAACGGTCGCTCGGAGGACGTCACACATCTTGCCAAATTCACAGCCTCGGCTGAGGCAGTCGCCTCTGTCGATGAACAGGGAATGATCAGCATTTCGGGTTCAGGTGCCGGGGCGGTCACAGCGTGGTTTTCCAGTCGCATCGTTATTGCCACGATCACGGTGCCGTGGCCCAATACCATTCCCGCGGAAGTCTATACCACCGCCCCCCGTCGTAACTTCATTGACGAGATTGTGCTGGACCAGTTGCAGCAGCTGCAGCTCAGACCTGCACCTCGCTGTTCGGACGAAGTTTTCATCCGCCGTGTATTTCTGGACACGATTGGTACGCTTCCCACAGCAGACGAAGTCCGCAGCTTCCTGGCTGATACTGCAGCAGACAAGCGTGATCGCATGATTGAATCGCTGCTGGGCCGACCGGAGTTTGTGGATTACTGGACCTATCGCTGGTCCGATCTGCTGCTGCTGAACGGGAATGAGCTGCGTCCTGATGCTATCGCGGCGTGGTACCGCTGGATTCGCCAGCAGGTAGCTGCTGATGCTCCGTGGGACCGCTTTGTCCGGGAACTGGTGACTGCGAAGGGATCCAGTATTGAAAACGGGGCCACCAATTTCTTTGCGCGCCATCAGGCCCCCGAGGATATGGCTGAGAATGTCAGTCAGGCGTTCCTTGGACTCTCGATTGGCTGTGCCCGCTGTCACAATCATCCGCTCGAAAAATGGACCAACGACCAGTACTACGCATTCGCGAATCTGTTTTCGCGAGTCCGAGCGAAGGGCTGGGGCGGTGACGCTCGCAACGGTGACGGCAAGCGGACCCTTGTCACAGCCTCCTTTGGGGAACTGGTGCAGCCTCGGACCGGTAAACCTCAGCCACCTGCCCCACTGGATGCCGACCCCATCAGCTTTGACGCCACGGGAGATCGCCGTGAATACCTTGCCGAATGGCTGGTCAGCCCGCAGAACGCACTGTTTGCTCGCGCCATCACCAATCGCGTGTGGAAGAATTACTTTGGTGTTGGGCTGGTGGAACAGGTTGATGACATGCGTGCATCAAATCCGGCCAGCAACGAGCGACTGCTGGCGGCGGCGGCTGAACACCTTGTGCAGAATCACTACAGCCTGAAAGCGTTGATGCGTACCATTTTGCAGTCTGAGACGTGGCAGCGGAGCAGCGAGCCGCTCCCGGAAAACCAGGGAGATCAGCGTCAGTATTCCCGCTGCTTTCCCCGACGCATGCTGGCCGAGGTGATGCTGGATGCCGTCTCGCAAGTCACGGACGTGCCGACGGAGTTCAAAAACATCGTCTACTCGGGCAGTGATATCAAACCGACTGACGCGTATCCTCGCGGAACCCGAGCGATCCAGTTGCAGGACTCTGCCGTTCAGTCGTGGTTTCTGCAGACCTTCGGGCGTAATCAGCGTCGTATCACGTGTGAATGTGAACGCTCTGATGAACCCAGCATGGTGCAGGCACTGCACCTTTCCAACGGAGAGACACTGAACGGAAAACTGTCGGCTCCGGAAAATCGGCTCAGCAGATGGCTGGCTGCCAGGATGACGAACGAGGAGATCCTCAGTGAAATCTATCTGAGTTGCCTTGCGCGAGAGCCATCCGCCGCGGAACAGGCCGGGCTACTGGCAGAACTGCAGCGTGCGAGCACTCCTGAAGAACGCCGTGCAACACTGGAAGATGTCGTGTGGGCCGTATTGAGCAGTCGCGAATTCCTGTTCAACCACTGAACCGGCACTGTCTGTTTTTTCAACACTGCTGTCCCGAAAACAGGCATTCCTGCCTGCCCGGGAAGTTTGTTGTGCGGTGTTGTCGTGTGGCATTCCCAACACCAGCATGCGTAAACAGGCATTTTCGCGATTGAATAATGCAGTTCTCCTGATTTCTTCGCAGAACTCCGGGGAAACACTGAACAAATGAACCGTTTTACTGGAAAGTGTGCTTGAAACTGGCCTGCGGTTTGCAATTGGGACGTGTTCTGGTTGAGAATTGGTGCTGACAGTGGATCGCATTACAGCTCAAGAGGTTTTGGAACATGTCCCAAAGCAATATGTCGCCGCGTGAGGTTCTGGCGTTGTGTCGCCAGCGAGAGATTCAGGCGATCGATCTGCGATTTACGGACTTCTGCGGTTCGCTGCGGCACTTCACGATTCCCGTGCGTCAACTGACTGAGGAGAGCTTCGAGTACGGTTTTTCGTTTGATGGATCGTCGATGCCCGGTTGGCAGGCGATTCACGAGAGCGACATGCAGGTGGTGCCGGAATCGCAGACCTGCTTTGTTGACCCGTTCATGAAATCGACGGTCGCGTTGTTCTGCAATGTGCGTGACCCGGTGACTCATCAGACCTATCCCCGTGATCCTCGCAATATTGCACGCAAAGCCGAAGCGTATCTGCAGTCCACTGGTATTGCCGATCGTGTGCAGCTGGCGGTGGAGTCTGAATTCTTTGTCTTTGACAGTGTGCGATTTGATCAGCGTGAGCAGCATGGTTTTTATTATCTGGACAGTGAGGAGGGTCAGTGGAACCGTGGCCAGTCGGTGCGTGGCGGGGGTTCTGCGATTCGGCATCGTGAGGGATATCTGACGCTGTCACCGCAGGACAGTTTTCAGGATCTGCGAACTGAGATCCTGATGCTGCTGGAGGACAGTGGTATTCGTACGGAGCGACAGCATCACGAAGTTGCTTCGGGTGGTCAGTCTGAGATTTCCCTGCAGGCTGATTCGCTTGTGCGTATCTGTGACAGTACTCAGCGGCTTAAGTATCTGGTTCGCAACACGGCTCAGCGTCATGGTCGCACGGCCACCTTCATGCCGAAGCCCATCTGGAATGACAACGGTTCCGGGATGCACCTTGGTTTGTCGCTGTTTCAGGGTGATCAGTGTCTGTTTTCGGGCAGCGGCTATGGTGGGCTCAGTGAAACCGCGATGTACGCCATTGGCGGTATTCTGAAGCATGCCCCCGCGCTGCTGGCATTCTGCTGTCCGACCACGAACAGTTATCGTCGGCTGACCCCTGGCTTTGATGCTCCTGTGAATCTCTCCTACAGTTATCGCAACCGTTCGGCCGCCATTCGGATTCCGGCAAATTCGGGACAGGAATCACGGCGGGCGATTGAATTCCGCTGCCCGGATGGAGCCTGCAATCCTTATCTGGGGACGTCTGCGGTGCTGATGGCCATGCTGGACGGCATTCTGAACCGTATTTCTCCGGGTATGCCGCAGGACAAGGACCTGTATGACCTGCGACCGGAAGAGCGGGCTGGCCTCGAATGTACTCCCACATCGCTTGATGCAGCACTCACAGCCCTTGAAAGCAACCACGACTTTCTGACTCGCAATGACGTTTTCACACCCGATGTGATTGAACGCTGGATCCGGCATAAACGTGAAGCTGACGTGAATGCCATTCTGCAGCGTCCGCATCCCTACGAATTTGCTCTGTATTTTGACTGTTGAACACTGCAATTGGCCGACCTTCGGAAACCCCGCCGGACTGCGGGAATTTTTCTGCAGGGTCGGGGGGCTGCAGTGGCGGTTCTGACCGTCTGTCCCCTACAGTGAACTTAGATCAGAACCCGACAGGCCCTTTCCGGATCCCGCTGTATGGCATTTCCTAAACCCTTCTTCCGCTGGCGCCCGCATCCGTGGCATGGTCTGGAAGTCGGACCAAACCCGCCCAGCCTTGTACACGCCTTCATCGAGATCTCACCGTTTGACCTCGTCAAATATGAAGTCGACAAAGTGACCGGTTATCTGCGTGTGGACCGGCCGCAGCGGACGTCCTCGCAGCCGCCGGCTCTGTATGGTTTCATACCTCGCACATTCTGCGGGCAGCGAGTTGCCGAGCTGATGCCGAAGGCGCGGCGTGGTGACGGCGACCCGCTTGACATCTGCGTTCTCAGTGAGCGTCCCATCACCAAATCGGAAGTCATTGTCAACGTGCGAGTCATCGGTGGGCTGCCCATGCTGGATGGCGGTGAAGCCGATGACAAAATCATCGGTGTACTGGCCCAGGACAACATCTGGTCGCATGTCGAAGATCTGGACGAGCTTCCGCAGGCACTGGTGCAGCGACTGCGACATTACTTCACCACATACAAAACCATGCCGGGCGACACATCGCAGCAGGTGCAGATCGATCACATCTATGATCGAGCCCATGCAGAGAAGGTCGTGCGTGCAGCGATTGCTGACTACGACGACGAGTTCGGCGGCGCCTGAGCACAACGTGGCAACGTGGCATTCAGCTGAGTGAAGCTGTGTACGGTGTGGTTTTGGGGGAGCAGTGTTTCCCGGGCATCACACTGACATGGGGGACAAAGGTCGCCCGAGCATTCCTGACGCCGTGGACAAAATTGGGTAGCCCTGGCTTCAGCACCGCGTTACTGATGAAACCACTTTGGTTTTCAAGGGGGGGGGCCGGGCAGGAATGCCCGGTCTACGTGTTTTGTCCTTAGCGTCAGTTGTGACACGCAGGGCGCGCCCGGGCTGAAGTCCGGACTACGGGTTTGACTCTCGTGTCAGGAATGCCTGGGCAACGCCAGTCAGATCACCGAGCGACCTCGGGCGACTTATTCCGGGACTGACCGCTGGTGGTATTTTCCGGCTTCGCGTGCCTGCGGAAGAACTCTGCAATCAACTGCGGTGCTTGTGCAGGAAACTTATGGCCTTCGTCCGTCACCAGCGTAAAGACCGAGGCTCCGTCCGCGGCCGGATATTCCGTGGCACCACCCTGCCATGGGCGACCGGCGCCGCACTTCTGAGCTGTTTTCAGTCGATCGATCATCAGCTGCTGCCACGTGAATTTCACCAGCGGGTCATTTCTTCCGGCGATGTGCAGCACGGGTTTCGGAGGCAGTTCATTCCGGAGCCGCAGTGCTGCGGCCCCGGAAGGTGCCATCGCTGCAAACACACTACCACGCTCGGACCACAGCAGATAGGTGAACCCGCCACCATTGGAATGTCCCGTCGAGTACACTCGACGATCGTCGACTCGATAATCCTCACGAATTGATTTCAGAACGGCATCGAAGAATTTGAGATCTCGATCACCCTGATCACCGGCCGACTTCTGCCAGCCCGGTTTCTTTCCTTCGGGATCCGTCAGTTGTCCGGGAGTATTCAGCCCCTGCAGATAGACCACGATGGCTTCCGGCCAGACTTCATGCAGGCGGAACGAGCGAGCGGCATTACGAGTGTTTCCGCCATGTCCGTGAAAGCAGAACACCAGCGGTGCGGGCATTGATTTTGCGATTTCCGGAACATAAAGCAGGCCCTGCCTGGCCACGCCTTCCACCTGCCATGTGCGAGTTACGGGAGTTGCCGGGCTGACCGCCTTCAAGGGCGCTGATGGCCCGGGCTGCTGACCGGATACCAGCCCACTGGCGGACGTACAGGCAACACCGACAAATAGCCATACGAAGTATTTCAGCATGACTGAGCCCTTGCTCTTTCTGCGTTTAACGTCTTCGGATGCGTTCGCGAGCCGCTTCAAATTCCGGAAGTGAAAGACTGCCATCTCCGTTTTCATCGGTTTCGCGAAATACCCGTTCCAGCAGACCATTTTCGGCCTTCAGACCCGGGAAACGCTCACCCACTCGTTCCAGTTCAGCAGCATCCAGTAATCCGCTGCTGTCACGGTCCAGCAGTGAAAACAGTACCTGCCCGCTGGTATTTGCAGCGGCACCGGTCCGACCGGCCATGCGTTCGCGACGGGCGCCGGGAGCTGCATAGGTTTCCACATATCCAATCATCATCTCTTCGTCGGTCTGATCGCCCCAGCGAACCATTCTTGACGGATCCGGATTGGCCGGATTGTCAGCACTGTTGTCATAAACGGCGGTCAGCAGAACTTTGCTGCCCTGCTTCAGCACCTGAGGTTCCTGCAGGTCGTATCGCAGCTGCCAATTGAAGTCGTACTGCGGCAGATCCAGCAGGGTGCTGCGAACTCCGTTCGGATCTTCCAGTTCAAAGCGAAACGCTTTGCCACGGACATGCATATGGGCCATGTAGGCCAGCACGGGAATGTCCATAGGCACAGGGCGTGTCAGAGTCTCGATGTGGTTGCCCGCGTGCGGGGGGATGGACAGATTCACCTTTGCGAGCGGGATCGTGCTGACTTCATATTTCGGCGCACTGTCAGCGAAATGCAGTCCGATTCGAACCTGATCGGTCGTGGCTGTGCCATTGGGAGTGTAGTGAATCTGGAATCGGAATGTGGCACCGGCGGGTAATCGGCGAGCGAATCCCGGGGGGTACATCTGTCCGGCATTTCCGGGCACGTATGCTGCCCAGTATCCACCGACCCCATCTTCACGGCGATTTCCGGACTGCCCCGGTTCCAGCACATTGACAATGACGTGATGCACGACACTGCGATCGGTGGGCTGGATTTCATAACCCTGTACCCACCGATCCTGATCACCATTCCAGGGAACAGTTACGTACTGATAGGCCATCTGCCCGGTGGCTTTGATTCTGATGGGTTGTGGCAGCTGCACAATCGCATCCGGCTCACCCTGCGACCACTCAGACGGCCAGACCCGGGGCTGCGGTGCATCTTCGGGGTTGCCTTCAGGTCGGCCTCCATCCAGCCACGCCAGCAGATCGCCTCGTTCGGCATCTGTCAGCGAGCGATCGTTGGCCCAGATTGTGTGTTGTGGAACATTGGCGGCGAACCAGGGAGGCATGGTGCGATCAGACACGACCTGTCTGATCATCGCACCGTGTGCAGCCGCGTCGGCTGCGGTTTGCAGCGAGAACGGGGCCACTCCGCCACTGCGATGACACTCCATGCAGCGCTGCTGCAGAATCCGTGACACGCGATTGTGCCACGTGATGGAAGTTGTGGCAGCTGCGGTATCGGCTTCAAGCACGCAGCCGGGCGCTGTGGTTGCTGCGGTCTGCGGATTGACTCCGGCAAGTACGGCCTCCAGAGCGTCAGTCAGGAATCGGCGTTTCGGCTGTTCTAACGCGTAGCCTACACCGTATTGATCATCCACAGCACCGTGATAAAGGACGGTTCGGGCTGGATCCAGCACGAATACGTCGGTTGTTGAGACGGCCCCCAGCCGCTGCAGCAAAGTCTCATCCGCATCCACGACATACGGCACTGCTGCGGGCAGGCCTGCCGCTGCTGTCTGCATTGCCTGGCGATCATCCGAGCGAATGCTGTTGACGAGAATGAATTGAGCAGACCGCGTGCTGTACTGGCGTGCCAGTTCGGTGAGGGTGGGCAGATATTTGCGGCTGAGGGGACAGGACGTGCTGGTCATGGCTACTACGAGGACCTTTGCAGACCGATAGTCGGACAGTCGCAGCATTCGTCCCTGCAGATCCGTGAACTCAAGATCGGCAATGAACCGCCCGACGCCATGTTCGGCTGGCTTCAGTATTCGAGCGGTACGGGAATCGACGGGTTGTTCTGCGGCCGTGGCCGTGAGTTCCGCAGTCCCCTGTAGTGCGATCAGCACAACCAGCAGAACGCTTGAAATGCTACTAAAACGCATCACCAGAACTCCTGAAATGAACAGCGACACTGGTGCAGACCACGTATATTCCAACCAGTTTGCACCAGAAAATGATTCGCAGATCGTGTGATTTATTGGGGAATTCAGGGAATTGAGAGGTCAGCATCGGAGAATTCTCAACCCCGCGCAAGTTTGCAGCGAGGACCGTAGAGCGATCGTTTTAGCGGTTATCCCTGTATTCAGGGGTCCCGACAAAATCCCAAAAAATCCACACAGGAACCGGCTTCGCAGCCCTCAATTGATTGGCGAACGCGAGTCAATTTCGGTATGCTCGTGTTGGAAAACTGCGGTTTCTTGAATGCGAACACTGCGGAATTTCCCCTATTCACACCTGCAGTCAGACAGGTTGTTGAATCGGTTTGTCTCTGATCCGTCACAGCGATTCATGACCACAACGTTGACTGCGTTCGCAGTGTCCGTAACAGACGCCGCATGCAGTTGAATGCGATGTGATGTGAAGCGTCAGTGGCTCGGGTTCAGGATGACGTTTTCTGTGCCTTCGGGCCGATGCAGCCTCTGACAGGAAGACTAAAGATGACCACGGACCCAACGCAGCCTGATTCTCAAGAGACAACGGTATCCGCCGCATCTTCAGACGACGCGACTTCGCAGGTGGCGGCAGCGGCGGTAACTCCTGTCGCCGAAGCGACCTCAGATTCAGAGTCTGTTGGTGCACGCATCCGCGAAAAGATGTCGGCTGCAACAGAGGCTCTGCCGCAGCCCGAGGAAACAGTCTCTGCTCCGGCAGCGCGTCGAGGTCCTGTGGAAATCCCGAAAGAGGATGATCTGGAAGCGGGCCTGGAAGCAGAAATTGCTGCTGCGATGTCGGGTGATATCCCGGTGCCAGTAGCGGTCACTGAAGAACCGACTGCGGAAGACGACGCAGCGGGCTCGGCGAAGGAAATCGCAGTTGGCAGCAAGGTCAAGGGTGTGGTGCAGGCCGTGCATAACGGCGAAGTGTTCCTTGAAGCTGGTCTGCGGCACAACATTGTGCTGCAGCTGACACAGTTTCCGGAAGGCAAGCACCCGGCTGTTGGTGATCAGCTTGATGTGATTATTGATTCGGCTGGAGCAGACGGTCTGATCAAGGGTCGTATTCCGCGTGCTCGCCATCGTGCTGGCGGGAACTGGGAATCACTGGCAGCAGGTCAGGTCGTGGATTGCCTTGTGACTGCCGTCAACAAGGGTGGTCTGCAGGTTACGGTCAGCAATCTGCGAGCCTTTATGCCGGCCAGTCAGGTGGAACTGGGATTTGCGGGTAACCTTGAGCAGTATGTTGGTCAGAAGATGTCGGTGCAGATCACCGAAGTGAATCCGAAGAAGCGCAACCTTGTTGTCAGCCGTCGTGCACTGCTGCAGGCCGAGCGAGCTGAGGGTGAGACGGATTTCTGGGGCAAGGTGGAAGTCGGCCAGGACTTTCCGGGTATCGTCAAGACGATCAAGGACTACGGCGCGTTTGTCAACATTGGACCGGTGGATGGGTTCCTGCACATTGGGGAAATCAGCTGGTCTCGCATTAATCATCCGAAGGACGTTCTGTCCGAAGGCCAGCAGATTGACGTACGGATCCTGAAGCTGGATTCCGAAAAGAAGCGGATCAGTCTGGGCATGAAACAGCTGGCACAGAATCCGTGGGCCAGTGCTTCCGAGCGTTATGCTCAGGGTCGCAATGTTTCCGGCACGGTGACTCGTCTGGCGGAATTTGGTGCTTTTATTGAGCTGGAAGCCGGCCTTGAGGGCATGGTGCACATCAGCGAACTGGCGTGGCGTCGTGTCGGGAACGTGGGTGAGATTCTGACGGTCGGTGAGACTCGCGAATTTCAGGTGGTTGAAGTCGACACGAAACGCAAGCGAGTTTCACTGTCGCTGAAGGCGCTGGAGAAGCGTCCTGAGCCCCCGAAGCCAGAGAAGGCAGAAGAGGCGGCTCCGGCGACTCCTGAAGAGCCTCGTAAGCCGCGCAATACGAATCTGCGTGGTGGCACTGGTGGCTCTGGTAAGGGTGGCGGACTGTTTGGAAATCCGTCTGACTTCTCCTGATGCTATGTCCGCAGTGCAGCGAGGCGATTTTGACCTGCAGCAGACTCTGCAGCAAGCGGATGGCTGGAGCCTTGAATCAGCGGTGCATCGACCGACTGGCAGGTTGGTGCACCTGCTCATGTTTTCTCAGGTTTTTTCTCAGCTGTCTCAATTCCGTGCAGCGGTCAGAACCGATCGCGACACTCTGCTTCAGCTGCAGCATGCGTGTATTCAGAAATTCCTGGGCTTTGCGGAATCTGACGGTGAACTGCTGTGCTGGATGGAAGCTCCGGAAGCCCCGAAGCTGGCCTTGCTGATCGAAGCGGGGACGAGGCTGTCTGCGGATGAAATCATCGATATTGGCTGGCAGATCTGTTCGGCTCTGCAGCAGATGCATAACGTGGGACTGGCCCATGGTGCATTGTCAGCGGACACGGTGTTGCTGACAGAGGGTCTGCAACCCGTGATTACGGCAGTGGGGTTACAGCGCTGGCTGAATGCCGCAGCCACGGCTCGAGCCCAGCAGAACCAGTCTGCCACGAGGCCGGCATTGATCAGTGTCAGCGCCTTCGCCTCAGCCGAACAGGTGCAACGCGATCTGCGGGACCTGGCTGCACTCCTGAAACACCTGCTGGAACATGCCTGCAAAGAACGTACTCAGCAGCCGTCCACTACCAGTCTCAATAGTCGCCTTGCTCGACTGCTGGACCGACTGCTGGACCCTGCGCAGCCACTGCCGCTGACTGTTCGCGAGCTTCAGGGGCGACTGGGTGAAATCCTGATCGATGATGCTGAAATGCCGATCCACGACTGTCGTGACGATGCCACGGGATACAAGTCCACGATCATCGGGGGCCTTTTTGAAAACTCGGCAACTGCGACTGCGACACCTGCCCCGCATGTTTCGGCAGGATCTGCCGGGTACTGGCCAAAACTGCCGATTATCATCACTGTGGGCATCCTGTTGTTGCTGACTTTACTTGCCGTTCTGATCCGCTGAACGGCGATTCCGGCCGGTTCCTGAATCTGATCTCGGTGAAAATCTGCAGACTCCCGGAACTTGAGTCAATTTCCGATTTTCCCGTGAAAGTCGGAGTTTTATTGTTCCGGCCTCCTCTGCGGTTGTCGCTGGCTGCTTTCCCCGTTGCCACCTGCCGCCGGTCTTAGTCTCTCTGTCAATCGCTGGCTCAAGGAAAAGACTCAATGAGCTCCCGACGCGGAATCTCGCTGCTGGCAGTTCTGATCTTCATCATCACCTCACCGGTCGCATCGGCCTGCGGGCTGCTGTGCCCGCTCTACTGGCTGTTCGGCTGCCAGCATATCCATCCGGGTTATGGTGGAGCGGCAGGCGGACTGTATGGCAATCAGCCGTATGCCAGCTGGAAAGTCATCGACGACTGGCTCGGCTATGGCTACCTGCGAAACCAGAACGGAACTCTGGGACACTACCCCGGCAACTGGTATCGCAATCTGCATCACGGCCATGGCTACGCTCCACCGGCCCTCGCGTGGCAGCCGCAGTTCAACGGCATGTACCCATCACCAGCAGCACCTGTGGGCCCCCAGCCAATCTATGCTCCTGCATGGGATCCCTGCTGTGATCCCTGCGGCAGTATGCCCCCTCTGGCAGTGATGCCACAGCCGCAGGTCTATCAGATGCCACAGCCACAGTATTATCAACCGCAGCCATGGATGCAGACAGCTCCTTTGATGGCGGGGACTGTCTTCGGTGGTGACTGCTGTGATTCGTGCCAGTCCACCATGACAGACTCGGCTGGTTGTGGAGCACCGGTCATGCCTGAAGCAGCCCCAGCCGGCGACTGCGGTTGCAGTGGCGGATCTTCCGGCACTTATACACAACCCCTGCCGCCAGTCAGTATGATGCCTGGTATGGGGATGCCACAGGCCTGGAATTCCAGCTACCCGACTCAGGTCGCCGCCAACAGCTGGCATCCAGGCCGAGTCTGGTCACCGCAGCAGACGTGGCAGCAGGCCCCCACGTGGACCGCAGCAGCTGCTGCTCGATTTCAGAGCAACAGCATCAACTCAGCCTACTCTTCCGGCTACTCACAGAACGTGCCACAGCCCATGCCGCAGTATGGAATGCCGCAGTACGCCATTCCTCAGTACGCCGGCATACAGTATTCCCAGCCGCAGTTCCCGCAGCCGCAGTATGTCCAGCCGAGGATGGCTCAGATGCCGCAACCGATGCCTGGCATGAGTGATATTTATGGTGATCATGAGATGCCGCAGAATGCAAACGGCTACATTCGCCCGAATGCCTTCGGTGGTCAGTTGCCAATTCGCAATGCCAGCCTCAGCGGCCCCGGTAACAGTGCTCTGTCACGGCGTTACCCAGCCTCACTCCGCTGATCTGCGATTCTGAACACAGCATCAGTCTGTGGACGGCCGCCGCGTTTTCGCTGGCGGCCGTTTCCGTTTATCATACTCGCCAGCCGGATGTTCTCTTCCTGAACTTTTTCAACCCGCGGATGACAAATATGGCACGCTGTGAACAGGGTTATCTGTGCGATGTCTGCGGTGAAGAAGTTGAATCGATTCGTGAGAGCGACCTTTATCTGCGGTTTGTGATTGGTGAACTGCCATCACGACAGCTGCTGGCAGCGCCCGAACGTCATCTTCGCTGTAATCCCGTAAATGCGCAGTTCATTGAAGACCCGGATTTTGCTCCGGTGTATGCCACAGGATTCTTTGATCGTCGTGCACTGGATCCTCAGTATGTTCAGCAGCGTACGCTACTGATCACTCGCGGCTGGAAACGACTGCTGGAACTGGCTGACAACGCTCAGTCCGTCCCGCTGCCCGACTATCCATTACCGGAATTTCGTTTGCCTCAACCGTGACAGTTCTGATCAGCCTGACGTTGCCAGCGATAGTTTCGGCAGGAGTGATGCGAGGGACAATAGTCGTAGTCTGGGCTTCAGCCCGGGCACGAACTTCACGTCACGCTTGAAATCCCCCGGTTTTTTTGAGGGATGGGGCCGAGCAGGAATGCTCGGGCTACATTGTGTCATCGGCGTCAGGAATGCGAGTGCTGAGTTTTGGGTTCGAGGCGTCAAAACGAGTGTCAGTGATCTGCATTCTGAGATTGTTCCAGTGATCGCCACAAGTACCAGCTGGCAGCACTTCGCCATGGTCGCCACTGCTCGGCCATCCGCTCCAGTTCCACGCGTGATGTCTGCTGCGGAATTGCATACAGTCGCTGCATGGCATTTCGCAGTCCCAGATCATCCGGAGCGAAGACATCGGGGCGTTCGAGTGAAAAGATCAGGTACATCTGTGCCGTCCAGCGTCCGATTCCCCGGACCTGCACAAGTTCCGCAATTGCCGCCTCGTCTGCAGCTCGAGCAATCCGACGAAAATTGATCACACCTTCCAGAGTACAGCGAGTGAGGTCGCGCAGGTACGAAAGCTTTTGTGGTGAAACGCCGGCGTTCTGAAGCTGCTGATCAGACAGCTGCGCGACGACTTCGGCGCTTAACTCGCCACCTGCGGCCAGCAATCGCAGTCGCTGGCCGATCGTGGCGGCTGCTGCAGTGGAAATCTGCTGTGAAATGATTGACTGAACCAGAACCGGATAACCTCGCCCCGCCGATCTGAGTTTCAGCGGCCCGGCGATTTTGATCACATTTCGCAGAATTGCATCCTGCCTTTGCAGGTGTCTGACAGCCGTTAGCCTGTCTGCCCCCGACCATCCCATACTGCGTTTTCCCCCGGCCCCGGCTTTCGTGGCCACAACTACCCGATTCCCGACCTGAACTTCATCTGCAACACTGCAATCTGCGGCGTCGATTCTCTACGATTCACTGTCGTTTGCAAATCCACACGGAATTTCGATAACTTCCTGCCCATGCTGCAGACCCAGCCCTGCCATGCCCGAGTCTTACGTCGAACCTGTTGCTGCCGTCACCCTCGTCCGAACTCGTCGCTCACGAGTCCGTGATCTGCGGGGCTTTCGTAAATCGCATCAGGTGCCTGAGGAATATAACGAGCATACAGCGGCCTTCATCGCTCGTATCGCCGCTGATGATATCGCCGAACATCTTGAGCAGCGATTTGCAGATTTTCGTCGGCAGCTGAAATGTCGACGAACCGACCTTGTTGTCACAGAGCCGGACACCGGCAGTGCTGCCATCACCACTCCATGGTTCGAATATCAGATTCGAGCGACCCTGGCAGAAGATGACCCGACCGAGGTGGCGTGGCGGTGGCAGCTGGCAGAACTCAAGGCCGCTCAGCAGCTCGATTCACCCGAAATCGCCGGACTTTTCCAGGGCTTTTTCGATACGGTGGAGTTCTGTCCCCCCGGCTCAATTGATATTGCGGAGCTGATCGATCGACTGGAGGATCTGCAGCCTTCCGGGGTGGTTCTTGACTACGATCGACAGGCAACATGGTGCTCACTGCAACTGACAAAAGCCTCCGCAGTACTGACAGTAACGCCCGATCTACTGTCATTTACCATCGCCAGCCCGCCCGCTCCAGCCGCTTTGCTGAACGCCTTTCTGCAGGCCCGCAGCAGCTTTGTTCCGCCAAACAACCCAACCATCCGCTAGACAGCCTTTATAGCGGGCATTGAGTTGCAACAAGAATCAGCGTCCCTGCAAGCTGCTTCTCGGAAATCGCAACCGCCTTCCAGATTGCGATGATTTCTAACGAATGGCTGATGCAACAAAACAACCACGTGATTTTGTTCTGCACGGAGACTTTTCGCCATGTTCGTTCCTCGTACACGCCGACGGCTCCGGCCTGGATTTACTCTGATTGAGTTGCTGGTCGTTATCGCATCATCGCCATACTTGTGGCCCTGCTGCATCGAGCGTTCTACAGTCTGCACACCGGGGGCGCTCAGTTTCCGCTGGCAGATGGATCGGTGCGATTCCTGAGCGAAAACATTGATCACTCGGGGACCAACTACACGACAGCTGTGGTGAACAGTCCTTACGGAACCTGTCAGCGTCTGGCCGGTATGAATGACGGTCAGGTGCTGGGCGAATTCTGAGGGCAACTGCCACGATTGGCGTAGACGGATGTGCAACGAAATTTTTCCGGGTCACAAGGAATGCGCGGCATGGTCCTTCATTTTCCGCTGAAACTACGACGGCTGTGCTGCGTGCTGTGTAGTCTGCCGTCAGGTGTGGTGGCAGCAGTGGGGCAGAACTGACTGAAGTCTCGGGAACAATCACCATTCTGGGTACTTCCGGAAGTCGGTTGTCTGCGGCCTTTTACCCGGAGTCCGAAAGTGGTTCCCCATCCATAAGTAACACCATCGATTTCAAGCTGGATTAGTTGACCGATGAAAACAGGTTGACGTTACCGCTGGGGATGCACTTCGATCTGCTCCGTTTCCTGCAGAAGAAGCCCATCGGCGCCGACCGGAACCCGCCCGCCTTTGGTGGCACCCTGAGGAGATACCAGCATTGAATCCGTCGTGGCAGCCGGCTGATTCACTCGCGCGGCCATGGCCGCCACTCGCTCCGCATCCTGATTCAACAGCACGGCACACAGGCCCAGTGCGGCAAGCGCCAGTGCGGCTGTTAAGCGACCGGATCGCACGGAGATCGCGGAGCGAGACACCCGAACACTGTGGTCGACCGGATCGCGACGCAGTTGCACCGCAGGTTGCCGCGCAGTCGGCAAAACTGCGGGAACTTCAATCGCGAAAAAATCACGCAGCAGCAGTTCCATCTGCTGATCCGACAATTGACCGATCATGTGGTCATGACTGCCGTCAGAACTCTTCATGCTGATACCCTTGTTCAACCAGAATCTCAGCCAGCCGACGCCTTGCACGCGACAAACGCATGTCAATTGCTGCCGCAGAGCTGTTCATCACCGTACCAATCTGTGCTGCTGACCAATCCATTGAATATTTCATCACCAGCACTTTTCGATCATCTTCATTCAGTTCAGCCAGAGCAGCCCGGATCTGCAGCTGTCGCTCGTGAAGCTCGGCTGACTGCCGAGGATCCACAGCGGCACCCGTAAACTCATCCAGCCCCGGCAACAGACTGCAACTACTGCTTTTCCGTCGAGCGACGTCACGCAGCCAGTTCTGGCCGACCCGCAGCAACCATGCCCGCAGGTCACGCACGGGTTCCCCATGATGATCGTACAGTCGAGCAAAGGCTTCCTGAACGGCATCATGTGCGCGCTCGGGATCACTGCACATGGAATAGAAAATGGCCCATAATTCCCGAGCATTTTCCCGGTAAAAATGGGCAATTTCTTCGTTCCGTGCCAGCAACCCCGATCCTGCTGGTTCCGAACTGGTCATGCAGTCTTTCCAGACGTCAGAAAACGCCACCCGGACGCCTCTGTACGCTCAACCACGGACAAGACGCCTGCGACTTGTACTTCTAACAGGATTTCGTCAGTTTCCACCGATCGCATACAGATATCGGTCCGAACGCACCAGCAGACGTCCTGCATCCACTGCAAAACTGCCATTGAACTGGCCACCGTCCCGCAGCTCGTTTCGCCCCAATTCTGTGAATTTTGGCGCTGCTTCAACAACAAACGTACGGCCGTCCCGCGACAGGTAGTAAATCCGACCCCCGGCCAGCAGTGCCGATGCATAAATCTGGCCGGCCCGGTTTACACGCTCCTCATAGACAACCTCGCCCGTCTCTGCCGACAGACAATAGGCAATCTCACGATTGTCATTCATAAAGTACAGGTGACCGGCGTGATACACCGGAGATGTGACATTCGACCCCTTCATGCTGGTCCACAACCTCAGACTGTCCGTCACATCACCGCTACCGCCCATCCTTACGGCCAGCCCCGCCACTCCCGAACGACCGCCCAGACAGTACACCGTACCCTCATGCCAGACGACGCTTGGCACCATGTACCACGTAATATCCGTCTGACAGTTCCAGTACTGTTCGCCTGTCTGAGGATTGTAGCTTCGCAGACTGCCCTGCATCGCCAGCAGCAGCTCCGTCCGACCTTCGCGACTCCTGCCAATGACCGGAGTATTCCACGATTCGCGGATCCCGGACACACTCCAGACTTCCCGGCCCGTGCGACGGTCCAGCGCTCGCAACGACTCACTCTCCACGCTGGCATTGATCAATACCAGATTCTCATACAGCACGGGCGATGCACTGGACCCCCAGCCATGCGTTTTGGAACCCACATCCGCTCGCCACTGCTCCTGTCCCTGATGATCGAACGCAATCACACCGGTCTTGCCAAAAAACACCACGACTCCGGCTGCATCGCAGGCAGGAGTACTGGCAGCGAAGCCATGATCACGAATCCGCTCTTCCTCAGGAAGTTTTGCCTCCACAGTACGCTGCCAAATCACCTTGCCGCCTGCCCGATCCACACACAGCAGATGACGGCGCAGATCTGCCTGCGTGCCCCCGGTCTGACCGGGCACAAAGAAACCTGAGTAGCAGGTCACATAGATATGCTTTCCGTAAAGCACCGGACTGGATGCTCCAGGCCCGGGCAGTTCGGTTTTCCATGCGATGTTCTCACCGTCGCCCCACTTCACGGGCAGACTGACCGCACCGGCACTGCCCTGCCCGTCAGCCCCCCGGAATGCTGTCCAGTCATCGGCGTTCAGCCGAAGATTCAGCAGTCCACTCACCAGGACTGCACTCAACACCACAACGCGACTGACGCTCCAGGCCTGCACCCGCATCATAACCCGCTCCCCGTCACAGCCCCGATGGATAACACCGCCACGCATCGCATCATTGCCCACAGCGTCGCATCAATACA
Organism: uncultured Planctomycetaceae bacterium; assembly: GCA_903858815.1. Classification (GTDB taxonomy): domain Bacteria; phylum Planctomycetota; class Planctomycetia; order Planctomycetales; family Planctomycetaceae; genus SXXK01. The sequence continues at coordinate 79,131 of CAIOKE010000363.1, read as the reverse complement.
AGTGAACCGTCGGGCGACTTCGCGTCAACCCTGCACCTCGTTACAATTGCCGCATGCAATCCGCACTGCTTAACCTGATTCTGCTGCTGAATTCGCAGGCTGCTGAACCCGCTCAGCCGCCGGACGACTCGCTGCTGCCCGATGGGCAGCAGCAGTTTGTTGCAGCGCTGCACGATCGCCACATGTTCGATCTGGCAGCACAGCACTGTCAACGACAGCAGGCGACCGCTGTCAGCCGTAATCAGCAGGCTCTTTGGCAGCTGCTGATGGCTGACGGCTGTGAATTACAACTGCCTCTGATGCCCGCCAGACAACGCCCCGAACTGGTAACCAAGGCAGCCACAGATATCACTGAGTTCCTGAACGATCGTCCTCCGGGACCGGTCACAGATCTCCTGCTGCAGATTCGTCGCACAGAACTGCTTGCCACGGCTGCTCGTACCGAATGTCTGCCGGAGCTGCTCACACTCAACCCCTCACATCCGCCGCAGACGCCCCTCCAGCTCAGCGCTCGCAGGAAACAGTTTGCACTCGACGCCAGCCAGCAGGGCGCTGCACTGGCTGACGCAGGACTTCAGCAGCTGGATCTGCTGCGAGCAAATCTCGAGCCTTCGTTTCTGCGTTCCTGCCGGCAGCGTCTGCGTTTCGTCCTTGCTTCCTGCCTGCAGACCCGTTGCCGACTGGCTACAGCCGCAGAGATCCCGGGACTACTGACCCAGCTGGACGAGCAGGCTGAGCAGCTGGTGCGCAGCAGTGGTTCAGCTGATCGCCTGCAGGCCCGACTGCTGCAGGCAGATGCTCTGCTGGATCGACGAGACTTTGCGGCGTTCCAGCTGCAGCTCAGACGCCTGCAGCCCGATGTTCTGCTGCCCGCTGACCAGACAGCCAGCGCAGTGCTTCATTGGCGCGCACTGCTGCTGCAGAATCAACCGTCCGATGCCCTGCAGGCTTCTGTCAGATTCACAGAAACCATGCCGGTGCTGCCACAGGAACTGCAACTGCTCAGAGCCCACGCCCTGCTCAGACTTCACGAATCTCTCCTGCTGCTTCGTAACTCCTCACCCGAACGACAACAGTCTCTGCTGTCCACAGCAACCGAATTCCAGCAACGGTCCGAAGCACTGCTGCAGCAGACTTCCGGCGTGCTGCACGAAGCCACGCTGCGTCTGCAACAGCGATTTGAACTGTCACTGCAGGTCGGCCCCGCAGCCGCCACAACGCTGGAACAAATCAATGAGCACATCACCTCTACTGACTACCAGTCGGCACGCAGCAAGCTGCGGCACCTTGCCGACCAGTCTGAACAACAATCGGTAAAATCCTACGCTCTGATGCAGGCCGGTGAACTTTCACTGCGTCTTTCTGACTGGGCTGCCGCATCCACAGAACTGCAACAGGCCAGCGAAGGTTATCGTGAACTCCAGTCGTCTGAGCAGGCCGCCAGCGCTGATCTGCTCAGACTGTACTGCCTCGGTCAACTCTGGAACACCGCATCTGCCACAGAAAAGACTGCCCGACAAAACAACTATCGCGACGCCGTCGAACAGCATCTGAAGGACTTTGCACAACAAAAAACAGAACCAGCGGCTCGTCTGTATCGTATTCGCTACCTGCGAGCTGAAGCACCACTCTCAGCCGCCGCGGATGTGCTTCAACTGCTGCAGTCCCCCGCGGCCTCGCCACCCGTGCTGCAGACTGATCGTACGACACTGTTATGCCTGCTGGCAGACCTGCTGCTGGAACATACGGCATTCGGTACACCGCCCATGGATTCCGCTGCTGCTGCAGATGTCCAGACTCAACGACAGCGTCTGACGACCGCCTTTCTGGAACAGGTCGGACAAACACCATCGGCGGAAAGCCCCGCGAACACGTCACTTGCACTGCTGCAGTCAGCCGCGATTCTCTGGCAGACTCCCGCGGAACCCACACCGATCGACTGGTCACAACTGGCCCGCAGTACCGATGCCGCACTCGCTCTGCCATTGCCTGAAGTCCCACCGGAAGCGGACTCCGCGTCAGCCGAGCTGCTGCCACGCGGCCGCACCGCAGCCATCTGTACCCGACTTCTGGCTGCCTGCCGTCTGCTGGAACCGGAGACACTGATTGACCCACTGCAACAATCACTGCTCAACAGCCCCCCGGAACTTCGCAGGCTGGCCCTGCAGCTGCTCTCACCACAGCTGACCGAGGCCACTCTGCCGGGTCATTCACAGCTGGGCAGGCGACTTTCCAGCATACATCAGACACTTCATGACTCGGCCGATTCGCTGGATCAGCGTCTGCAATGGCTGCAACAGGAAACCACATTTGCCACTGCCGCCGGGAATACAGAACCACTGCTCGGGCATCTCTCCGAACTGCTGCTGCAGCCACTAACACCTGCACAGCTATCGCAGCTGTCCGGCGTGGCAGGTTCCCTGTCCGTCCGCACATCGGCCGATCCATCAGCACGTCGCGCGCTGGTCAGTTTCTGGCAGAAGCTGCGAAATCAGTCGCGCCCCGGTGATGACCTCTGGCTGGAAGCTGCTTTGAGACTGGCTGAATCCACCGCCATCGAAGGTCGTCGTCAGGACGCTCTGCGGATGCTGCAGGTTGTCAATGTGCTGCACCCGGAATGGGGACAAGCGGAACGAAAACAACGCGCTGCCACGCTGCAGAAGCAACTGGAGTCTGCACAATGACGGGTCAGCCCGACACCAACCGCATACAGATCACAACCCTGCTGTCGCAGCTGTCAGCCAACACCACGTGGTACCCGCAGATTACTGCCCCTGATGCGACCGTACCTGTACAGGCCATCCTGCAGCAACTGCAAACCATGACCAGTCATCAGATCCGCGGTATCGCATGTGCTGATCTGACGACTGCCGAACAGCTGCGATTCGATGCTGATAAATCCTGTGAACTGTTGCTGACCTGCCCGATTGTTCGACATGCTGACGTTCCTCGAATGGCGGCCCTTGCCGCAACTCGACCGTGCACACTGGTCATCAGTCATTTTCGCCATGCTGAGCTGGCTGTCGCTGCGGCGCAGGCTGCCGGTTGTCGCCTTTCGCTGCTGGTGGAACTGCGTCTGGGGCGTCACGTGGCTGGCGTCACTGCGGGGCCGGACGCGGTTCATCTGGTGGCCGCAGTCCTGAAGCTGCCGGAACTGCATCTGAGTGGACTGTTTGTGCGAGACCCCTGTGACTCAGAGGTGGAAGCTGCTGAGCAGGGTCGGGCGCTGCAGTCGGCAGTTTCCATGAGTCAGCACACCCTGCAGATGATGCAGCGACAGCAATCACCGGGCAGCGGCAGGGCGATCCACACGACAGACTCAGGCAAACTGGCGCCGCTGAACCTTGTTTGTGGCCGACTGCCTGTGCCTTTACTGTCGGAATTTCACGGAGCGGCGATATGCAATCCGTGGCCCGTATCCGCCAGCATTTCGAAAGCGGACATCGACAACCGGCCTTCCACACACAGCATTTCGGCGCTGGTGATTGCCAGACCGACTCTGGAAACATGTGTTATTGCCTGCTTTCGCCCCAGCGACGGTCGCAAAGTGAAATACCGTGTGCTGTCACCGATCGGAGCAGAAGTCCGGGACAGCTGGGATCACTACCTGACACTCTCCGTCGACGGCCCCGCGCTGGACCTGAAAATTGGTGACGAGGTTCTGTTGTCAACAGGATTTCCGACGGATTGATTTTCGGTCCCTGCAATCGCGCTCAATCTGACGCGATGTTGCGGAAAAACAACAGCCAAATCAATCGGCAGATTCTTCGCGCAGAGGTCGTCGCAGCAGCATCCAGCCCGTTGGTCCCAGCACCATCAGAATACCGGTCAGGGTCATAGGGTCGTAGGTTCGCTGCCAGAGCAGAGATTCAATCACCATGGCGAAGACGACCTGTGACAGTGCGACAATACTGACGCGAGCCGGAGCTCCGACAGCGAAGGCTTTTGTCAGCATCAGCTGTCCGACGGTTGCTCCCAGCCCCACCCCCAGCAGCAACCAGCCGTCACTGAGTAACAGAGCGGGCAGGGTCTGCAGGGGTCGAGTTGCGGGCACAATCAGCCACAGCCCTGTGAGAATGACCACGGACACGGCGGAAAAATGAACCACGACAGCATTCGCCGCAATGTGTCGCAGTCGATGCAGGCCCATCAGTGCCACAGCACTGGTCACCGACCCTGTAGCTGCCAGCAGCGTGCCAAGTCCCCCTTCGCCCGTCGGCTTCAACATCAAAGCGACACCAGCCATCGCGCAGCCGACGCTGAGCCAGACATCCCTGCCAGGAACTCGCCCCAGTACCGGCCACGACAGCACCGCAATCCAGACCGGAAACATATTCGTCAGAGCGAGTGCATCGGCGACATTCATGTGTGCCAGTGCAAAGAAATTGCAGAGCACACTGAGACTACCGGCGATGCTGCGGATCCATAATGTGCGAGGGCGCAGAAACACCAAAGGAGTCCCAGCGGCGGTGGCCAGTGCCAGCGCCAGCACGAGTGCCGTACCGGAACGTGCCAGAGCAATGACCTGCCAGTCAAAGACCCGAGCGGCCGCGTGAGTAAAGATACCCATCAGTGAGAAGGCGAAGGCCCCGCACAGCATCAGCAAGTAGGGCTTCATGCCAGCCTCAACAGCGTGGTTGAGCGCCAGCGGCATCGGCTGCCACCCCAGCAGGCAATATTCACGCTACAACTGCTCCCGCACTGCGGCGGGCTGTCGTCGCATTCGCTGCCAAACGGAACGCACCGGACCCGAGAATGCAAAGTACCCGAACAGTACCGGCAGCGCCAGTTCTCGAACGATAAAGACCAGCACAAGGCTGAAGACTATCTGCAGAATCTGCAGTCGCCCGCGACGTCCGCGAACCAGCTGATTGAATACGTGAGCGTATTTCAGACGCGACACCATCAGCACAGCCGCTGACAGAGTCACCAGCGGAACGATAACCACCAGCGTGGACCAGATGTACCTTTCAACAGTCGCCAGACTCTGCAGACTTCCGCCAGTGCTGAGCTGACTTTTCAGTTCACTCATACCAATCGGCAGTGATGCCACGACGCCACCAGCTGCTGGTGACGGAAGTCCGCTGAAGAATTCGTGTGAGTCTTCTTCGTCTGTCTCAACGTTGAAGCGAGCCAGTCTGAGGATGGCACACATCATGAACAGTACGGCGATCGCCCAGAGGATGCGGGGATGGAAGTAGAACGGTGCGGCAGCAATTGTATCCATCAGATGATGGGCCGGATGGGCAAGCTGCAGGAAAATGAAGGCTGGGGCGACGCCGAAGCTGATGGCATCACACAGGCTGTCCAGTTGTGCCCCGAAATCTGATGTCTGATTCGTCAGCCGTGCCGCACTTCCGTCCAGCATGTCGAACAGCATGGCAAGAAAAATCAGCTGCGACGCTGTGATCAGCTCGCTGCCACCGAAATGTTCCGGCCCCACTTTGGCAGTGATCGTGATGGCCCCGAAGCCGCAGGCTGCGTTGCACAGCGTCAGCAGTGTGGGCAGGACAGCAAAAACCTTCTGCCGTCGCGTTCGGCGAACCGGCGATTCTGCTGCATCTGCAGTAACACTGTTGTCTACGCCCGCAGGTTTCACTTTGCTGTCTCCTGGTAGCGTGCCAGAGCTGAACTTTTCGCCAGCAGCAGGGTACGACCCTGCGTGGCTGTCCCGGGCACAGGACCCGCCCTGCCTGGACTACCGAGCCTCGCAAAACCACCTGCTCCATTATCCGGCTCGGCAGCAGGATTGCAATTCGTCTGCCGAAAACCCGCACGGTTTTCGGGGCAGCGGGAGCCCCGTGGAGGGTGATTGCAGGAGGACATTCAGCGAGTGTTGAAGGTATTTCGAGGATCGTCGGCGGTCCGATATTCCTCGCGATCCATCAGCGTGACAGCTAATTGTGACATCTGGCGGCCGCGGAATACTTCGATGTCCACCGCAACCCCGATATCTGACAGACTCACAAGGTTGATCAGATGGTTTTCATCGATCACCTCCACACCATTGAACTTCAGAATCACGTCATCCGGTCGCAGACCGGCTCGTACCGCCGGGCTGTTTTTCTGGTTGTAAACCCTCATGATTCGAGCACCGCGGGCTCGCCCGAGCCCCAGTCGCCGTGCCGTCGCCTCATTGAAGTCGTTGTCCAGCTCCACTCCCAGATAAGCGCGACGAACGCGACCATGTGCCACCAGCTGTTCGAAGACACGCCGCACCAGATTGCTGGGAATGCTGAAACCGATGCCCTCGTTTCCCCCGCCGTTCGACGCTATCGCTGTATTGATCCCAACCACCGTGCCGTACATGTCAATCAGAGGACCACCACTGTTGCCCGGATTGATCGCGGCATCCGTCTGGATGAAGTCCTGGTTCGTCACCGACTGGTCGCTGGTCAGGGACAGATCACGTCGCCCCTTGGCACTCACGATCCCCATCGTTACTGACTGACTGAGCCCAAATGGACTGCCGACGGCGAGGACGAAATGACCGATCTGTACAGAGCTGCTGTCACCCCACTGGGCAGCCGCCTGACCGCCGTCCGGAATCTGCAGAATCGCCAGATCACTTTCGGAATCGCGATAGGACCGCTGCGGATTGACCCGCGTTCCATCAGCCAGCATGACATCGACCGCTGACAGCTCGGCACCCCGCACAACGTGCTGATTCGTAACAACAAACAGGCCTCGGACTCCGGCCGACCGCATCAGTACCCCGGAACCTGTCTCTTCTACCTTCCGATCATTCTCTGCCCGAATGGCCTGGATGTGCACTACTGAAGGCAGTACCTGCTCAGAGACCTTCGAAATGTGTTCACCACTCTGAACCAGAGCCATACCAATGGACGGAACGGTGGGTCCATTGCTGCCTTCTCGAGGCACAGCACTCAGAGGCGTTGCCAGCTGCAGCGTTCCAAGTTGACCCCCGACAGCCAGACCGATGGACAGCAATGCTGCCGATCCCAGCACTGAAATACTTCCGCGCGCCATCCAGGGAACTCCCTCTGGAGATCTGTTGTCTTCGGCGCGAATCCGTTCGCATGTCTGCCGTACTTCTGTCTGCTGTGGTACCAGCCAGTCGCCAGCCCGCAACTGCCCGCGAGATTCTTCCTGAACTCACGCACAGCCCGTTCGTTATCGAACTGCGATTTCGACTGAGGCAACTTGTTTCCGGTGGAAACTGCCGAATCTGATCGCCTGCCTGCCGGTTCTGCAGACAGTCGTCAGAATCGACACTTCCGGGATGCGTGGCAGCTTCCACCAAACCAGCCATTTCGAAACAGGGCCTTGAAACCAGGGCTGCAGACTCAACCCTGCTTTCCCAGACCCACATACAATCAAGCCCGAGCGGAAGATCAGTGGTGAGTGAAGGCGAAGTTCCCCCTGGGCGGGCGAGGCAGCAGCCGAGCTGAAGGCTGCTGAAGTGAGCGTCACCGAGCTGGTGCTCGGTGGTCCGAGGGCATTGGTTCTGCGTTGATTTTTTTCTCCAGTCCGCGCTCGACATCGATACGCTCCGTTTCCCTCACTCTGCTATGCTGCACTGCTGTCAGACACGGATTATGCCTGCAGAGAGACCTGCCGTATGCAGCCCGACAACGATCCCGATATCGGCGTCATTGGACTTGGCCTGATGGGAACGGCCATCACAGAACGGCTGCTGGAAGCCGGATGGCGCCCGCACATCTGGAATCGTTCGTCCGAAAAAACGGGGCCCCTTGCGGACCGCGGAGCAATCCTGAGCAGCAATCCGATCGCAGACTGTCGGCGAGTCATCATCAGCCTGTATTCCAGTGACGTGGTGGATGAAGTGCTGCAGAAGTTTCTTGTGGCACTGAAGCCCGGCCAGATCCTGATTGACACCACCACTGGCAGCCCGGAATTCAGTGAACGACTGGCAGCCCGGCTGCACCAGCGGGGCGCTGCACTCCTTGATGCCCCCATTTCAGGTTCCAGTGAACAGACACGGCGAGGCGAAGCGTGCGTGATCGTCGGAGGTGATACGGACAGTTTCACGCAGTGTCGCAGTCTCTGGCCTGTCCTTGGTGCCAGCGTATTCCACGTCGGCGGTTCAGGCAGTGCAGCGCGCATGAAACTTGTCACGAACCTGGTGCTGGGGTTGAATCGCGCGGCGCTGGCAGAAGGACTGGTTTACGCCGCCTCGCAGGGCATCTCCCCGTCTGCCGCACTTGAAGTTCTTCGGGGCAGTCCCGCGTACTCGCGACAAATGGACACCAAAGGTTCGAAGATGCTGACTTCCGACTACGCGGTTCAGGCGCGGCTCACACAGCACCTGAAGGACGTCCGCCTGATACTGGAAACCGCTGCCCAATCCGGACTTTCACTAACACTCACTGCTGCTCATCAGCAACTTCTTGAGCGTGCCGAAATCCTTGGTTTTGGCGATGCTGACAACAGCGCCGTGATTGAAGCGGTCCGTGCCGGAATGCAGTCTGATGTGACCAGCCATTGAACGACGTTTCCCCTTTTGAAATCCCTGCCGGATCGGAGTTTCCCGAATGCTGCTGCGTACCCTGTCCGCTGCCCTGCTGCTGCTGCCGACAACAGCACTCGCACAGAATGCTCCCCATTCACCGGCTGCTCACTGGCCTTTGCGGAGCACTGCAGCCAATCTGCTGCAACCGGATGCTCCTGCCGTCCTCAAAGGCAACGCACAAGTCACCGAGTCAGCGAATTTCCCCACCAGTGGGTCATGGATCGAAATCCCGGCCGCGCACGCTCCAGAGCTCGGCACAGGCGACTTTACTGTGACCGTCCGAGTGCAGTGTCCTCAGAGCGATGGTCCCAGTGGCGATCTTGTCAGTCAGTATGACCCTCAGACGCGACGTGGTTTCCACCTGTCGCTGAAAACCGCAGCCGGCGTCACGTCCAGTCAGGCTGCTCTGCGACAGCTGCACTTCGGTATTGATGACAACCGCCTGACACCGTGGGTTGATCATGGTCGGCCCGGGAATGCTCTGCTGGGCTTTGCTATGGCGGTCCACAAGGGCAGTCTGTTTGTCGGAACGTGCGAACCGGATGCGGGACAGGCCGGCCATGTTTATCGGCTTGGCAGTGATGGGACCTGGGTAGACTGCGGAGCACCGGATCAGTCCAACAGCGTCACAGCCATGGCCGAGTATCGCAATGACCTGTATGTTGGCACGGGAAAATACCGCGTCGCCGGATCCAGTCTGCCGGAGTCACCCAACACGAACATCGGCGGACGGATTCTTCGTCGCGCACCGGATGGGCGCTGGGTCGACTGCGGTCAGTTGCCGTCAGTGGAAGCGATTGGTGGCCTCGTCGTTTTTCAGGGTCGATTACACGCTTCTTCACTCTACAAACCGGCCGGATTCTTTCGGCTTGAAGAGGATGGCACGTGGACCACCCTGCCAGTACCACAGGCGGTCGCTCCGGAGCCGGGCACGACTTCGGACCGCAGGGTTGAGGCCATGACGGTCTGGGAAGGGGCACTCTATGCCAGCAGCTATGACGGCGGGCACGTGTATCGCTGGGACGGTGCAAACTGGAGCAGCTGTGGACAACTGGGTGACAATACTCAGACGTACTCATTCGCCCAGTATGATGGACGCCTTTATGTGGGCACCTGGCCCAGTGGCCGCGTCTATCGACTGGAATCCCCGCACAACTGGACTGACTGTGGACGTCTGGGTGAAGAGCTTGAAGTCATGGGAATGCTGGTGCACAACGGTCGCCTGCTGGCAGGTACCCTGCCACTGGCAGAAATCCATCAATACAATGGTGAACAGCAGTGGCAGAAGCTGATCCGACTGGATCCTACCCCGAATGTGCGTTATCGCCGGGCGTGGACACTGGCTGAGCTCAACGGTCGACTGTATTGCAGCACACTGCCTTCCGGACATATCTGGTCGGTGCAGGCTGGCGTTTCAGTCCAGCACCACGCAGCATTTCCCGATGGCTGGCATGACGTCGCTGCAGTGCGTGCGGGCCACAGGCTGCTGTTGTATGTGGATGGTCAGGAGGTTGCTGTGGCCGACATTCGAGCGGACCATGCCATCAATCTACAGTCCACCGCCCCACTGCGCATTGGAGCGGGGATGAATGGCAGCCTGAATGGTCAGTTGAGGGATCTGAAAATCCACCGCCGAGCATTGACGGCCGCAGAGTTGCAGCCGACCCGCTGACAGGGCAGGGGCTGAAGCCCATGCTGCGACCACCGAGCACCAGCTCGGGGACGATGCCGAGGCCTCTCATTGCTGAGTGGTTATCGGCCCACGGAATGGCTGGACGGGCAACGTGCTTCGCGTTGCGACTTTGTGTGCGGAAAAGGTGGCCAGGCAGGAATGCCCGGACTACGGTTGTTGGCGAACAACGACAACTGGAACTCGGGCAATGAACTTCGGCCCGGCAGGAGCCTCGCCCTCCCAGGGAGAACTTTGCGTGCACTGATCACTGACAACCGCAGCCTTCGATCGTGAAGAATCACCAACACTCAGACGGAACAGCAACTCCGCGCACAGCATTATGCGTGGAGCAAAAAAAGCGATCGGGACTTGCCCGATCGCTCTGATCTGCACACGACAGCAGACGGTGCCTCACAGGATCGAGGCGTCTTCCATTTCTGTCGGCTCTTCCTCAATGGTCGGCAAAGGGACCTCGTCCACGTTATCCACGAAACCTTTCAGGTGGATAGCTCGAGTGTGATGCTGGAGCTTCTTGAGGGCTTTGCTTTCAATCTGTCGGATACGCTCTCGAGTGACCTTGAAGATGCGGCCGGTTTCTTCGAGCGTGTAACTGTATCCGTCACCAAGTCCATATCGCAGCTTGATGATCTCGCGCTCACGATAGGTCAGACTTTTCAGGACATGATCAATCTTGTCCCGCAGCATCTGCTTTGCGGCCGACTCAGCCGGACTGCTTTCGTGGTTATCTTCCAGAAACTCACCAAAGCTGCTGTCTTCGCTTTCACCGACAGGCGTATCGAGGCTGATCGGATGCTTCCACGTCTTCATGATCCGCTCAGTTTCCTCGATGCTCATACCCACCGCTTCTGCCAGCTCCTCGTTGCTGGGTTCACGGCCGGTCGCCTGGCGAATTTCTTCTGCCTTGGCCTTCAGCATCGAAATGCTCTGGAACATGTGCACCGGAATACGAATGGTGCGGGCATGGTCAGCAACAGCGCGAGTAATAGCCTGGCGAATCCACCACGTAGCGTATGTGGAGAATTTGTAGCCCCGGCGATACTCGTACTTTTCAACGCCACGCATCAAACCGGCGTTGCCTTCCTGGATCAGGTCGAGGAAGCTGAGCCCTCGATTGCGGTATTTTTTAGCGATGGATACTACCAGTCGCAGGTTGCCACCGGACAGTTTCTGCTTGGCATCCGTCCAGCCCTGCATGCGACGACGAATTTCCCGGCAACGCCGCAGAAACTGGTCAGGTGTCTCCAGCAGCAGTTGAACGTATTCTTCCAGCTCCCGCTCTAATGCTTCCCGCTCGGTATCAGCAGTTCGCATACCTCGCAGGCAGGCGATTTCGTCCTGCAGCTGTTCGATACGCTCACCAATCTGCAGCATGCGTTTCATCACCGGCTGCAGGCGATGAGTTCGAACACTGAGCTCTTCGCAGAGCGTGCACATCTTGCGACGGCGTACCAGAATCTGTGAACCGAGGGCTGCCTTCTCACGCGACCCATCAGCCAGAGCACGCCATTGCAGGAATTCGTTGCGATTCAATTCCATGAGGTGCCGGAGTGTTCGCAGATTGGCCTCCATGCGGCCTTCGATCTGCTCTTTGCGAACTTCCTCGGTCTCAGATGTTCGCAGAGTTCGCTCGAATGGAAGTTCGCCACGACGAACCTTCTCGATCGTTTCGACAGCGATGGTCAGGGCAAAGTCTGACTCAAGCACATGCCGACGCATCCGCTTGCGAGTCACTTCGATCTGCTTGGCAAGGAAGATTTCCCGATCACGAGTCAGCAGGGGAATGTTCCCCATCTGACTGAGATACATGCGGATCGGGTCACGGGACGACAGCGCTGATGTCTCTGGCCCCAGCAATGCACGAGCAGTTCGTTCGGCCTGCGCCTGCTTGACCTCTTCCTCGACTGGCTCAGGCTCAAGCCTGATGTCCGGATCTTCAATGAAATCCAGACCCGCCTCATCCAGCGCCATGATCAGGCTGTCCACCATCGCTGGGTCGCCACCCTCATCGGGGAGCCATCCATGGGCCTGCTGGACCGTTACGAAGCCACGCTCCCTGCCCTTTTCGATGATCGCCTTCAATCCGGTATTCAGACGATACACACACATCCCCTTAATCAGCTGCATGTCTTTCAAGTTTCAGGACAGCACCGCCACGAAGTCAATACCCCGCGAACGACACTGCGACACCTGATTCTGCGACAATCCCCGGAAGCACCGCCTCTGTGAACCAACGCAGCAGAACAAGTACCTGCCCGAACCCGAAAAACCGTGAGGCACAGTGGCCTCTGTATTCCTGACGAGTGTCCGTGCCTCCATGTGAGACACACGCTAGATCTGATCTGTACAGGCTGCCTGCTGATCGACTTTCATCGATCGTCAGCCAACCCGGCCACGGGCCTGCGGAATTTTCCGCAGACCACCTGCTAACGGGTTCTACCCGTCAGCCACTTGAACACGTGAGTTCTTCGCTGAACAGCATACCGGCGAATCTGAAAAATCAATCCTGCACGCCAGCAAAAAAGATCATGTTCGCGGGAATCGCAGAAAGCCTCTCAAACAGGATCAGAACACCATCCTGCAGCCTTCCAAATCCCCACAAAAAACCGTTTGACCCGGGGATTATTCGCAGTTCATGACAGAACGTCAACTTTTCCGGCACTCTGACAACAATAAAAATGGCCATCCGGAACAGTCTTCCACTGCCCCGCATGGCCCCGAAACTGCCAGCAATGTCTGAAAAATCAGCCCCCAATCAGAAAACCATCACGGACATTCACGTCGGCATCGGCTTCCAGATCCGCATCGAGTTCATCTGAATCCAGCAGATCATCAACGAGCAGGTCGCCCGTGAATGCCCGGCGATGATATTCAATCTGCTCACTGGGCGAGTTATTGCGCACGTCCGCATCCGTAAGCACAAACCGATCGAGGCCATCCTGGGCGAAAAACATGCGAAACCACAGCATCTGACGCACGTTTTCCTGAGGCCTGAAGACTGCAATCTCCAGCCCCGACTCGTACCACTCAAACAACATTCCGAAAAATCCACTGGGGATGTACTTCACGGATGTCAGATCCACGCCAAGGGACCGGAAACCGTCGTGCTGAATCAACCGATTCAGCACGTCGCGCAGCAGGGCCAGATCGGCCCCGTCCCAGATTTCCATATCGTCCAGACACACAATCGCCGTCTGTCCGTCCACCCGGCAGCTCAGTCGCTGCTTCTTTCGCGTGCTCATGATTCTGACTCCTGAATCTCTCAAGCCGGGAAGTGCCTCGCACACACAATTTGTGCACGCGACTCGCCACCAAAACTACCCGGCAAAACTCAGTTGACCAGATCAGATATGCCACGAGACAACGAAGAATTCCTGACTGACGTTGCGTTTCAGGCATTGTTGTTCTGATGCACCAGAAACAGCCTGGAATGATGCCTTTCGGCAACACCTGAGCCGATGATTTTTCAGCACCCGTTGGCTGCCGGGCCGCAAGACTCCGGACAACTCCCCTTAACTCAACCAGCCCTTTTCGCAACAATCCGTCAGCATTGGCAGAATACAACGACTCGAACAGGCCCCGGATATTCCTATGCAGCTTCCGGCCCCTCCCAAGGATCCCGCCATGTCGTGGAAACAACTGTTCCTTCTGATCCTGACGATCTGGACCGCCGAAATCTTTACTCGACTGCTGTTCGACGCTCTGGTCACGCCACGGATGGAGTACATGACGTATTACCTTGAGATCGACAAGGACGGCGATTTTCGCGGCAGCAACATCATGCCCGATGTCGGCGCCCGTGGCTGGCAAATGGTGAGTGCGGTTCCAAATCCGGAAAACTCCGAGGAGCTGCTTCTGGTTTTCCAGCGTCGAGTCCTGTTCTGACGGTATCAGCCGGATAACACGGGGTGCTGTGGCCCGCCCAGCAGCTTGTCCACGTCGTTGCTGACAATCACACCGTAATTCACCGCCCCCAGCCAGCCGGACATGATAATCCCCACGCTGCCGGCATGGTACAAGCCGTGTACCTGCTGCGGCAGATCCCGACTGACCTGCAGACCCTCAAACTTCGTCCCAAAGGATGCACCCGCCGGATGCCGCGTGTATCGCTGAAAGGTCTTTGGAGTCGCCGCTTCCACATGATCCAGAACCTGCCGCACATTCGGCACGTACTGCTGCAGACAATCCAGAGTCGATTCGATCAGATCCCGCTTCGCCTGCTCATAATCCTCTTCAGATAACGATGCCCAGTCTTCATACCGGGCGTTCGTCGAACTCACGATCAGCCAGCGATCGCTGCCCGGACGAGTCTCCGGGTAATAGAAGCTGAATGTGCGACTGCTGACGTCCCGGCTGAGCATCGCGTCAATGTCAAATCCCCGATGCTCGGAATGGAACAACAGATCTCCGCAGCCAGGATCAAAACCCTCACCAGGACGCAGCGCCATGTAGACCTGACAGGAGCTGTTGTTCAGGCGTACGCCCCGAGCAGAATCCACAAACTGCCGATCAAAGTGCTGCTCTCCTGCCAACTCCAGAATGGTGCTGCGAATACTGGCGTTCGAAACCACCGCACGACAACCAATCCGCCGACCATTCACATGCACCGCCTGTACCCGCCGGTCGGGACTGACCTCAATCCGCTCAACGAGACAGCGAATCCGCAGATCCACACCATTCTTCAACAGCTCGTGCTTCATGCGAGTCACGAGCGAATCCGTTCCGCCCTGAAAGGTGTAGACCCCCTTCTGCATGAAGTTCGAAAACACAATTCCATAAGTGATTGCGGGATCTTCCAGAGTCGACCCATTGGCATAGGTAATCGGCTCCATCAGCATCCGCACCACGTCATCCCGACCGGGGAAAAACTGCTCAAACAGCTGTCGCGTGCTGCGCGTCTGCTCGTCGTAGAAATTCATTCCTCGAGCCGTGTCGAAGAACTGCTGCACTGTTTCGCCGCTGATCCCGAAATGCTCAATCAGCAGTCGCGTAAAGTCCTCACGATTGAACGTCGTGCGAATGGAAAACTGCGGATTTTCAAAACGAATCCCCTTCAACTGGACGATCGAGTCCGCAATGTCCTGCGACCAGTATTTGCGGCAGCTTTTGATCATTCCGTAGGGAAAACCATGCAGCGAAATATCAAAGATGTGGCCTCGCGAACGCTTAAACCATGTCGCCATCCCCCCCAGCTGATAGTGATGCTCCAGCAACAGGACACTGTAGCCCTGCCGTGCCAGAATATTGGCCGACGTCAGACCGGCCAGACCACTGCCGATCACGATGACATCGTAGAAATCCCGAGCGCCCTTCAGAAAATCGCGAGGCATGTCGCTTCCACGTCTTTTACAACTGTCAGTGTTCAGGAAAATTCTGCCGATCGGCCGCTGCAGCAGACGGGAATTCGCCTCACCCCCCTTCCTACCCATTCACCCCGGCAATCTCAAGCCGACCCGGCCACTGGAACCAGTCTTTACCCGATTTGAAATCCTGGAATAGAATGCAGCGTCAGCAGCCGGAACTTGTCCGGCATCCCCACAACAGACTTCGGTGAACCATGATGAATCTCATCACCCGCCTCGCCCCTGCACTTGCCCTGCTTCTTTGCTGCACCCGTCCGGCAATCGCCCAGACACCACAGGACCCGCAGATTACCATTCAGCACCCCGGTTTTCAGGTGCTCAAAAAGGATCTCAAGTCACTCCTCGACCTTGGCACGCCTGCTGACCAGAAGCAATGGTCGAACATTGAGGATTTTATTGACACATTTGTCGCTGGCATCGACGGAAGCCGTCCCTTTCAGGTGCAGCTGCTGGCCGGAATGACACCCTCGGGTTACCTCGTCGCACTGCCGCTGGACGGGGGTTTTCAGACGTTTCGCGACAATGTCGAAGGCCTGGGATATGAACTGAAGCGGGACGCGAAAGATACCTCGCTGTACCAGTTCAATATGACTCTGGATTCAGATCAGGAAAGCACCCCTGGCACCGCGGCGACCGAGGATGTGGGCTGGATGAAAGTCCTGGCTGACGTCGATTACCTGATTCTCTCCATGTCTTCAACTCGCAGCAGCCTGCCACAGCTGAAGGAACTGACGCTGGCGAAGAAAGCGGTGGATTCCGCAGCGGGCAGCGGCGCTGTCATGCAGCTCATCAATCCGGATGTGACTGAAGCGGCACAGAAGCATCGTCGCAGCTCGTTTACTGCCAGTCGCAAGACCACCATGGATGCGATGCAGAAGCGGCCGGATGAAACAGCCACGCGGTTCGAGATGCGAAAATTGTCCAGCAACCTGATGCTGGATGAGGTGGAACGTGCGACCGCAGAATCCGAGACTCTGCAGATTTCCCTGCAGATGGACCACAGTGCAGCAGCCACTCCGAAGGTGAGTGTGCAGGGGGATCTTGCGGCGATTTCCGGAACGGCGCTGGCCACTGCTCTGCAGCAGTTCAATACACGCCCGGATGCTTTTGCTGGTATTGCCCGTCTGCCCGGTTCTGCCCTGTCACTGCGCATCAATCATCCGATTGACGACATGCGAAAGGCCGGTATGACATCCTTCCTCAATCTGGTCCGTGACGAAGTCTCGGCCAAGCTGAAGAACGGCAGTCAGCGTCCGGCCTCCGAAAAGGAAGCCATCGATGGTGTCGTCACCGATATTGTCACTCATCTGCGTTCCGGTATCGACTCAGGCTGGATGAACATCTTTGTTGAAGCAGTGCCCGATGGTCAGGGCGGTTTCAACAGTATCGGGGCCTACAACGCAGCGAATGCCGCGACTCTGACCGAAATCCTGCCGCGGATGAAGGACATGCACCCCGGCACCCAGGTCGAACTCAACGTCGACAAGGCGGGTGACTATGTCATTCATCGAGTCCAGCTGGGTGAGGGTCTGCTGGATGTGTTTGACCGCCTGTTTGGAACCCGCCGAGACACGTTTGTGGCTGTTGGCAAGGACTATGTGTGGCTGGCGTCCGGCGAAAATGCGCTCGACAATCTGAAAAAGACGGTCGCTGCTCTGGCTCCACCGGCTGCCACACCTGCCGCTGTGCATCTGGAAGTTGCCCTGCTGCCATGGGCCCGCCAGATGAGTGACTACTACAGCCGACAGACGCCACCGAAGGAGCGTGAAGCTCTGACCGCATGGAAAGCTGCTGAACGCAGTCGTGCGAGAGGACTTGAGTCCTTCGAGAAGGGCAATGATTCGCTGATCGTGGATATCCGCGCTGAAGCTGGCCATCTGCTGACTTCGATCAGCATCGACACCGGCCTGCTGCGGTTCATTGGTCGAGAAATGGCCGCCTTCTCCAAAGAGAATCTCGAAGCCGAATAACCACTGCAGATCCGGACCTGTCAGCATGTCGCCTTCGGAATTTCACCCGGATGATCCTGCCGAGTCACTGCAGGATGAAGCGGACGGCGAGCAGGCTCTGGATTTCAGTGATATTGAACTGGCCTATCGCCAGGCGCTGGAAGCCCTCGATGCCGCTGAACAGCAGATCGGGTCAGCTCTGGTGGACTTCGCTGAGCCAGCTGTCAGTGAGGACACGTCGACGGCTGTCGGACTGTCGATCGGAGCACAGCTGGCCGAGGATCTGCAGGCCGGCGCGGCTGCCGAACAGCACAGCCAGACGCTGCTGGTGGAGGGTGTGCGGCGAGTTACTCCGCGGGAGGTCATCGAAGCCGCGCTGTTTGTGGGTGGCGAAGTCTCTTTGACAGCTCGCCGGCTGGCTTCCATGATCGGACAGGATGTGGACAGCCGCGTCGTCGTATCGATTATCGACGTGCTGAACCAGACATGGTCCCGGGAACACCGCCCCTACGAAATCCGCATGTACGAAGGCGGGTATCGCCTGGAACTGCGTGAGGAGTTTGCCGATGTCAGCACTCGCACCTTCGGCACCGGCCCCCGCGATGTGAAACTGGCACCTGAGACACTGGAAGTTCTGGCGTTCATAGCGTGGAATCAGCCGGTCAGCACCGAAGATCTGAAGAAGGTGGAAAAGCCGGCATGGCAGGCAGCAATGCGGCAGCTGCTGCGACTGCAGCTGCTGGTGATTGAACGCACAGGGGCGAAACGCGCTGATATCGCGTATCGCACAACAGCGAAGTTCCTCAGTGTGTTCGGACTGAAGTCCCTTGAGGATCTGCCAACTGCCGACATCTTTCAGTTCAAGTAGCGGGCGGCAGGCGGCAGCCTAAGCAAACAGTTCGTGGATTTCCCGATAGCCAAAGTCGACCAGCGGGAAAGGACGACCTGCGGGACCCGGCAGATGTGCGTCCAGTTTCAGGCCCAGACTGTGGAAGATGGTAGCGATAATATCACCCGGCTGCACCGGACGATCGGCCGGCACACCACCGATCGGATCACTGGCCCCGACCACTCGACCGCCACGAACTCCACCACCTGCAAAGCCGACGGTAAAGCACTGCGGCCAGTGATCCCGTCCACCTGCCGGATTGACTTTGGGAGTCCTGCCGAATTCGGCCAGATTGCACACCAGAGTATTACCGAGCAGACCACGCTGATGCAGATCTTCAAGCAGAGCGGAGTAGCCCTGGTCATACAGTGGAGCGACAATGTCGCGCATGCCTTCAATCGAGGTAAACGGCTTTGAGCCGTGAATGTCCCAGGTCAATTCGTCGAACACCGTGAGGAAGGTATTGATTGTAACAAACCGGACCCCCGCCTCCACGAGACGACGAGACAGCAGGCAGCACTGACCGAATCGATTCAGTCCGTAACGTTCGCGAACACTGTGCGGTTCCTGCTGCAGGTCAAAGGCATTACGGGCTGCCGGACTGGACATCAGTCGCCACGCTGCTTCGAAGTTCCGCCCCATCATCTCGGCATTTTCGGTCGCCGCAAAATCCTGTACTGCGGAATCCACGAGATCCCGCAGTCGCCGACGGCGATCCAGACGCACCTCGGGCAGTGTCGCGGGAGGCAGGAGGTCGGGAACTCGGAAGTCCGGTTTCGACGGGTCAGCCATCAGAGCGAAGGGATCATTCGCTTTGCCGAGAAATCCCCCGGCCTGACCGTTCGGCAGATTACCGCCACCACGGCCCATTGTTTCGGGCAGTACGACAAACGGAGGCAGGTCGGACCGTCGCCCGCGCAGATAACTGACTACGGAACCGGCATGCGGAGTATTCACGCCACCCTGAAACTGTCGTCCGGTCTGCATCATCTGCCAGCCGGCGTCGTGAACCGCAGCCCCAGTATGATGACAGCTGCGAACGAGTGACAGATGCTGAGCAATCTGTGCATGCCGTGGCAGGATTTCGGACAGATGATAGTCGCCGGCCGTTGCTATGGGCTTGAACGGGCCCCGCACTTCCAGCGGAGCTTCGGGCTTCATGTCAAAGGTGTCCAGCTGACTGGGAGCCCCCAGATTGAAGATCATGATGCAGGACCGTTCTTCGTGGCCACTGGCCACCTGTCCCTGCTCTTCCGCCTGCAGATATCCGCTTAATGACAGGCCGGACACCCCCAGCGAGCCGACCTGCATGAAGTCACGACGAGTTGTCCCGTCGCAGGTATGAGCAGTCCCGTTGCCGGTCAGATTCAGCATCGCAAGCCCTTTTCAGAGGGTTTTCGCCAGAACAGCCACTTTCGTGGTGCCCAACATACCATGCCGATCGCCCGCGGGCAATAACCGGGGATTTCGCAGCCGAAATCCACAGCATCTGGCATCCCCGGGAAAGATTCGGTAGTCTGCCCGGCAATTCTGTACTTCCCGCCCATCGGAGATTACTCATGCTGCGTATTACCCTCCTGCTTACCGCTGCCCTGCTTACTCTCGGCACAGCCATCGCCGCCGATAAAGACGGTGAATGGAAGACCATGTTCAACGGAACATCGCTGGAAGGCTGGAAAGCCAGCGAAAACCAGGACTCGTGGAAAGTCGCGGATGGGACCCTTGTCTGCCACGGCCCGCGCAGTCACCTGTTCTACGCCGCAGAAAAAGAGACTTTCAAAAACTTCGAATTTGAATGCGAAGTGATGACCACGCCCGGCAGTAACGCAGGCATCTACTTCCATACTCGCTATCAGGAAACCGGCTGGCCCCGCTATGGCCTCGAATGCCAGGTCAACGTCACGCAGTCCGACCCGAAGAAGTCCGGCAGCCTGTATGGCGTTGTCGATATTCCGAATCCCGGACTGCAGGACAACCAGTGGTACAAAACATCCATCCGTGTTGAAGGGCGACATATCGTGATCAAAATCAATGACAAGATCACTGTCGATTACACGGAGCCGGAAGGTAAGCCGGCATTTTCACCGGAATTTGAACGTCGGCTGGGCGATGGCACGTTTGCCCTGCAGGCACATGACCCGGACAGCAAGGTCTACTTCCGCAACCTCAAGGTTCGTCGCCTGAAGTAGTATGCAGACTCAGACGACCCGCGATCCTGCAGGACAGCATCGCGGGTCCCTTGTTCGGCTCAGTTTTCAATTGACTTTGGGCACGGGAACCCAGGAGCTCTTCAGTGGCTGTTCGCATGGAACTTTCTCGTATCGTCGACTGCGATCTCAACGATCAGCACTGGGTGCAGCTGGTGGAATCCGGTGGATCACGCTCGCTGCAGATTGTCATCGGGCAGACCGAAGCGGCTGCAATCAATCGTCGACTCCTTGAAGCTGCACCTTTTCGACCACTGACGCATCAGCTGATCTGCAACATCGTCGAAGCACTGCAGGGACGCTTCGAAGAACTTATTATTTCGTCACTCAAGGATCACACCTACTACGCATCGCTGAAAATCCGCGTTGGCGAAGAAGTGATTCCAATTGACTGTCGTCCCAGTGATGGCATCGCGGTGGCTGTGCACCACAACCCCGTGTTGCCGATCTACGTGGAAGAAGCCGTGCTGCAGTCTGCCGGCAGTTGAGCAGACAAGTTACGGTGCAGTCACCCGCACTCGCTGAATGCGCCCCCGAAACTCTCCGGCAGCATACTGTGCTACCGGCTGCCCATTGTCGGTGCCCACACAAAAATCTTCCTGCGGCTGTCGCTGCAGGACTCCGGCGCCCGCCCGCTCGACTCCCTGCTCACCGGCAACCGTCAGACGCAGCCTGCCATCAGCCTGCAGCTCGGCCGTCAGTTCAGTCATGCGACCAGCCACCGTCTGCGGACCGCGGACCTCCAGCAGCGTTTCACCCATCCGCACAGAAAACACAGGCTGACCGGCTGACAGCCACAGGGACCAGCCCACTGCTGTGCCACCCTGCGCTGCCAGTACCCCGGATTCGGACTCGCGCTGAAACTGCAGCTGAATCCGAAATGCACGACCGGCGATCTGGGGTGCATTACGACCACTCAGACTCAGACCATTGCGCGGTTCTGTCAGCTCCAGAGCCCGGAATGGGCCAGCTGTCGCTGCCTTTCGCTGCCCTGCTTCAGGCTCCTCCACCGGATACAATGTTCGAGGTTGCTTCACGCTGCCCGCCGGACGACGCTGCTGCGGTTCGTTCCCTCCGATCTCAGCGACCACCTGCTCAGCCAGCACCTGCAGTTCGCGCACCAGCTCGGGATGCTCGGCAGCCACATTCCGCTGCTCGCCGCGATCCGTCTCGAGATTGTACAGGCGCGGAATCACCTGAGGATTGTCCGTGGCGTCTGTTGCCGTCGCGGGCTGCGCAGCCACAGCCAGCTTCCATGGTCCTCGTCGTACGGCCTGCAGATTGTACCCGGAGAAATACGCGTGCCAGTCACGACCGCCCTGCTCCGTTGCACCATTCGCTGCAGGCTCAAATAACACTGGCACGAGGCTGCGTCCGTCCAGAGTACGAGCGGGCTCGGGAGTCCCACCGGACAATTCCACACAGGTCGGCAGCACATCAATTGTCCCGGCAATGCGGTCACAGCTGAGTCCCGCTGGAATGCGTCCTGGCCACCACGCCACAGTCGGCACTCGCACGCCACCTTCCCACGTGCTGCCCTTGCCACCTCGCAGCGGACCCGCGCTGCCACCGTCCGCCCCTCGAATCAGCCACGGACCATTGTCACTGGTAAACAGCACCAGCGTCCGACTCTCCAGCCTGCGTGCTCGCAGCTCATCCAGAATCTGCCCGACACTCCAGTCCACCTCTTCAACCCAGTCACCAAATCGCCCGTTAGCTGAACGGCCCCGAAAGGCTGGCCCAGGCCAGATCGGTGTGTGCACCGCAGTGTGCGGCAGATACAGAAAGAACGGCTGATCACCAGCATCCCGGATAAACTGCAGCGCCTCTGCGGTGTACAACCGAGTGATATCACTCTGGTCTGCATCCTTTAGCAGTCGCTCCACTGCGTTATCCCGCACCAGCGGGACCACTCCCTCGCCACCAGTCAACGCTCTTCGCTGCATATCATTCGAATACGGAATCCCAAGATATCGATCAAAGCCCTGCTGCAGCGGCAGAAATTCAGGCTGATCACCCAGATGCCATTTCCCGATACAGGCTGTCCGATATCCGCGTTCACGCAGGTACTCAGCAATCGTTTTCTCTGCGGGATTCAGCCCCTGTGCGGAACCGGGGAAATACACCCCCGGCACAGAGACTCGCGATCCATAACAGCCGGTCAGCAGCTGAGCACGGGCGACAGAACATACAGGGGCCGAATAGAAGGACGTCAGACGCAGACCTTCAGCCGCCATGCGATCCAGAGCCGGAGTCTTCTGTTTTACAGCCCCATAGGGACCAATGTCCCCGTAACCCAGGTCGTCCACGAAGATGACCACGATGTTCGGGGGTGACTGAGGAGCCGCATGCACCATACGCCCCGGAATCAGCCAGCCACAGACCAGCAACAACGCTGCCAACAAGCCCTTGCCACACATCGCAATGCTCCCTGGACCAGTGCCGCGACAGACTCAGCCACCAGCAGGGCTTTCATCAAAACCCAGCGTCTTCTGGCGATCCTCACGCTGCGTCAGCTCCTTGAACAGGAAACTGGGCTGGATATCGCTGTTCTTCTGATATTTGCCACCGTGGTATTCCGTGATGTCGCCTTCCACCGTGTGGTAGAAAATCTGACAGACCTGCACGCCCGGATAAATTCGTATGGGCTGGATCGCAATCATCTCCAGCGTCCAGTAACCACAGAAGCCCACGTCACCGAAGCCCGCGGTCACGTGCACAAACATACCCAGCCGCCCAATCGATGAACGACCTTCCAGCATCGGAACCAGATTGCGAGTCTCTGTATATTCGATAGTGCGTCCCAGATACATCTGACCCGGTTGCAGTACGAGACCATCCGGCGGGATCACGAGGCGTCGAAACCGATTGGGGCGACGCATGTCCAGCACAATTTCTTCGTACACCAGCAATTCATGATGCAGACGCAGGTTGTAACTGTTGGGATTCAACTGATCCTCATTGAACGGCTCGATCCGAATGTCGTTACCAAGCCGAGCTTTGATTTCGCTGCCACTGAGAATCATAAAGTGTTCCGAATGAGAAGCAGCCTTACCGAGGAGTCTGTGACGATTTCGAGCAGTGTACAGGGTAGGTCAGCAGCACGGCAGAATCAACCTGTCGGACGGAATCTGCGTACCGCGACAGCAACTCGCCGCACCCTGCCCCGGTGCACGGCCGATTTCCAACTAATCCGCAGGATCGGCTCCAGCCCTCACTGGCAGAACCAGCACACACGCCCGGTCGGCAGAAAATGCCGATAAAAAACCTCTGTTTTTTCAAATTGAATTCCTGACAGGACCGGTTTCGGCCAGCGAGCACACCTGTATTGACACCTTCAGGAAATCTGCCCGATACTGCCCCCCGTCCGCCAGCCGCCCGTATCGGCTGGACTTATCGAGAATCGTCAGGACCCCGTTGAGATGTCTGCCGTCAGACCTCTGCCACCAGTCACTGCTGAACGCGGCCGACCAGCTACCCGGACAACCTGCTGCCCGGCCTGTGGTGCGACGGCGGAATCCGCCTCGTATGCGTGGCAGTTCAGTAATGCTCGTGGAGAGACGAACTGGCTGCGGTGTTCCGACTGCCACTCCTACTTCATGGATCGAGAGTACGCGCTGGAATCCGAGGTCCAGCATACGGAGCAAATGACGTGGGGTGATGCTGAGCAGGGTGCTCAGTTGAATGAATTCAAAGAGCGGATGTATCAGTCCATTCTGGGCAGTATCTGTCGACTGGTCAGTCCGACTGGTCGTCGCCTGCTGGACGTTGGTTGTGCCTATGGCGGTTTTCTGCAGGCCGCTGCCGCTGCCGGGTTCGATGTCGTGGGCTACGATATTGTTCCGTCGGCCGTGAAACACGTTCAAAAACTGGGTTTTCAGGCCCAGGTGTGCAGTCGAGCTGCGGAATTCACATTGTTGTCAGAACCACTTGATGTGGTCACAGTATTGGATGCAAATATTTACTGGCCGGATCAGCCGGCCGAGCTGCGGCAGATTTTTGACCGCCTGAAGCCGGGCGGATTGCTGGTGATGCGAGTGGTTGACAAGTCGTGGCTGGCAACGATCGGGGCTCGACTGCAGCAGGTGACTGCGGCTGCCGGTCAGAAGCTGTTGCGCAGGGCAGTCAACGACCATCGTTTCTCAATGCCTTTGGGCAGTATGCTGAGTTTGCTGGAACAAACGGGGTTTCGGGTGATCAGCGCGACACCCCGAGGTGCGATTCACAGCGATCACACCAGTCTGCCTGTAAAGCTGAGTTTCGGGTTAGGGACAGCGTTGTGGCACACGCTGGGCGTATTCCTTGCTCCGGGTGCTGTCGTGATCGCGGAAAAGCCCTAATTTCGGTCTGAAAAGCGTCTTTTTTCGACACAATCGGAAAAATCTGATTGGTGTTGAGCAGCGGATCCTTGCCGAGCATCCCCCAACTGCGTATTGTTAGATCGTTTTGTGGGACTTAATCCCAAAATGATCTTTGAAATACTGTTGAAAGTGGGTTTTCTGCCCTGTAGGCTGAAGAGGCGCTGTCTGCGCGGTTTTTTGCCGGGTATTTTCTGGCAGCTGTGTTGATGGGGTTGTTCTTTCCGCGGGGAAGCCGTGATGTTGCTCAGGGGCGAGTATTGGCGAACGATGGACGATCGTTTTCGCCTGATGCTTCCGTCTGAGCTGGCGGAAATGGTGACAGACGAGACGGGCGACGTAATTCTGGCGAAGGAGCGGGCGGGCTGTATCAGTCTGTGGCGTCCGGGTTTGTGGCAGCAGCGTCTGGAGAGTGGCGTAGCGTTATTGCAGCAGAAGATTGACGCTGGCCGGATGGAGCAGCGTTGGGGTGAAGTGCAGCGTCTGGGTCGTTTGTTGTCGACTCGTCATCAGACTGTGCGTCTGGCGAATCGCTCGCGGCTGTTGATTCCCGAGGGTTTTCGGGGGTTTTTGGGTTGTGCGGCGGGTGGTGAGTTGGTGGTGGTGGGTGCAGTGATTTGTGTTGAGATCTGGCAACCTGATGCGTGGCATGCGGTTTTGCGGGACGAGATGCCGGAATTTGGCCAGTTATTCAAGCATTTGACCGAGTGAGGACGCAGAAAACCTGTTTTCACGTGGACGCAGAACGGATCGAAGCAGAAGAGGGCGTAGACAGCTCGGGAAAACCTTGATTTTCCGCAGCCGGCTCACTCAACAGGAACTGGCGGCAGGCCAAAAAGCTCATTCATGGATGGCATTTTGGCACGGAGGCTGCTCTTTTCTCTTCGATCCGGTTTTTTATGCGCTGAGCTGCTGCTGAGTTTGCGAATCCGGCGAGCTGTTCTGGTCATGGGGTCTTTGATTGATTAGGCTTCGCGGTCCGCTGTAATGCGGGCGATCAGCCGGTGGGACAGGACGTCACGGGTCTGGGTTTGATCGTCAGCAGCTGCAGTGGACGGCGGGCGTCAGTGTCAATCGTTTTCAGAAGCGATGGGCATTGAAGGGGCGGGTCCATGGCTGTTCTGAAGCAGCCTCCACAGAATTTCAGGAGTGTAGTCATTGCCTTGTTGGCAGCGTGAGTTCGCAGTCGCGAATGGCGGTGCTGATTTCAACGACTGGATTCCCACTGATACAGATACTTGCTGACCTATGACACTGGCTGAGCTATTGCAGTCGCGATTCAGGGCGGACTTGCGCCATCGCGGTGCGGCGTATATTGAAGCTGAGCGGGTTTCGCTGATCCGCGTGACTTCAGAGAATGTTTTTGGAGTGGTAGTGGATGGTGCTGAGTATCAGACTCAGCTGCGCTATCAACCCGAGGACATCAGCCTGTTCTGCACCTGCGAGCAGTTTACGAAGAGCAAATCCTGCAAGCATTTGTGGGGTACTGTGCTGGCGGCGGATCAGCGTGGATTTGTGAATCCGGCGATCCGTCCGGGCCGTTTGCTGCCGTTTGTGGCACCGTCCGTGAGTCAGCCGTTGATTTCAGACGATCTGGAAGCTGCGGGTCCTGATCCTGAGGGTGAATCACGGTTGCCGCGTGGTCGTGCGAAGGCTCGTCCGGCTGCTCCGGTCCGCCCGATTCGCCCGTGGGAGGCGCGTCTGGCCGAGCTGTCGGGTGAAATGAGTGGAACTCCGGATGCTCGTAAAGGTGGTGATTCGGAAGAGCGGCAGATCTTTTACGAGGTGGATATTGAAGCCAGCCGTGAATCCGGCAAGCTGGTGATTCAGGCATCGCAGCGACAGCGGCGGGCGGGCGGTCAGTGGGGCAAGATCAAGCCTCTGAAGGTGCGTCCGGGCGAGTTGGATCAGATTGAGCATGAGGACGACCGGACATTTCTGTCGTATCTGGCGGGTGCGATTCCGGAGCGTACCAACTGGTCGACTCAGCAGGCAGAGCTGCGAACATCGGCGCATCGGTTTCAGGTACCCTGGGAACTGGGTCAGTTAATTCTGCCGGACATGTGTCGCAGTGGTCGACTGCGAATCCTGAACAGTGATGAAGCTGGGCAGCAGCATCTGACGTGGGATGACAGTGAGCCGTGGGAGCTGACGATTCGAGTGCGTCGGGACACGGAGGCAGAGGGCTGGCGAGTCAGTGGTCTGTTGGTGCGTAATGACGAAGTTCTGGAACTTTCGGAAGTACCACTGGTGATTCCGGGTGGCTTCGTTGTGACCAGTGACAGCATTGCGGTGCTGCGTGATTTTGGTGCACCAGAGTGGATGCGGGGTTTGTCAGTTGCCGGACCGCTGCAGATTCCGCTGTCGGATCAGCATGATTTTGTGGATCGACTGCTGGATATTCCTTCGTTGCCGCGACTGGATCTTCCGAAGGAGCTACAGTTGGAGGAGGTCCGTGTGCAGCCTCAGCCGATGCTCCGCATTTCCGCTCCTCCGACAACTCGCTGGCGCAACGATTCGCTGAATGCGGAAGTCATTTTTGAGTATCTGGGATTGCCGGTTTCTGGCAGTAGTGCTCGCTGGGCTGTGGTCCAGCGTGAGAGCAATCGCTGTATTATTCGGGACCGCAGTTTTGAGGGTCATTGCTGGGAGCGACTGCGGCAGACGGGATTTCGTCGTCGACTGGGTGACCTGAAGCAGACGGTCAACGTGGAAATTGCTCGGCGTGATCTGGGGCGTGCGGTCCGGGAGCTGGTCGAAGGTGGCTGGAACGTCTTTGCGGACGGCAGCAAGGTTCGACAGGCGGGTGCGCTGCGATTCCGGGTCAGTTCCGACACGGACTGGTTCGACGTGCACACGGACGTGGATTTTGAGGGTCGTTCGGTTTCGTTTCCCGAATTGCTGCGTGCTCTTGAACGTGGCGACTCCACTGTCCGACTGGATGATGGATCGCTGGGGATTCTTCCGGAGGAGTGGTTGGAGCAGATCGGCATGATTTCCGGTCTGGGGACGGCCACGGAAGATGGTCTGCGGTTTTCCACTTCGCAGGCTGCCCTGCTGGATGCTCTGCTGGCGGCTCAGGATTCCGTGGAAATCGATGCGGGGTTCGAGCGGATGCGGGAGCGATTCCGCAACTTCAGCGGGCTTGAGCAGGTCGAAGTTCCGGATACGTTTGTTGGTCAGCTCCGTGGCTATCAGCGCGAGGGTCTATCCTGGCTGAAGTTTCTTGGTGACTTCAATTTCGGTGGCTGTCTTGCTGACGACATGGGTCTTGGTAAGACGGTGCAGTTTCTTGCGATGCTGCTGCGTCGACTGCAGGATGTGAAAACACCGCCACCATCACTGGTGGTTGTGCCGCGATCATTGATGTTCAACTGGTCCAGTGAATGTGCCCGCTTTGCTCCCACTTTGAAAGTTATGGAGTACACGGGTCTTGAGCGTGCCAATTCGCGTGCGGACTTCAGTCGACACCATCTGATTCTGACGACCTACGGCACAGTCCGGCGTGACATTGCGGTATTGAAGGACATCGATTTCGACTATGTCGTTCTCGATGAGGCTCAGACCATCAAGAACCCGTCGTCGCAGATCGCTCGAGCATCTCGACTGCTGAAGGCCAACTTCCGACTTGCTCTCAGCGGTACTCCGATCGAAAACAATGCTGGTGATCTGTGGTCGATCTTTGAGTTCCTGAATCCGGGGATGCTGGGTCGCAGTACCGCCTTCAGGACGCATATCGCCGATCCGGAGAGCCGTGAGTCGCGTGAGATGGTGGCCAAGGGTCTGAGGCCCTTTATTCTGCGGCGTACCAAGAAGCAGGTCGCCGCCGAACTGCCGGATCGGCTGGAAGAGACCATCGTCTGCGACATGGAACCAGAGCAGCGACGGTTGTATGACGAGTTGCGACTGCATTATCGTGATTCACTGCTGGGAATGGTTCAGGAACAGGGAATTGCCAGGACTCGCATGCACGTGCTGGAAGCTCTGCTGCGACTGCGACAGGCTGCCTGCCATCCGGCCCTGCTGAAACGCGGTGACGAATCCGAACCGTATGCCAAACTGGACGTCCTCGTGCCGCACCTGCAGGAGCTGATTGCGGAAGGGCATAAGGCGCTTGTGTTTTCGCAGTTCACCAGCATGCTCAGCATTCTGCGGGAACATCTTGACCGTCAGGGGATTGTCTATGAATACCTTGACGGTAAGACTCGCGACCGCAAAGCGCGAGTGAATCATTTTCAGGATGATCCCGACTGCCCGGTGTTCCTGATCAGTCTGAAGGCCGGGGGCCTCGGTCTGAACCTGACAGCTGCGGATTATGTGTTTCTACTGGACCCCTGGTGGAATCCCGCCGTCGAAGCGCAGGCGATTGACCGAGCGCATCGCGTCGGACAGACTCGCACCGTCTTCGCGTACCGTCTGATCTGCCGTGACACAGTCGAAGAGAAGATTGCCGAACTGCAGAAACAGAAACGCGAGCTGGCTGACGCGATCCTTGCCGGTGATGACAATAGTAACGTTCTGAAAGACCTGTCCGTGGAAGATCTGGAACTGCTGTTTTCCTGACATAATTCCATTCTGCTGTATGGACATTTCTGATGAAGATCCAGCGTCGAACACTGTTAGCCGGAATGGCCTCAGTGGTCGCGACTTGCTGTGGTCCGTCATCAGGCATCCTGTCAGCGGACGAAATGAGTTCCTCAAACCCTGCTGATTCCCCTGATATGCCCACCCCGGAAGACTCTGCAGAACAGATACCTCAGCCGGGTCTGCCGACTCTTGGAGGACGTCAGTTCTGGGGAGACGTCACATTCCGTAGTGGCTTTCGTATTCAGCGAAATGTTTTTACCGGTCATTTTCGCCTGCTTGATGCCACAGATCGCCGATTCGCCTCGGGAACCGAAGCCGACTGCCAAAGGATGCTCGATACTATCTGTCGTATGCGACAGCTGCCTCAGGACAGCGGGCATGCTGTCATTCTGATTCATGGCATCGGGCGTTCGTCGAAATCACTGGGCGCCGTGGCAAAAGCCCTCGCAGATCAGCCTGTTTTCTGCGTCCCGTTTGACTACCCCAGCACTCGTGTCTCACTGGCAGACTGTGCCGACTATCTGCGACAGGTCGTTCAATCGCTCAAAGCTGCCGACCGAATCAGCTTCGTGGTGCACAGCATGGGAGGCCTGGTAGTGCGGCGTATGCTGCAGGACCAGCCAGACCCACGCTTCCATCGCCTGATCATGATGGGCACGCCGAATTACGGTGCTGAACTGGCTGGCATGCTGAAGAAGTTCTTCCTGTTTCGGGCCATCTGGGGACCGGCCGGACAGGAGTTAGCCGGTGGCGCAGACAGTACAGTGGCCAGCCTTCCAGTGCCGGCATTTCCGTTCGGAGTCATCGCTGGTGGTCGCGGCGACGACGAAGGTTTTAACCAGTTGTTGCCGGGCGATGATGACGGTACAGTCACGGTTGCCAGTACGCGTCTGAAAGGCGCTGCCGACTTTCTGCGAATCCCAAGGCTGCACAGCTTTCTGATGTCTGATCAGACGGCCCTCGAAGCAACTCGCTGCTTCCTCGAACACGCTCGATTTGCTCTGGATCGGCAGCCCGCGCCAATTTCCTGAAGACTCAGTGCACCGACACAAACTCGCTGCTGTTCAGATAAGCCCACAACATGTCTTCTGCCGCCGTCTTCATCGCCTCCTGCGGTGGCATACTGCGGACCAATGAGCGGTAACGGTTGCGAAACACTCGCTCTTCCTGTTCCGTCGGCTCGCGGTTCAGAGTTCCCAGAGCGAGATGCCGAAGTGAAGCTGAGGCCACCGCTCCTTCACCAGCCCCTGCGGTGACTAATGTCTCAGCCACACGAGGAATTGCCTGTTCCAGATCCCGATCGTTCATCATCAACAGAGCCTGGGAAATATCGCTGCCGAAGACCAGAGACTCCTCATTGTCATCCGTACCCCACGCACGCACAAACTGCTCGACCCACGCACGACGATGTCGAATGCTGCCACTCTGAGTCGCCTTACGCCCGTCACCAGTCAGTGACGTCAGAGCGGTCCGCAGCGAATCATAAACCTGCTCAGGCCCCATCGGACGCGGGTAGATGCGAGCGAATAAGGGCATGCCACCTTCCTGGGGATCATCTGCTGTCGCAAGCTTCTCAGACTGCTCACTGGACAGGCTGAATGCTCGCGACATCGCGATCCAGGTCATCAGCCGCCGGAGATCATAACCGGAGTCAGCAAAGGCCTTCGTCAGGTAATCAAACAGCTCAGGATGACTGGCCGGATTGTGCGGGCCGATGTCGTCAATCGGACTGGTAAAGCCATACCCGAAAAACATGGCCCACACGCGATTGACCATCGCGCGGGATACCTGCAGTTGCTGATCTTCTGCCAGCAGTTTTGCCAGCGCGGCCCGTCGGGAACCTGTTGCATCAACTACCTGCCCGTCAAATTCCGGAAGGACTGCCTTCTGCTGCCCGCGCAGGTTTTCATAAAACGCCATGCTTTCGCCACCAGCGTCATGCAGTGACCAGACCGTCGCAGACATTGCATCCGATTTCCCAATCGGCTCTCGCACGGCCTGCTTGAAAAAGGCATTCAGCGCCCAGAACTCGTCCTGCCGACGCTCACGCACAAATGGATGATCGTGACACTGAGTACAATGGACCTGTCGCCCCAGAAACAACCGCGCCGTTACGGCGGTTGCCGGAGTTGCCTGGTCATTGAGATGGGCAAGCAGAAAGTTGGTTTCACCCTGACGATCACTGCGCCCCTCAGCCGAAATCAGACGACCTACCGTCTCCATCCACGGTCGATTGTCACCGAACTGCTCACGCAGAAAACTCCATAAGGAATCCTGATCCACCTTTCGCGCATTACTGCGACCGATCAGCAGATGCGTCCATGTCTCAGCCAGATTCTCGGCTGTGGCCGGATCCGCCGCCAGGCTGCTGACCAGTTTCTGTCGCTTCAGAGCATCTGCGGACTGCACAAACTGAGCTGTCTCCTGCTCCGTTGAGATTCTGCCGGTCAGAGTCAGATGAGTCCGCCGGACCCACTCGTAGTCACTGGCAGCGGCAGCAGGCTCAATTCCATTTTCAGACCAACTGCGTTCCAGCAGTTGGTCAATCTGAGCAATCACGGTGGCATCCAAAACCGATCGCTGCTGCACAGCGACATCGGCAACGGACGTCGGCTCGACGGCTACTGCCGGCGACTTCGCAGGAGCCAATCCGTTCAATTGCAACGGGGCACGCTCACTGCGAACCAGTTCCCCGCTGACCGCACTGTTCCCCACGACCGCACCGCTGGACGCTACTTGCTGCGTCGGCAAAGCCGCACCGGCTGACTGCTCAGCTGCCACCTGGGCTACGACAGGTACTGACTCCGGCTGCCGACCAGCCAGCCAGCCCACCACGCCGGCCAGTACGAGCGAGCAGGCCATACCCGCTGCCAGTACCCACGACCGCCGGTGCTGCCGACCAACAGTCTCAGGTGCCACAAATAACAGGTCCGGATCAGACACGCAGGCCACAGCCGCAGTTGCCAGACCAACCTTCTCGTCAGGGTCCACAAGGATTCGGCCGGCATCCCAGACGAGACCGGCATGGACGTGCATAAATCGGACGAACAGGGACAGCAGTGACGCGTCAGACCGCAGCAGATGCTGCATCCGCTCAAACTGCTCCTGACCCAGTTCGCCTTCGCACCAGAGATTCACAAGCCGCAGCAGCTCTTCGGATTCAGGCGCAACTGCGTCTGACTGCATTCCCGACGCTGTCATGTGGCACCCCCTTCCGCCAACCGCCGACGTACACACTCCACCAACATCCGACGTATACGCCCGAGTGACTGATAGACTGAATTGGCTGGACGACCAAGATCCCCCGCCACACGATCGCCGTTGGCTCCGGGCGAGTATCGCCGACGTATCAGATCCTGGTCCTGCTGACGAAGTTTTCCCACGCAGTGCACCAACGCCTCTCGGTGTTCTTCGAGGTTGACCTGTTCCGCTTCCAGCCTCTCAGCGATCAAATGAATCACATCATCATCCAGCAACTGCACCCGATGAAAACTGCGACGACGAAAACGCAGGACTTCAAGACGAGCAATCGCGCGGGCCCACGCCAGAAAATTGGTGCCCGGACGAAACTGAGCCCACTTGCTCAGAATCACCACGTTCGTCTCCTGCAGCACTTCTTCGGCGTCCGCCGGTGTGTGCACCATAGGCAGAATGCTGACATACAGCGACCGCTGGACCGTGGTAAACAAACGGACGAATTCTTCATTCGGTCCGCCTGAAACCGACCCAGACGACGCCTCATTTTCGGCTGCTGCGTCACTCATTCACCGCTCGCTGATTCCAGACAAATGCCCGGCCCCGCAAGGGACCGGGCATGCCCGAATTCTTCCAAAGAGTGCCCAGGTCTCCTCAGGCAACCCCGGCACCGTTGGCTCAGCCAATCAGTTCCTGGATCGGAGTACCACCGTTGGCCAGCTTCATCGGACGGCCACGCTTCGATGTGTGCACCGTGTTGATCGGAATGCCCATGGCATGAGCAACCGTGGCCCAGATGTCGCCAGGCAGGTATGCCTTGCTGCCGTCAGCGATCTGCAGACCGTCTTTGTCAGTCGCACCAACCGCCTGGCCGTTCTTCAGACCGCCACCACCCAGCATCACGCTCCATGATGCCGCCCAGTGATCGCGACCGACGTCCTGGTTGATGCGTGGAGTACGTCCGAATTCACCCATCCACACCAGAACGGTATTGTCCAGCATACCACGAGCCTTCAGGTCGGCTGTGATCGCTGAAATCCCTTTGTCAAGCTGCGGCAGACGCTGGTTTTTCAGAGTATCAAACACGCCGGCATGCAGGTCCCAGCCACCCATGTTCACTTCCACAAACGGCACGCCAACCTGCACCAGACGGCGAGCCATTAACAGGCCCTGACCGAACCCGTTGCGACCATAGGCATCCCGAGTTGCATCGGATTCAGCTTCCAGACCCAGCGTCGGATCTGACTTCGCTACGTCGAATGCCACCATCTGACGAGATGTCATCAGGTTGACAGCATTCTTGTAGACGTCCTGATGAGCCTTGGGCAGCTCGCCACGACGGGAGTTCATGAAACCGGCTTCAATTTCGTCCAGCATCGTCAGGCGAGCACCCAGTCGCTGACGGCTTTCTTCTGAAGGCTCATTCCGAATACGTCCCGTGTTGTCCACAACAAACGGAGCATGTGTCATGCCAAGGAAGCCAGCCTGACCAGCACCGCCATCCACAGAGACGAAGGCGGGGATCTCAAGAGCCTTGCGGTTGCGGCCAATTTCATAGCTGACAACCGAACCGAAGGTCGGGTGTACGACCGTTGGGTTGGGCACGTAGGAAGTCTGCATGTAGTAGCGACCACGACCATGGTCGGCTTCCCGAGTGCTCATGGAGCGAACCAGCGACAGATCCCCGAAGACCTTCGCTGTTTCCGGCATGTGCTCGGAAATCTGTACTCCGGACGCCGCCGTATCAATCGGCTTGAACTCGCCACCGTTCTTCGAACCCGGCTTCAGGTCCCAGATATCGATTGTCGGCGGACCACCACCCATCCACATCAGAATACAGGACTTCTGACTGCTTTTCAGCACGTCAGCATTCGCCTGCACATGCGACAGGAAATTCATCGCCGGGATCGTTGCTGCGGCTGTCGCCATGTGCTGCATGAAATGGCGACGATTCATTCCGTAGTTGTTCCAAAGTGACATCAATACACCTCTTGCTGATCCCGGAAGGTTAAAAAACTGTTTCAGTGGATAAAAATAAACTCGTTGGAATTCAAAAGTGCCCAGAACATGTCCTGATATCCATTCAGCTTTGCGTTACCGTAACGCGCCAGCGCCTTCTGCATCTTCGTCATCTCAGCTCGAGTTGGTTTTCGAGTGAGAGCGGCGAGATACAGGTCGTTGATTTTCTGAGTCTCTGCGCCGGGGCTGCTCATCTGCTCAAACAGAAAGCTGCCCCGCTCAACACTGCAGGCCTTATCGATCAGTTCGCTGTTCATCATCATCAGCGCCTGAGGAATCGTGCCATTGAATGTCGTCGACTCGTCGTTTTCGTCATTGTCAAAAGCCACCACAAACTGCTGCATCCAGCGACGGCGCTGCTCTTCCTGAGCACTCCAGCTGCCGTTACCCGACTGATGAGCATTGCTGGCGACAATCAGTGAATCATAGAGCTGCTCAGCCTGCATCGATTTCAGATACATGTGGCTGAACAGCGGCATTTCACCTGCCGCCGGATCATCGATCCGATTCTTCTCACTGTACTGACTGCTGAGCTGATAAGCTTCGGTCGAAACGATCCAGCGAACCAACTGCTTCACGTCATAGTTGGCTGCCACAAACTCGCGAGCCAGTCGTTTCAGCAATTCCGGGTGGCTGGCCGGATTGTGCGGACCCATGTCGTCGACAGGTCGAGTAAACCCGTAGCCGAAGAAGTGACTCCATGTGCGGTTCACCATCGCCTGGGCCAGCTGTGCCGGCTCGTCACCCGCCGGTTCCGTGATCAGCTTCGCCAGTTCAGCTCGTCGATCAACACCAACGCCAGGATCCACTTCATGGCCCTGGAAACGCGGGAATGCCACCTGCATCATGCCACTGCGCTTCTCGTAGTACACAGGACCCGTGAACTCTTTCCAAACCACTTCAGAATAGTCGTCCACCTGACGACCCGTCTTCGGGTCCAGCTTGCGATGGTCACGCTTGTCGACCTGCCGGAAGAAGCTGTTGAACTCCCAGAACTGGTCCTGCTGCCACTTGTTGAAAGGATGATTGTGACACTGAGTGCACTGGACCTGCAGTCCAAGAAACAGTCGAGTCGTCATGGCAGTGAGCTGAACAGCGTCGTCCGGCATCTGCATCTGAGCCAGAATGTAGTTGACCGCACCGTTCTCTTCGTAGTGGCCGGATGCCGTCAGAATGTCCACCACAATTTCATCCCATGGACGGTTCTTCGCAAACGCCTCGCGGTAGAACTTTTCCATACCCGTGCGACTGACACGCTGCGGAGCACCCCGGCCGATCGAATTGTTCGTCCAGATTGTCGTGAAGTTCCGCACGTAGTCCTCGTGCTCAAGCAGAGCATCCACAAGCATGGCTCGCTTGCGAGGATTCTTGTCGTTCATGAACTCACGAGCCTCTGTCAACGTCGGAATCCGACCCACCAGATCCAGATACACACGACGAACCCACTCCTCGTCAGCAGCCAGCGGGGAAGCCTCGATCTCGTTGTCAGCCCAGCCCTGACGAATCTGCTGGTCAATGAATTCGCCCAGAGAAACCTCACCCGCTGCCGCTGCTGCTTCACTGCTGGAAGCCGACGGCTTTGCTGCCTTGTCTGCAGGCTCGT
The DNA here is from genome assembly GCA_903858815.1 of uncultured Planctomycetaceae bacterium. GTDB lineage: Bacteria > Planctomycetota > Planctomycetia > Planctomycetales > Planctomycetaceae > SXXK01. The sequence continues at coordinate 42,777 of CAIOKE010000363.1, read as the reverse complement.
CCGCAATCAGAGATCCCGGAGCAACCACCAGAATCACCGCGACCGCTGACAAAACAACACGCCGCACCGCCGAAACCACAATCCCACAACCACTGAGAACACCGTCCCGGGTTACAATGCTGTGCAGCAGATCAATTGATTTCAGACCAGCGAATCTCATGACAACTCCAAACACGGCGACAACTGCAATTGCCAGGTCTTAGCCCCGGTTTTGAACCGCTGCACAACAAACCGGCACAGCAAAAACGTCCAGACTAACCATAAATACATCAGCCGTTGAACAAATCTTCGCCAGAATCCACCCGAATTTTGCCAAAAAATCCCACTTTTCCCCGCTACTGACGCAGGGAAACCAGCAGAACACGCGAAAATACCGACGAGATACCGAACGGAAAACTGCCCGAAAATACCGCAAGATACCCCGAAAGGCACCCACGCAAACGGCTTCAAGTGCGATCAAAACACGCTTTACGCACGCACTCCGGAAAATGTTCGCCCAAATCTGAATGTATCTCCTGCCGAACCCCCTTAAACTGATCGCATGTACATGCTCGAATGGAGCATCCTGCATCGCTGGGGTTGGCCGCCACCCACGCAACCGAGACCGGAAACATGAAACTGACATTCCTTGGAGCTGCCGGTGAAGTGACCGGCAGCCAGCATCTGCTGGAAACCACCGAAGCTCGCATCCTGCTTGACTGCGGGTTGTTCCAGGGTCGGGAGGAGGATTGCCGGCCTCGCAACGAGACTTTCCGCTGCCAGCCGCGAAATCTGGATGCGGTCGTTCTGTCGCATGCTCACATTGATCACTGTGGCAATCTGCCAGGACTCTGGAAAGCCGGTTTTCGTGGACCGATCTGCTGCACAGCACCGACCGCGGACATTGCCGCCATCATGCTTCGCGACAGTGCTCGCATTCAGGAGGAGGACGCAGCCTATGAGCAGCGGAAGCGATATCGTCAGCGTGATCACATACCGGGTCCACTGTACACGGAAGACGATGCTCGCCATGCCGCCAAATTGTTTGAACCTCAGGCGATGCATGAGTGGCAGCAGATAGCGCCTGGCGTCCGGCTGCGATTTCTGCATGCCGGGCATGTGCTGGGGGCTGCCATCAGCGAACTGGAGCTGCAGGATGCGGGCGAGGTCCGGCGAGTGGTCTTCACGGGCGATCTGGGCCGACGTCAGCAGCCGTTGCTGATGGATCCTGAGACGGTAGAGCGTTGTGACGTGCTGATCTGCGAATCCACATACGCCAATCGTCAGCATCCCGATACCGCCAACGTCAGTGACGAACTTCAGCGGATCATCTGTCGGGCGGCGGAGGTTGGCGGTCGCGTGGTTATTCCGGCCTTCAGTCTGGGACGAACTCAGATGCTGGCTTACCTGCTGAATGAGCTGCAGAATCGCAATTCACTCTGTCGCGTGCCGGTCTTCATCGACAGTCCGCTGGCAACTCGCCTGACCGACGTCCATCGACATCACACGGATGACATGGACAGTGACGTTCAGCGATCCCTGCAGCAGGATGATGATGTCTTCAGTTTTCCCGGGCTGACGTATGTGCGGTCGCAGGACGAGAGTATGGCCCTGAACCGCACCTCGGGTCCGCTGGTGATCATCGCAGCCGGGGGCATGTGTGAAAACGGCCGAGTGGTGCATCACCTGAAACACTCCCTCGATGACGAGCGCAACACTGTCATGATCATTGGTTTTCAGGCTGAGCACACACTGGGTCGTCGACTGGTGGAGCTTCGTCCGGAAGTCAGTATTTTCGGCAGACGAATTCCGGTTCGAGCGCGCATTGAAGTCGTGAATGGTCTGTCTGCGCACGCGGATGCGGATGATTTCCGCTGGTGGTTTGGGGAACTGCAGAAGCGTGGTGGTACCGGCGAAACGTACATCGTGCACGGTGAATCGGCGGCGGCTCAGGCACTGGCCGATCTGGCCACCGACTGCAGTGACGAACTGCCGGTGATTCCGAAGTATGGTCAGAGCTTTGTCATTCAGTAGGCCGTGTGCGAGCAGCCGATGATTGTCGCGTCACTGCCACGACAGCGGCCGCGGCGTCTTCAATCTGCTGCTGTGAATGCTGGCTGCAGACAGAAATCCGCAGTCTTGAAGTTCCTGCGGGTACTGTTGGCGGGCGAATTGCGGGGATCAGAAAGCCGGCGTCGCGCAGCTTTGCTGAGGCATTGACTGCGGCCTGTTCAGAACCCAGCAGGACTCCCACAATCGGACTGTCGTCGCGGTTCAAACGCTGCTGATCAGCAGCAGCTCCACTGAACCCGGCCAGCTGCAGACCAGCCTCCTGCAGGCGCTGCCGCATCAGCCGAGCTCGCTGCTGCAATCGCTGCCGGCGTTCCGTATCTGACGTCAGAATCTGCAGGGCCTGTAACGCCGCAGCACAGACCGCTGGTGGCAGTGCCGTCGAAAAGAACTGACTGCGGGCGGAATTCCACAGCCAGTCGCACGTTGGCTGACTGCCGGCCGCAAAACCTCCGAGACATCCCACGGCCTTGCTGAGTGTTCCCAGTCGCACTGACACGTGCTGTTTCACACCCTGCAGTTCACACACACCCTGCCCTGCTGCGCCGAAGACACCCGTTGCATGCGCTTCGTCCACCACCAGTTCTGCATGCCATGTCTGAGCAAGTCCGGACAGCAGCGGCAGATCGGCCAGCGATCCATCCATGCTGAACACAGTGTCCGTGACCAGAAAGACCTGTTCATAATCCTGCCTGCGACGTGACAAGCTGCGTTCGAGTCGTTCCGGCTGCTGCCGGTCATAGACACAGAAGCGGGCCTGTGATGCGCGACAGCCATCGACCAGACTGGCATGGTTCTCACGGTCACAGAAGATCAGATCCCGAGGTCCGGCAAGGGCCATCAGTGTGCCCACGTTAGCGGCGTACCCGGAGGCGAACAGCACGGCATCAGCAGTGCCTTCCAGCCTGGCCAGGTGCCGCTCAAGCTGCCCGTGAACTGCACTGCGTCCTGCGACCAGTGGGCTGGCACCAGCGCCGGCCTGCCAGCCGGCTGCCTCGGCAAACGCCTGCCGAACCTGCTGGTCACAGGAAAGACCAAGGTAGTCGTTGGTGGCGAAACTGATCAGTTCCTGCGTCCCATCCTGACAGTGGACCGCGGATGTTCGCTGCAACACGGATTTTTCGCGGCGTTGTCCCTGCAGAGACAGCGCTTCAAGTCGCGCCTGCAGGCGACTTGAAAACGGAACGATCGCGGAATCTTCTGATTCAGACGGTGACATCACTTACACTGCAGTGGAATCGGCCAGACCAAAAAAAAGCCCGCAGTGGCTGCGGGCTGAGGTAAGCAATCTGAATCTGCAGAGCACCAGATGAACGGTAGTCACCCAGCCAGCAAATTATACGGAGAGAGAGGGATTCGAACCCTCGGACCCCATTTCTGGAGTCACATCATTAGCAATGATGCGCATTCGGCCACTCTGCCATCTCTCCATCCGTTTTCGGTCGGCTCAGTATACTCGGAATTCCCGCGGAAACAAGTACAGAGTTTTTCGTGGTTCCAGTTCCGAAAAATCGTCAGGCCCCTGCGAGTTCAGGCTGAACACGGCCTTTTAAATCGATTCTGAGGATTATGCAGCCGACAACTGCCCCACCGACAGCTTACTGCGGATACCGTGCTTCGGCCGCCGCCGATGCGTCAGGAGTCGGTTTTTTGGCAGCAGAGCGACGAACCGCTGGAGCCGCCGGGGCATTCACTTCCGCCTTGTCACCCGTCAGCATTTCCATCAGCCACGGCGATGCCCTCGGAATCACGATTACTTTCTTCTGCGTTCCCGGCTGCCGGTCGTCAATGATCACGGTCACTTCAGGCCCGCCCGCTGCAAGCCCCGGTGCCGTCTCAGCAGTACCGGGCCCGGCGATCTCCGGAAAGCCCTCAGTTTCCGATTCCGATCCTGCCAGAGTCTCGTCAGCCACTTCCGGCTGCTCACGAAAGGGCTCTTCCAGCAGATCACTGAATGCCGTATCCGCAGCGACTTTGTCAGTTTCTGCCAGCCCCTCGTCAGCCGTGGGTGTCTGCTTCGCCGTCCCGGTTGTCTCAATCAGTTCCCGCAGCCAGCTCAGCCGTTCGTTGCTCAGCAGCTCGGCCACTGCCCCGCGGGACATATACAACCCTTCGGCCAGATTTCGATTGGCACAACTGCAGATTCCGACCAACTGCCCGGCTGCCGTGTAAAGCCCACCGCCCGACCGTCCGCTGGCCGGGGCTTTCGAACAAATCAGATTGCCTGGACCGTCGTAGCGATCCTGATCCACCAGCGTCACGCTGAGCTTTGATGGTTCGGCACCTGCATCACACCCAAAGCTGACCAGCTCTTCGCCAGCAGTCAGTTCCGGAACTTCCTCAGCCAGACTGATGGCCGGCAGAATTCTGCCCGGCTGAATCTTCAGAATCGCCAGATCCAGTCGATGATTGCCCATGATGACCTGTGCCGGAAACTGCTGTGCCTCACCCCCGGTGAAGGCCTCCACAGTAGTCCGAGTGCTTTTCACGTCGAGTCCCTGGAAGAAGTGTGAGCAGGTCAGGATCACAGATTCCCCGGCCGCACTGTGAATAATGGTGCCCGTGCCTGTTTCGCGAACCTTGAGACCTTCATCAGCTGTAGTACCTTCCACAGTCACTCGAACTGTCGCGACAGCCGCCAGCTCCTGCCCCCTGCGATCGCCGGGCAGCTCGGGCGACTGCCCGCGAATAATCGGCTCATGTGCTGCTCGCCCCCAACGTGGAAACATCTTCCCGAACAGATCACCGAGCGACCTGCCGGAAGATTTTTCAGCGACTTCCGGAGCTGGTGCGGCAGGCTCAACAGTCGCCGCACGCTGGGCTTCGGCAGCGCGATTTTCTTTATCCACCTGACGCGCCGCATCGTTCAGAGATCGCCGCAACAACGATTCCTCGGTCAGCCCGACGAACCGCTTTGTTTCCCTGCCACGAATCAGCAGAATCATGGAAGGCACGGCCTCGACGCGGTACTGTCTTGCCAGTTCCGGATTCTCCGTGATGTCCACCTGGCGAACAGGAAATCCGTCCGACTGCATCCGTTTCAGGATCGGCAGCATCTGCTGGCAGGGTTTGCAGTAGCTGGCCGTGAAGTCCAGCAGCTCAACTTCAGGCGTCGGCTCATCAGCACAGGCTGTGGCTGAAAACAGGGCCAGAAACAGCAACAGAGTTTTCATAGGTGGCTTCCATGCCTGAGTTTTCGATTGTAACTCTTACAAAAACTGCCCCACGACGATTGTAAAAACTGCAAACAACAGTCACGAAAACCCCGAAAAACATCCCTTTTTTTGTGGGTTTCCGGCTTGCTGAAGTTGCTTTGCCTGTGGGTCAGTTCTGCAGTGCAATCGGTGTACCGTTCCGGCAGAATCGGACGGATTCAGGACCCGACCGGCAAATTCTGCCGAAGCGCTGACGGAAGCATACAGCGCTGGGGGGAATTGAGGAAAGCCCAGTTTTCGAGCGGCAAACAGCGAGCACAGCGGAGAATGATGGACGCGATGTCCGGAAGTTTTTGAATCGCGAGGGCCGCGAAAAGAACCAATGGCCAAAGCATCCAAAGGCGAGCCCGCGGTGGCAGCCAACGGGGACTCTCTGAAAGAATGTCACAGAACTGGTGCCCGGTGTTTCAGGGCCACACCACCCCTTGTAACGGCAAGACTCCCGCAAACTCGGGAGGGCGAGGCTCCCGCCGAGCCGAAATCCCCAGCGCCCTGACAGGCTGCACGGCTCAGCCGGAGCTTCGCCCTTCCAAAGAGGACGCGACAACAGCAACCAGGAACGGTGAGTCTCCCGCCGCGCGCTGCGCGGCGGCCTGTGGGCTGCGTGTGCTGTGCAGTCAGCGTCGGGGCAGTGGGATCGTCACGGCTTTCAGCGACGACTTTTCAGCGACGGGCAGTGGTGTCTGTGCACCATCTTCAGGGGCCGTTGCAACGGCATCCCCGGCTGCTTCAACATCCGGTATCCGACGCTCCTGGATAAAGCCCCTTGTGCGGGCTGCAGCGACATTTTTTGTGTCACGCCCTGGCAGCAGAATTTCCGTGTCTCGCGACGAGACAACTCGTCCGTCAGCCTGTACCAGATCCACACGCAGGGCACAGTTGACCTGATTGCGATGCCTGTTCACGTACGGAATGAATACGCTGTAGGAATGTCCCAGCGTTCCTTCGCCACGATGCACATCCCAGGCTTCCGGAGTGAACTCGAATGTATGCAGCGGCTCCGGTTCCTCTTCCGCCTCCGGATCATACTGGTCATACAGCGTGATGCGAACTGTTCCATGCACCCGCACAGCGGTTTCCACCTGGGGACCGAAGAACAGTACCTGCCCGGCAAAACCACGGCAGTTCTTTCCATCGACACCCTTGCCGTGGGCCGACTCCCAGAGTGCCACGACCTTCACGACGTCACGTTCAAAGGAGGAGCGACCGATCAGTTGACCGGGATCCCGGATAACCGACACAGGACTTTTGAAAAGGGAGCCAGTCGATGTGCATCCGACGGCAAGACACACACCCGCAAGCAGCAAACCACGCACCGCCTGACGCAGTCCTGTGGTTCGCCGTCGGGGGCGAGTCGGCATACCTGCAGCATCACATTCCATCATCGCCATCTTTCGCCTGTGCATCGTCAGTGGTCATCGTTTTCGAGTGACTGGTCCGGGTTCAGCCTGCGGCACTGGAGGTACCGCTGTTTTGCCAGGCTCCAGTAACTGTTCGACCGGGCTGTCCGGAGTCAGTACATCGCCTTCCTGAATGCCCGCATCGCCGCCTTCAGCTCCCGCTGCTCCGGGGACACTGTAGAGCGGACCATGCATTGCCTCAGCCTCAGATTCGATGAAGTGCATCCGTTCCGATTCCACCTGCTTGATCAGTTCGGAATCAAGATCACTCAGCACAATCCGCGGTGTCAGGAAGATCAGCAGTTCGGTCCTTGCTGAAGTGGATCCGTCATAGCGGAAGGCGCGACCCACAATCGGCAGGTCTCCCAGCCACGGTACCTTACGCTCAAGCGTCTCATCCTTCTTCGTAATCATCCCGCCGATGACAATCGTCTGGCCGTTTGGCACGTTGACCGTGGTAACTGCCTGTGACTGATTGATGATCGGAGATTCGATGGTCCCCGTCGCCACACTCGTGAAAATTGGTACCCCGGTGCCCGCGAGAGAGCTCTTGTCAGCAAACACGCTCATCGCAATCACGCCATCCGGAGTGATTCGTGGGGTAACTCGCAGTGTAATCCCGACCTGCTGCTGCTGGACGTTTGGATTCGCTGTTCCAAGACCGTTCTGAGTGACTCCGTTTACAACCGGTACCAGCTGGCCCACAGTCACAAACGCTTCGTTATTGTGCGTCGTCCGAACCTGTGGCCGACTCAGCACCTGCACCGTACGACGAGACGCGAGGGCTCGCAGCAGCACACTGACCGCATCGGACTGTGCTGAGAATACAAATCCACCAAAGCCCAGATCGCTGTTCTGACGACCGAGGGAGAAGTTGGACAGTCCCTGAGTACCAACGTTGCCGGTGTTGTTCCCGGCAGCATTCGCTCCCAGAGCAATATTGGTCTGATTGAAATTCAGCCCGGGTGTACTGTTCAGACTGCGACGAAACAGCAGGGGATCCTGAAATCCCAGCTCAATCCCGAACTCGTCCGTGGCATCCAGGCTGACCTCGACCAGCAGCGCCTGAATCACAACTTCAGGTGGCTGAGCATCCAGCTGATCAATAATCTGAATCACCTGATCGAAATACTGCGGAGACGCACTCACGATCAGCGAGTTGCTGTTGGTGTCAGGTGCAACGAGGACTTCCTGGCGGATTCGTTCAATGTTACTGATCAGGTCTTCCGAACTGGTCTGCAGTGACTGCTGCTGTTCCAGGAAATCGAGCAGCGACTGGGAAACGAGGTCTGCCGGAGCGTTGCGAAGCGGAATCACTGTGGTTGTCCGCTGGCGAGTATCGTCAGAATCCAGTCGCAGCAGAACAGCCTCCACCACACTCAGGGATTCCGCACTGCCGATCGCCAGCACCGTATTGGTGCGAATATCCGCAGAGAATCGCAGTGGAATCAGGCTGCTGGGGGAACCTTCCGTACCAGCCAGCTGAATGCCCAGCTGATCTTCCGTATTGGTGCTCTCAAACAGTGTGGTCAGCAGATCGACAGACTGCTGTGCATCTGCGTTCTGCAGCGTAAACACCTTGATTTCGGACACTGCTCCGGGCGTCTGATCCAACTCTGCCACAAGGGCTTCCAGCAGTCCCATGCTGGCTTCCGGAGCGGTCAGAATCAGGCTGTTGGAACGAGCATCGAAGCTGACGCGAACATCGGCCAGAATCCCCGATCGAATCAGCTCCTGCACTCCACCCGCCGACGACAGAAACTCCACTGCCACAGACTTATTGTCACGCAGCTCCTGCGCTCCCTGAGTATTTCCGAAACCGGCACCGCCCTGAGTCGCGTTCTGCTGTGGCGGAGAAATCACCGCCTGGAGGGCCTGGTTGATCGTTGTACTCAGCTCCTCAGCGACAGCGTTCTTCAGGCGAATCACCTTCATCCGCGATGCCGCCGCCGGCTCATCCCGATCAATCCGCTCGATCAGACGCCCGACTTCCGCCAGCTCATTGGGTCGCGCCTGCACAACCACGGAATTGGTGCGGACATCGGCAAAGGTGCGCAGTGACGTCCCCAGTCCCGGACGATCCGCATAGAAGGTCTCAAGTGATGTCACGACCTGCGAAGCAATTGCACTCTTCAGCGGGAAAACCTCAAACTCCAGATCCGGAGACAGTGGCTTGTCGAGACTGGTCGCGAGCTCAAGAATCGATTCGCGTTCCACTTCCGAAGAAATGATCAGCAGAGCGTTGGGCTGCACCACAGGCAGGAAGGCCGCCGTCTTCTGATTGTTGCCGGTTGTCCGCTGACGCAGCTCAGCCAGCTGCTCATAGACGTCGGTCATCAGTGCAGCCAGCGCTTCCGAATCCACATTCTCCAGTGTCAGCAGGTGCACACTGGGCAGCGAACCAACGCTGACCTTCTCCAGCTGCTGAATAATCTTCTCCACTCGCTCAACATCCGCTGCATTGCCTTTCAGCAGCAGCAGCTTCAGATCCTCCAGTGCCTGAATGGTCACGTCACCTCGCAGATTAATCGCCGGACCATCCTCGCCGTCACCGGCCAGTGTCCGCGAACGAGGCTCATCAGCAGGAGCTTCCTGACGCTGCTCGTCTGCCAGTGATACCAGCTGGTGAATCTGCTGATTCAGCTGCTCAGCTGCCTTCGCTGGAATATTATTGCCCGGGACGACCTTGACTGTCGATTCTCCGGACGCGTCTGCCGGTCGATCCAGATCTGTCACAAGCTTTCGCAGATGGGCCAGTCGCTGCGTCGGAGCTTCCACGATCAGAGCATTTTCGTACTGATCAATCCCTACGCGGAACATCACAGACGGCTCGGCCGCACTGCCTTCCGCCGGGTTGCTGCGAACCACGAAACCCGGCAACCCGTTCAGACCAGGCTTCTCAAGCTCGGCACGATCACGAAACACCACAAACAAAGTCCGCGCAACGTCTGCTGCGTTGCCGGCCTTCAGAGACAGGGTTTCCTGCTCGGTTGCTGCGGCGGCAGCTGCATCCTGCAGCAATGATCGATGAGTCCCGGAAACCGGTCGAATCCGACTGCTCGTCGCTGACGGCTGACGTCCACCAGCAGGCTGAACACGCCCGGACTTCGATGCCGCCGACGGAGCAGCCCTGCGAGTCGTGGCAGAGGCTGACGGGGCATCCCCGGATCCTTCCGCCAACTGTTCAACACTGTCATGCAGAGCAGCCGGGGCTGTCGCACGACGACGCGCCGACTCTTCTGACAACCGGGGCCGAGCATACTCCGTTCGCGCCTCGTCCAGATCCAGCACAATCAAAAAACCATTCTGATTCAGCAGCCGAAAGCCCTGAGGTTCCAGCTCCGTGTTCAAAATGCGAATCGCTGAATTCAGGTCATAGCGAGTCCGATCGCGACGCGCAAATCGACCCGGAGGAACGCGCTTCATCACCAGCTGCAGGTCCTGGCTTTCCGCCAGATTCTTCAGCACCTTGTCCCAGGTGGAATCGAAGTAGTTCAGGCGGATACCATCCTCCTGCTCTACCAGCTCCTGCGACGGACCCTTCCGCACGGCCTCGCGAAATGATTTCTGCGCCTCTTCCGATGCCCCCAGCCGCATATGCTGGCTGAACAACACGCAAATCGAGGTCGCGGCTCCGATAGCCCCTGCTGCAACTATGCCCTGACGCTTCACCGTCGTATTCCTTGTACTGGGCAGGCTTCACGTAACCTGCTGCCTTCACTGCAGTACTGCACGCTTCGCGAAAACCTCGCAAAGCCACGCCCGATCGCCGACGGTCGCTGATGCCTGCCTGCAATGACAACAACACTTAATCCTTTTCATCGGATTATTCCGGCCGTGCCGTTTAGTCAGGTTGTGCCGATTGCAGGGGATTTCACCGATGCGCGTAAAAAAACGCCGGAAGATCCCCGCCGGCGCTCGCTGTTTCATATTGTCTCAGACAAATGCTGCCGTCGCAGACTCAGGGACTGGCTGGAGCATCGTCGTCGTTCTGCGAAATTGCAATGACCGCAGCCGTACCGCCTGCAGCCAGCAGCAATGCTGCCATAGTCAGGTTCCGCTTTGCGGCAACGCCGCCCGCAGCAACCCCCTCGCCACAACCTTCGCCACACGATTCCCCGCAGTCCTCGCCACAACCCTCTGTGCCCGACTGACCGCGAACAACAGACTGATCCATTACAAAGACCAGTTGCCGTGGGGCATTCCCAGGGGCTTTGCTGAGATCCCAGCAACGGATCGGCAATCTGGAAGTACCCGGACCTGCGGCATGCAAACCCGGCCGTACACCATGTATCCGAAAACGGCCCGCAGCATCCGTGACCACTTCAGCCACCTGCGCAGTACCCGCATGGAGCCGCACCCGATGCCCCGCCACAGGCACTGCCTGCCGGTCTACCACCACTCCCTGCAACACTCCCTGTCGCACGGCGATGTCACGCACCGGTGCCATCACCTGTCGACAGCTCTCCTCCGCCGCCTGCAGACTGCTGCCGCCGACAATGGCAGCACAAACTATCCATACGAGGAGTCGTCGCCATCCGTTCATTGTTCAGACCTTCCACCAGCCAATACGCAGAAACCTACAGTATCAGCATCGCATCTCCATAGCTGTAAAATCGATACTGTTTCTCTATGGCCCGCAGATATCCATCCATCACAAGATCAAAACCGGCAAATGCTGCCACCAGTGCCAGCAGAGTGGACCCCGGCAGGTGAAAGTTTGTCAGCAGGCCTCCGACCGCTTGAAACTTATAACCTGGCCGAATGAACAGTGCCGTCCGCCCCTGCCACTCCACGGGAAACTCATTTCCTGTGGCTGCGGCCGCAGCTTCCAGAGTTCTGACAGATGTCGTGCCCACCGCCACCAGCCTGCTGGCCGGGGGTTTTTGTCGAATCGCACGGACGGCGGATTCCGGCAGCCGACACCACTCCTCATGCATCACATGTTCCGACAATCGCTCGGCTGTCACCGGCCGAAAGGTGCCCGGCCCGACATGCAGCGTCAACTCGGTGCGTTCCACTCCGCGATCACTGCAGTGCTGCAACAGCTGCTGGGTGAAGTGCAGACCGGCTGTCGGTGCTGCCACCGCCCCTGGCTGGCTGGCATACGTCGTCTGATACCGCTCGCGGTCCGTCTCATCCGCGATCCGACGTTTCATGTACGGTGGCAATGGCAGCGACCCATTTTCTTCCAGCAGCTGCACCACCGGACGCGAGTCATCTGGAATCGCCAGCCAGCTTCCATCCGTCCTGCGCTCTCCCAGAGTCAATGTCAGTCGGCAGTCACGACGGGCAGTTTCCGGCCCCATGTCTGTGCTCTGCCAGCGGTCTGCAGGCACCACCAGAATGCGTTCACCCGGTTGCAGTCGCCCCCGCGTCTCGCACAGCAGCACCCATTGCCCTGCTTCCGTTAACTCCACATACAGGCCTTCCCAGCGGCCCCCGGTCTGTTCACGAAACCCAAATAATCGAGCTGGAATTACCTGCGTGTTATTGAACACCAGCAGGTCTCCTGCATTCAGCAGTCCGGGCAGGTCGCGGATTGAGGCATCAGTGATTGTGCCACGACCGCGTTCCAGAATCATCAGTCGTGAATCATCACGAGCAGCACTGGGGCGACTGGCAATCAGATGTTCTGGCAGCTGAAACTGCCACGTGGACAGCAGGTCCGGATCCGGTGTGGCCATAAAATCGTTCAATCTTCCAGGAATTTGCAGGGGTACTGGCAGTTGCTGCTGTGCAAGGTATCATTTTGGCCCCCACGTTTCTCGCGGATCGGTTTGAAATCCATTGAAGTCTTCACTTGAAACTGCAGCCAGGGTGTCTCAGAACAGCCGCACGACTCCTTCGATCTGTATGGTGATCACCGAACTGGACATTGGTGGTGCAGAGAGGGCCTTCGTGCGCCTCGCCAGCGGTCTGGCATTCGCTGGGTGGAATCTGCGCGTCATCTGTCTGCGCGGTGCAGGGCCTCTGGTGCAGGAGCTGCAGGATCGCGAAATCCCGGTGCAGACTCTGAACTGCGGTGGTTTCGCCGATATCCGAGCCCCCTTTCGACTGGCGGCCAGCTTTCGGGCTCAGCCACCCGATGCTGTGCTGTCCTTTCTGCATCACGCAAATGTCGCCAGTCGTATCGGCTGTCGACTGGCGGGCGTCCCCGTCCATATCTCGGGTATCCGCGTGGCGGATCGGCGTCTGCCCGTGGCACTCACCGAACGACTGACAGCCCGCTGGACAACTCACTGCGTCGCTGTCAGCGAGCAGGTGTCCGCAGCCCATCAGAAAATCAGTGGCCTGTCAGATTCGCGAATATCCGTTATTCGCAATGGTGTGGACTGGGAAACACTCTCGCAACTTGAACCCGCAGATCGCGGACAGTTCGGTTACGATGATTCCAGCTATGTGATTCTCAGCGTCGGTCGGCTGGAACCGCAGAAGGATCCGGAAACTCTGCTGCAGGCCTTCCGCATGCTGTACGCACAGCAGTCTGTTCTGCCTCGGCAGGTGCGACTGCTGCTGGTGGGTGAGGGTCGGTTAAGAAGCCTGCTGGAACAGCGAGTTCGGGTTCACGGTCTTGAAGAAGTTGTGCAGTTTGCCGGCTGGCGTCAGGATGCCGCCAGCCTGATTCGGATGGCAGACGTTGTGGTCCTGTCATCTCGCTGGGAAGGTCTGCCGAATGTGGTATTGGAAGCCCAGGCCGCTGGTACTCCGGTCATCGCTTCGGCAGTCGACGGCTGCCTGGACCTTGTGGACGATCAGTTGACCGGTCGGTTGTTCGAACCCGGCAACCCGGAACGCCTTGCGACTGCCCTGCTGATGCAGATCACTCAGCCCCATAAAGCAGACCGCATGGCGCGTGAAGCAGAATTGCAGATCCGCCGAAACTGTAGCTGGCTGAACTGCATTGATCAGTACGATCAGTTGTTGCACCGCCTGCTGCCGGCGCCGCGTTGACCGCTATTTCAGCAGGGTCTTCAGGCCCGCATCAAATTCCTGCACCAGCACATCCAGCGGTTCCAGGCCAACCGAAATTCGCAGCAGCGCGTCGGAGATTCCTGCAGCAGACCGCACTTCGGGCGACAGAAAACGATGCGATGTCAGCGCCGGGTGGGACAGTGTCGTGCGTGCATCAGCGAGTGTGGGTGAGAACGGCAGTTGCGGGACGCTGTGCATGAACTGATTCACAGTCTCAATACCCGTGCGACCGCCCGTCTGCAGCTCAATCGCAATAATTCCCCCGGTCCCCTGCGGGTACATGCGCCCCGCCAGCGAGTGCGAAGGGTGCTGCGGCAGCGACGGATGATGGACTTTCAGGACGGCTGGATGAGTCGCAAGAAACTGTGCCAGTCGCCCCGCTGTACTGCAGATCTGCCGCATACGCAGCGGCAGCGTCCGCAGGCCTCGCTGCGTCAGCCAGCACTCAAAGGGATTCGCGTTCTGACCGAAGACACTGGCCGTTTCATTCAGTCGAGCCATCAGTTGAGCACTGCCCGCAGCAACTCCCAGCATCACATCGCCATGACCATTCAGATACTTGGATGCACTGTGGATTACGGCTGCGGCACCCAGTCCACACGGACGAATCAGTTCCGGAGTTGTAAAGGTGGAATCGACAATCAACGGCACAGCACCGGCTGCCGCGACAAGGGCCGGAATATCGGCCACCTCCAGCAGCGGATTGGCCACAGTCTCCACCAGCACAAAGCGAGTATTGGGTTGCAGTTGGGCCGTCAGCTGATCGGGACTGCTGACATCAAAGGCCGACACAGAAATCCCGAAACGCTGCATCCGCGAAGCCAGCTGCAGCGTCTTGCCATACAAGGACTGCGCTGTCAGCACATGATCACCGGCCGACAGCAACGTCAGAAAAATACTGCCGAGTGCCCCCATGCCGGATGCAAACACTGCCCCGGCTTCCGTCTGCTCAAGATCGGCAATCGACTGCGCCAGCGCACGCATCCCGGGATTGCTGTCACGAGTGTAGATGTCACCCGTCAACTGACCGGTATACAGCTGCTGCAGAATTTCCAGATCAGGCACGTCAAACGCTGTGGTCTGGTAGATCGGTGACACACTGGGACGGGTTACGCCAGCAGACGTCTCTCCCATTCGCACAACCGGCTCTTCTGACACTGCACCTGCACTCCTGACTGCACTAATCCACATCGACCCCCGCGGACTTCCAGTCCGGCGGCTCACCAAAACCCCGACGATTCATCAGAACGGTCAGTTTCGATACAGCCCGCCTGACTCTCTGGCGGGCTGTATCCTCGGAAATTCCCAGCAGCTCCGCGACTTCACGTCGCTTCCTCTGCTCAAAATACACCCAGATCAGCAGCTGCAGATCATCCGGCTCCAGACTATTCAACGTTTCCCATAACAGCAGAACCTCCTCTGATCGCTGTGCGACTTCTGAGGGCGATGGCAGCGAATCCACAAACCACTCAGCCAGAGCAAAGCTCTGCGAACCCGCCGAATCCCCACCATGCTCCCGATTCGGATTTCGCCGCTCACTGAAAGTTCGACGACACACCTCTGCCAGACGATGACTGGCCAGAATCTTCAGACAACCCAGCGGCCCCAGAGACCGCAGAAACTGAACTGATGCCGTACCCCCCAACCCCCGCAGTGCAATCTCCTGCACCACATCAGAGGCGTCCGCACGCACTCGCAGCAGAGCACCGATACGCTGATCCAGAAAGGCTGTTAACTGCGGACGAAAAATCTGTAACAGATCCCCGAAGGCCTGCAGATCACCCGCAAGCGCCGCCTCAAAAAGCCGCAACACTTCATCATCGCTACGCTGTTCAGTCATGTTGTTACCGACAATTCGTCCACGTTCGCGTCGCATCCCGAGACATCCAGCCTGCTGCAGATCGACTTGTAGGATTGCAGCAGTTGACACAAATCACAATCCCGAGGCCACACAAAACGGCTCCGCAAACAGGATCCCGGACGCACAACCCGCAGGTACGTCAGAATCTCTGCCGGTATACACCCACCACAATCCGCCATTCCCTTGCTTTTCAGCACACCAGAATTAGGCTTTACCCTGATACACCCTGAGAGCTCGCCCCACAGCAATCCTGTCAATTACGCCGAAAGCAGGTACCTATGAGCACGACATCATCCTCAGAGGACCTGCTGCTGGATCAGATTGCTGAAGAGTTTGAAGAACGCCTCCGTAACGGTGAACAACCGACACCCTCTGAGTACGCTCGCAAATACCCACAACTGGCCGAACACCTCCTGCCATTTCTCAAAACAATCACTGGACTGGTAAAAGTTTCCAGCGAGCAATCTCCCACACCACAACCGCCGGAAACAGGCCCTGACCTGCAGATGATCGAACTGATCGGTTCCGGAGGCATGGGTGCCGTCTGGAAATACCACCAGCTCAGCCTCGACCGCCCCGTTGCCATCAAAGTTCTGCAGCACCAGACATCCGGATGGGGCAACTCCAGCCAGCGTTTCCTCGAAGAAGCCCGCATCGCCTCGCTGCTGGTCCACGACCACATTGTCCCGGTGCATGAAATTCACTCTGATGCCCCACGACCGTGGTTCATCATGCAGTTCATCGAAGGTTGCTCGCTGGCCACGATCATAGACCTCTGGAAACAACAGCGCGGAAGTGTTCGCAGAAAATCGCCGGGGGCACTCACACCAGCACCCGCGCCCTCCCCAGCGACACCCCCGCAGAGCTCCGCCACTTCACGCCACGACAGCACAGCACAGAAAAAGTACTGTCGCGAGGTTCCGGCACATGGCTATCGCCGGATCGCTCAGTGGATGCAGCAGGCAGCCACCGCCGTCCACTTCGCCCACGAACACAATGTTCTGCACCGTGACCTGAAACCATCCAACTTCCTCATCGATGGCAGTCACCGCATCTGGCTGACAGATTTCGGGCTGGCGCGACGCTCCGAACGTGCCGCCATCTCCCTGCCCGGGCAGGCCCCCGGAACCCTGCGATACATGTCACCGGAACACTGTGACGGCGAAGCTACAAAACTCTCAGACGTGTACTCACTCGGTGTCACACTCTACGAAATGCTGGCCCTGACGCCCGCCTTCAGTGACGACAGCCCACGCAGCCTGCGCCAGCGCATCCGCACCGGTGAATACCCCCCGCTCCGCAGCCACGATCCCGATATCCCCCGCGACCTGATCGTCATCACCGAAAAGGCCATGGCACTGCAGCCACAGGACCGCTACCTGTCCGCTCAGGAACTCGCCAATGACCTGCAGCGATTCGTGGATGGACGCCCCATCATGGCCCGCCCCGTCGCCACACCGGAACTGGCATGGCGACTCATCTGTCAGCACAAAACCTTCACTGCTTCGATCCTGTTCACCACGGTCCTGCTGGCCTCTCTGTTCACACTGCTGATCTACAACAGCTACCTGTATCGGGCCGAACAGGAAAGCACCTGCCGGAAGCTGATCACCGAAGCTATTGACATCGCCAGCTCCCGACAGCCCGGACAACGCACCCGAGCTTTGAGCAACTATGCCGCAGCCATGAAGATCATTCGGCAGACTCCGGCACTCAATTACCTCCTCGAGGAATACCGCAGCAGCCTGACCTCCATCCTCGATACCCCCGAAATTCTTGTGCCGGAAGTCCCCCGCGCCTGGAATCTGAAGTCCTATACGGTCTCCCGCGACTTCCGCAGAATCATCGAAAGCACAGCCGATGGAAAACTGAATGTGCGTGATGCGGAAAACGACGGTCGACTGCTGGCCACAATTCCCGAGCACATCCGTCCGCTCGACTATGCCGTCTCACAGGATGCCTGCTGTCTGCTGGTCAGTGGCCCCGCTCCGAAATTACCGGACGAACAGCAGACTCCCGAAACTCCTCAGCAACTGACCTGCTGGGATCTGACGGCTGACAATCCGGTCCTCCGCTGGAAGGTTGTCGGCACATCCCCCACCGGCCTCGCCTTCCTTCCCGGCGGGCAACAGTTCGTTGCCGCCGACGCTGATGGCTCCATCCTGCGATTTGACCTGCAGACAGGGACCCTGCTGCAGCACTACCCCTGTGTCGGACCGCTGCTGGAACTGCAGCTGCGACCACACCCGCATCAGCCCATCCTCGCTGTCATCGCAGGCCCATATCACGAAATCAGCTTCCTGAATCTGAAGACCGGACTTGTGGAACAGCGACTGCCTCGGCACGGCATCTCGGGCTTTGACTGGCATCCGTCAGGCCAGCAGATGGCATTCCATGATGAACTGATGGAAATAGAACTTGTCGCATGGCCGTCACTGAAACCGATCAAAACCTTTGCTGCCAGCGTGGGCCTGACCCACTGCCGATTTTCACCCGATGGACGCTGGCTGGCTGCCAGCGCGTGGTCCTCTGTGGCCAGCCGACAGCCGACGTTGCTGCTGACCAGAATCGACGATGGATACACCTTGACCGCTCCGTGGATCTGGGGCAGCACAGGTGTGGATCATGCATGGAGCCTCAGCGGGAATGACATCGGGCTGCTCTGGCACGATGGTCACGTCGTCAAAGCCCGCCTCAATGATCCGGAAATCATTCGCGAAATCTCTGTCGATCAGCCGGGATTCATTTCCACACCCAGCATAACAGCTTCCAGACAACTGCCTTTTGTCGCCGCCAATGTGCGCGGCATTCCAGGCCTGCTGCTGAATCTTCAGACCGGCACCACGTTCGCTGCAGATTTGCCCATCGAACGCACGTCAGCTCTGCCATACGTTTCTGAGCTGATGTGGTCAGAAACCGGTCTGACCTCAGCCGATTCTCGCGGAAATTCCATCTGGCAGATTCACCCGCAGCTGACAGATAATAACACGCTGCTGCTGCAGACAGAATCACGCCTCAGACTGCCCTTTCGCTGTGAAATGCAGAAACTGTCTCCGGATGGACGCTGGATCTTCACCCAGAGTCTGACCGGTCAACTGCAGCGCAGCCCCACTGACAACCCCTTTGCCGTGCAACTGCTGCCGTCAGATCTGGCGTCCATCATTTCCGTCAGCAGCTCCGGACGTTACCTACTCTGCTCTCGCCGCAAAGCCACCTCAATCCTGTTTGACTGCCAGACCCGGACTGCCCGCGATGAATTTCCAAAAGGGACCAGTGCCACGTTTTCTCCCGACGAAAAACTGGTGCTGCTGACGATTCCCGATCCAGATTCCCCTGCCCTGCAGTCCGAGGTTCGCCAGCTTGCTGACAGCAGCCTCCTGTTCTCGCTGCCCGCTGCCGCCGAGTTCGCGGATTTCTCAAGCTCCGGGAAAATGCTGGCCGTCTGCTGCTGCCATCAGCTGCAGCGCGAACTGCAACTGCTGGATGTACCCTCCGGACAGATCCTCATGACTCTGCCACTGAAAGCCGACCATACCGGAAACGTGCTGTTTGCCGATCATGATCAGAGACTGTTCATCCACTCCATCGGTCAGACATCCAGCAGCCTCTTCTGCATCAATCTGCCGGAACTGGCCGAGGCCTACTCCCAGGCCGGACTGCCTCGTATTCCGGTTGCTGCACCCGGCACTCCCCCAAACACCCCACAAACTGCCGGCGTCAGCCACCTCAGGTTCTCTCCCGTCACCACACCCCTGCCCGCCAGAACACTCAACCTGCTGGCTCGCTGGATCCGCAGCACTCCCGCCACTCACAACAGCGCCAGCTCCACACTGACTCCGCTCCTCGCAAATTTCTGCTGCGATGCACTGGAACTGGGCTGCTATGACGTGGTCCGACAGCCCCTGCACTGGCTGCAGCAACTGGATGCTCACAGCCCCTCCGTCACTGCACTGCAGGCCTCACTGCTGCTGCGGCAGAAGCAGCCTCAACAGGCCCTGCAGCTGCTGCAGCAATCACCTGCAGCCGGACAACACCCCTCCTGCCTGCTGAACGAACTGCTGGCTCTCAGCGAGGTCGAAACACCCGCTCGCACTCGGGAACTCATGGCGTCCCTGAAAGACGCCGCAGAGTCGAATTTCACCGGGCTGGTTCTGCGACTGCTGAATGATCGCCTGCAACGCACCGGCGGCGCTGACAGACCAGACTCTCCAACCCGGAACTCTGATCAATGGCAACCGGCCCCAACCACAATCAACGATCTCAACCAAATCCATTGGCTGCTGCTGGGTTTCGCAGATATCCGCTGCGCTGCACTGGCACTGGACGCCGCCCAGCAGGCGACCCGGAAACTGCCAGCCTCCCCGGCGGCATGGCAAACCCGTGCTTTGGCTGAAATTCATAATGGACTGCCCGATGCAGCCCTGCAGTCAATCACACACGCTCGTCAGCTCAATCAGAATCGTGACGATGCCACCCTGCAGCTCATCGAAGCTTCCATTCATCTCTACAACGAAGACTTCCCGGCATGGTTCAGCAGCCTGCTGAAAATTGCCGCCCTGCTGAAACACAACCAGACCGGAAGCCAGCTCAGTGCCTACACACTGGACAGCCTGCCCCTGACCGTCACCCTGCAGGTTCCGGTACGATCCAACAGCGTCCTCGGACGACTTTATCGCTGGCAACTGCTGGCAGAATCGCAGCTGCTCGGAAGAACTCACATCGATCGACTCCTCAATACCCGCTCCGGTCACTAGACTTCGAAGGCAGTTCACGCCGGCTCCCTGTTTCCGAAACACCCGTCATGCCTGATGAGACTTTACTGCTGCTGGGTATTGATGGTGGTGGCACCACAACGCGAGCCCTGCTGGCAGCTGCCGCCAATCCTGCACAGATTCTTGCCACTGGTTTTGCCGGCCCGTCCAATCAGCGAGCTGTGGGCCCGCTGCTCGCCATGCAGAATCTCGATGCCGCCGTCAATGCGGCCTTCGAACAGTCCGGTCTGCCGCGCTGCACAGTCGCTGCCGCCTGCCTCGGACTGGCCGGGGCCGACCGTGATTCCGACCGCGGTGTCGTCCTGCAATGGGCCTCCGAAGCCCGACTCGCAGACCATGTTCGCGTCGTCAATGATGCCGTGCCACTGCTCTCCGCCGGCACGGGCACCGGATTCGGTGTGGCACTCATCGCCGGGACCGGATCACTCGCCTGGGGCTGCAATGCCAGCGGGGACTCCACCCGCGCCGGAGGCTGGGGCTGGTTGATGGGTGATGAAGGCAGCGCCTGGGCAATCGGTTCAGCCGTTCTCAAAGCCGTCGTCTGCGCAGCCGATGGTCGCGGCCCCCTCACCGCACTTGCTCCCGCGGTCTGCGAACAACTGCAGATCAGCACCGCCTCCGACCTCGTCGCTCGCATCTACTCCGCAGAAATCCCTCGCGCTCTGATTGCCGAACTTGCACCATTGGCCTTCACACTCGCCGAGGCTGACGATGCCGTCGCCAGCAGCATCATTTCAAATGCCGGCCGAGACCTTGCCGTGATGGCACGCACCGTCGCTGACCGACTGAAACTGCCACAACAGCTTCCACTGGCCGCTGCCGGTGCCGTCCTGACACAACAACCCGCCCTGCTGCAGGCCGTCGTCCAGCACCTCAGTCACAATCAACGATACTGCCCTGTCGTCACTGTCGTACACAACGCCGCAGAAGGTGCCCTGCGACTGGCCGCTGAACTGCATCAACAAAACAGCTGATCAACAGCCCGCCACAAACCAGCTCACAAACGCAGAAAAGTCCGGCTGCGATACAACCACCACAGAAACAGCCACTGCGCCGCAATCGCGCCCGTCGCCATAATCAGCGAACCCCACATCCCGGAACGCACTGCCAGACCACCCAGAAAAAAACCGGCGATGTTGTCGAATTCCACGAATCGCGGCACCATGTAAATCGCGATCGCATTGACTCCGATCACCTCCCAGAAAAACGCCGGACGACGCAGACCCCACACATCGATCACCAGATAAAACACACTCAACAGCAACAGACTGAAACCCCCGGCCACCAGCACAAAAGAACTGGTCCAGATGTTCTTGATGATCGGAAACCAGCGCGCCCACTCATAACCCGCAAACACCAGAACCACTCCGGCTGCCGCCAGACCAGCCGCTTTCAGAAACCCCGATCGACCGCTCTTCAGCCACACACCGGCCAATACGCCCAGCAACGCTGTCGCCACCGCCGGAATCGTCGACAACAAACCCTCGTTGTCCCCAAAACCATACCACTGCGCAGGAATCTGACCCGGCAACAATCGACGATCCAGCCAGCCAGCCAGATTACCCGCCTTCGTGTAATCCCCAGGATTACCTCCCGGCGCCGGTACCAGCGCCAGGACCGCCCAATATCCCAGCAGGATCCCCGCTGTCAGCAACGACAGGCCTCGCACACGAAATCGCAGATAGAAAAATGCCGCCACCCCGTAACACACACCAATTCGCTGCAGCACACCACAGTATCGCAGACTGTCCGGACGCAGGTTCAATAATCCGTTCGCTACCAAACCCAACAGCACCAGCAACACCACACGCCGCAGTATTCGCCACGCTGCAGCACCTGGCTGAGACTGATACTTCTGCAGCGAATACGGTATCACACACCCCACCAGAAACAGAAACAGCGGGAAAATCAGATCATAGAACACAAAACCCGCCCACTCCACATGCTCAAACTGCCACCGCAGCGCTTTTGCCGCCGGAAAGGGAAGCATACTGAGCGCAACGACAGCCAGAGTATCCCCGCCCATGATCCAGAACATGTCAAAACCACGCAGCGCATCCAGCGATAACAACCGCTCGCCCGATGATACGGATGCCTGACCCCGATCCGGTTCACGCCGCCCAGCCATCAATTACTCCCCCTCAGCATCAACACAGCCAGCATCCATCCGGCTCACGCCGACACCACACCCCTCAGGAAAGCTCCACGCCCCGCTGACGCATCAGCAGCTTCATATCTTCCCACACATCCTTCTTCGCCGCCGGAGTCCGCAGCAGGTACGATGGATGATACGTCGCAAGCACTGTCGCACCCCGGTATTCATAAAGCTGACCACGCAGCTTCGATATCGAAGTCGTTACACCCAGCAGATTCTGAGCCGCCACCGCACCCCAGCACACAATGTACTTCGGTCGGACAATCTGAATCTGTGCGTCCAGAAATTCCCGACAGTTCGCCGCCTCCTGCGGTGCCGGAGTCCGATTGCCCGGAGGACGACAACGCAGCACGTTGCAGATATAGATGTCCTCTCGACGCAGCTGACAGGCTCCAATGATCCGATCCATCAGCTGACCGGCCGCACCCACAAATGGCTCACCCCGCTCGTCCTCCTCCTGACCCGGAGCTTCACCAATAAACATAATCTCCGCCATGACACTCCCGACACCGAAGACCGTCTGAGTCCGCCGCTCAGATAATTCCGCACAACGCTGACAACCAGCCACGATCTGAGCCAGTGCACACGCCGCCTCCTGACGCTCGACCGCCGTCTCCAGAGGACCAGCCAATAACCGACCCACCTCCGGCAACTCGTCCGGACGACGCACACCACCCCCGGTTCCGCCAGACTCAGGCAAAGACACACGCCGCAGAGGCTGCAATCCAGCCGCGGCACTCGTACCTGCCGCCGGCTTCGACGGTCGGCGAACACCGGCTGCACCCACACCCGCTTCTCCGGCCGCTCCGACACCCCCCCCGGCAACCCCTCCGGCACGACCCGCCACACCGGAGCCCCGGTCTGCCGGCCCCGATGCTGCCTCAGCTCCCGGCCGACGGACCGGTAACTCCACCTTCGGCAGATGCGTCACGCCCAGACCCGTCAGATGCTTCAGCAGCTGGGCCATCGCTCGTTTGCTGTTCATCGCTGCGCCCTGTCCCCACAAAAACAGCCGCCAAACTACGCAGCCAGCACAACACAACTGGCCCGGCAGCACTGCACCGAAATCACCCGCCGGAAGTATACCGACCCCCGGACCCAATTACGAACCGCAACACTCAACCGCCTCTCTCCCCCCCCTCCTGATCCGGCCACAGCAGCCACAGAAACACCAAACCCAGCAGCGGCGCCAGCCCCACCGCAGCCAGCACCTCGTCGTAACGACCCGTCCGATCCACCACTCGGCCAAACACCTTCTGCAGTGGAGAAGCCGTGAGCCAGCCAATCGCACTCAGAATGCCGGCCGCCTTCCCCATATTCCGACTGCTCAGATCCTGAGACATCGAGTAATAACAGGGAAATAACCCCAGCGAACCTGCTGCCACAATCAATAACACGCTGTACAGTCCCCAGCCCAGCGGCAACATTGCCGCAACCACCGCCAGAGCCGTGCACAGGGCACACAAACCAAAAACCCGCAGCCGGGCCCCATGAGCCGAATAGCCCCAACGAGCCAGAGTCAATGCACCCGCTCCCGCCGCCAGACAACCCACATCCGCTGCCACAAAATACAGCGAATTGAAAAACAATGCCGAATCCTCTGCCGCTCCACGACCCTCCTGCAGAAACTTTGGCAGCCACGCTCGAATCAACTGCCACGTAATATTCAGCACAATAACCACCGGAACAAGCGCCCAGAATCTGCGACTCGTCAGACACTCCTCCAGCCAGTGCCGCCCCGAATCCTCCACACTGCCCCCACCGGCGTTCGCCGCCGGCAAATCATGCCACTGCACCGAAAGCAACCAGACCACAGCCCACACCACGCCCAGACTGCCTATCACCTGAAATGGAAATCGCCACGCCCCAGCCTGCGCCTGCTGACCCAGCATCGACAGCACCAGCAATGGCGTGATAATCGCACCCAATGCCCCGCCACTCTGCAGAATACTGTTCCCCATCAGACGCTGACTGCCCGACTGAATCGTCTTCGTGGTCCGCAATGCACACGGCCAGTGACCCGATTCAAAAAAACCAAGCAGCACACGACACAACAACAGCGAAGAAAAACTACTGCACCACGCCGTCAGCACACCCATCGCTGACCACGCCAGCAGCACACCCGGGTACAATAATCGCACCGACCAGCGATCCGCGATCGCACCAAACAACAGCGACCCCATCGCAAAGGCCACCCCAAAACCAAACTCCAGATCACCATACTGCTCGTTTGAAATCTGCAGCTCACCCGTAATCCGTTTCGACATCACTGACAATGCCTGACGGTCCATGTAGTTCAGCATCGTCGCCAGCAGCAGCAGCACACTGACCCACCACGCCCACAGACTGCCTCGAGCTCGGGGCCCGTCCAATGTCGACTCTCCAGCCATAAAAACAACCCCCCTTACCCGAAATACGAAAGCCGGAAAATCACCGCATTCCCGCCACTTCAGTCCGCCAGCATAAGATCCCCACGACACAAAACCAACCACGGCGCAAACTGCAGCCTCGGCACAACTCACACAATCACCTCGCGACCGCAACACTCAGTAAACACGGTCCGAAACTGACAGATATGCCGACTGCAAAGAACAGACGGGCACCCCATTTTCTTTTTCACTCCTTTTCACCGACCCCCGGGACTTCTTCCAAAGTCTGACTCTGACACGTGGTAGGTTTGCACACCGCTGCCCCACTGCGTCCCCCGCAGTATGCAGACTATCCCGCAGACTGCCTCCCCGAGAGATCAGGAAACTCCCGTGAGCAGAATCAAGCCATTTCTGGTCGGCACCTCGCTCGGCGCCGCAACCATGTTCTTCGCACTGCAGTTCCACGTCCTGCGAACTGACAGCGGCTTCAAAGTGCTGCCACGCACACCCCAGCAGTCCCTCGGACTCACCTACACAGATATCCGCAGCTGGACTCCCGAACGCTGGCAGGATCGCCCGGAACTCGCCCGCGCAATACTCGCCAATGGCTCCGGCGAACTCATCAGTGATTCCGTCACATCTGCACTCAAAGACTCACTCACAGAGAATTCCGCCACTCTCGATGAATTTCGCGGCTTCCTCGAACGCACGCGCACACGACTGCCCGGAAAGAAAGCCGAAAACACGATCGTAAAAACCGAAAAACCCGTAATCGACTCGCCCACGCAGGAGCAGCGTGCGATCCCGTTTAATGCCGTCACACCTCGACCGCTCCCCGGTGGAAAAACTCCGGCTGACCCGTTCCGCCGCGCCTCACCAGCCCAGAATAACTCGCGATTCACAGACTCCGACGTGCAACAGGGGTTGTCCGGAAACAAACCCACTGAGACCCCGCCAGTCACCCTGCCGACACCTGCAAACTCTCCCCGCAACAGCGAAAGCCCGGCTGCTGCACTCCTGCGACAACAGGCCGAAGAAATCGAAAAACGCATCTTCGGCGACCTCAGCAGCGAAACCGCACCCGCGACGCGCCCACAACTGCCACCACAGACCAGCACACTGCCGGTGTTCGAGGAAGTCACGGCCTCGCTGGAAGAACACGCCCAGTCACTGCTCGACCAGGCTCAGCAGGTCCGACTTGCCAACGCGTCCGAAAGCAATCACCCAACGACCGCTGACGCACAACCCAGTACTTTCGAAAAAGTCGCCACCAGCGCTGCTCAGGCACTGACAGAATTCGTCCGCAACCCCGGCTTCCCCAACATTAACACAGCTGAAACCTCTTCCACTCGCTCTCAACCAGCGGCAACCGTGGACACCACCCCCAAACAGCCACAGCCCACGACACCACCTTTTGATTTTGACCCATTCCTCGAATAATCCCTCAGCCACGCCAACTCGCAGATAACCGACGCCCACCGTGAACTCCAACACCCAGCCTGATTTCCCCGGCCCCGGTCGCTACCGACACTACAAAGGACAGGACTACGTCGTGCTCGGAGTCGCGACGCATTCAGAGACCCGCGAACTGCTGGTCGTCTACCGCACAGATTATGGCGACCACTCCCTGTGGGTCCGCCCGCTGGCGATGTTTCAGGAGCAGGTCACCGTGGCCGGCCAGCTCGTGCCCCGCTTCTGCTGGATTTCTGACTGACCAGCGGCAGTTTCTGCCGAACTGCCCGGTCGCCGCCACGTCCGCGGAAAGAATTCGCCACACAGCCAGCACAAATTGAGCAGTCTGCGGGGACCTTGCCGATAAAACTGCCAGTCCTGTGAAGGTTCATGCTGCGCCCTGCGCGGGGAACCGCTGAAGACTGCTCGCAGCAGGAGACGTGCCTGGATGACCGAAACTGAGCTGATGGAAATACTGCGAACCAGTGTGAACGAGCTGTTGCGGTGGGTGGGCTTTGGTACGCTGACCGGGTTGGCAGCGAAGGCTATCATGCCCGGTCGCGACCCCGGCGGCGCCGTCGCCACGATGCTGATTGGGATTGGTGGCAGCGTGGTGGGCTGTGGCACGGCGCTGTTCTTCTGGCGTGACGCATCCATTGATCCAATCAGCTTCAAGGGCTTTTTTGCCGCGGTTTTCGGGGCCTTTACACTGTTATTCTTTTATCGCCTGCTGGCTGGTTCGTTTTTCCGTGAGGCGACTGAGGACGACGACCGCTGGATGAGTCGTGTCCGTCGACGTTTGCGTCGTCGTCAGGTGATTGACGACGTCTTGCGCGACGCCGCATAATGAACATTTAAACAGCACGCCCCCGTTGTATTGCTGGAGTTGATTGGGTGTGGCTTGTTGTGTTGACGTCGTTGGATGCCCACGTCTGCGATTTCCCCGAAACTCCCAGAACTTCTGTTGAAGCTGGAATTCTCACGCGATATGCTGAGCGGTTTCGACTTTCCGAGGGTGATTTTGCGCGCCCTCGTAGTCAGTAGTTGATTTGTTTGGTTCTTTGGCCGGGTGAATAACTGGTTTTTTTTGCTGTGCGTTTGCTCGGCATCGGCTGGAAATTGCCACAAAAGCTGTGGAATTCTGGGCTTTGCAGCCGAACATCGCTGGTTCCATCCGCACTGCGGTGTTCCAGTGGCCGTACTGACCAGTGGTTTTTGATTTCCCAGATTGCTTTCACACATATTCAGTCGATGTGGATTTTTTCGGGGTTGTTTCAATGTCGGAAGATCTGTTGTTGAAGGTCGAGCATCGTCAGTTACCGGGCTCGAAGGGTGCTCGCCTGGTGCGTGCTGCTGGTCGAGTTCCGGCCAATCTGTATGGTCTGGGAAAGCCCGGCGCTTCCGTTTCGATCTGTGCAGAAGTTGTGGACAAGCTGGTTGCTGATCGGTCCTCGGTTGTGGACGTCGAACTGGACGGTGCGGTTGACAAGGCCGTTGTCCAGGAGCTGCAGTGGGACGTATTCAGTACGAAGGTGCTGCATGTGGACCTGCGTCGGGTGAACCCGGCCGGTCGTGCCACTGTGGACGTTGTGCTTGAACTGCGTGGCGAGCCGGCCGGTCTGAAGGACGGTGGTATCCTGAAGCAGCACTCCAAGCGAGTGAGGGTGGACTGCCCGGACTACCGAATTCCCAAGTCCATTCCGGTCAGGATTGGTGCTTTGGGGCTCGGCGATGTCATTAAGGCCTCAGACCTGCAGTTGCCAGAGCATGCGGTGCTGGTGACGGCGGGTGACACTGTCATGGTCGAACTTTACGATCCTCGCAAGGCCGTCTGAACGCTTGTTGAATTCCAATGAAAGTGGTCGTTGGGCTGGGGAATCCGGGGTCACAGTACACTGGTACTCGCCATAATGTCGGATTTGATGTGGTGGATCGGCTGGCCCAGTTGTGGCACGCTGAGAAACCTCAACTGAAGTTTCAGGGACAGATACAGCAGGTACAGGCGGACGGACACAAAGTTCTGCTTGTGAAACCATTGACCTTTATGAATTGCAGTGGCCAGTGTGTTCAGCCGCTGCTGCGATTTTATCAGGTTGAACCTGTTGATGTGGTTGTCGTTTGTGATGATATGAATTTGCCTCTGGGCAGACTTCGCTGGCGTGCTGGCGGGTCTTCCGGGGGCCAGAAGGGGCTGGCCGATATCCTGCAAAAGCTGGGCACTGAACAGGTGCCAAGACTCAGACTGGGTATCGGACGTCCGCCGGATCAGATGGATCCGGTGAACTGGGTGTTGGCACGGTTCCGTGCGGATCAGCTGCAGCAGGTTCAGCAATCGCTGGACTGCTCGGCAGATTCCATTCGGCTCTGGGTCAGCAGTGGTCTGACAGAGGTCATGAATCGGTACAACAAGTCGTCCGATTCCTGAGCATCAATTCAAGTCGGTTGATTCGTCACCGGGTGTTTTTACAGGGAGCAGCAGTTCCGTGACTGTCGCAGTTCAAAAAGTCGTGAAGCCGCATAATTACGAAGGCATGTTTCTGGTCGATAGTGGCAAATTTGCGACGGACCCGGATGCCGTGATCGGTGACATTATGAACGTGCTCAAACGAGCCGGTGCAGAAGTTGTCGCTCATCGCCCATGGGCCGACGGCAAACTGGCCTATGAAATCAATGGCATGAAAAAGGGCCTGCATTACATCGTCATGTTCACGATGCCTGGTTCCGGCATGAAGACGCTGGTCCGCCAAAGCCATCTCAGTGAAACGATCATCCGACAGATGGTCATCCGTCACCCACAAAGCATCTTCGATGCCAACGTCAACGCCCTGACCGGCGCTGTGCCGGCTCAGCAGGAAGCACCGGCTGCCGACATCGAATGATGTCCTGACTGGTCTGCCTGAAACCGCCGTCTTAATCCAATGTGGTCCGGAGTCTTCAATGGCCTCGTTCAACAAAGTCATTCTGATGGGCAATCTGACCCGTGACCCTGAGGTGCGTTACACCACCGGGGGCACGGCAGTCTGCGACATCACTCTGGCAATCAACCACAACTACACGGATAAACGCTCAAACGAACGCCGTGAGGAAGTGTCGTTTATCGACATTACGTTGTGGGGACGAACCGCAGAGATTGCTGGCGAATACCTTTCAAAGGGTCGCCCGGCACTCATCGAAGGTCGCCTGCAGATGGACAAGTGGGACGACAAGGAAACCGGTCAGAAACGCTCCAAACTGAAGGTCGTCGCCGACAGCATGCAGCTGCTTGGTGGTCGCGGTGATGGTGGCGGCGGGGGCGCTGGTGGCGGCGGCGGTGGGGCCCAGCGATCTGGCGGGGCTCAGTCATTCCGACCACAGTCCAACGATGGGTTTGCTGCCGCGGACAGCGGTCGTGGCCCTGACCAGACCTTCTACGATGACATGCCCGCCGGCAACGACGACGTCCCATTCTGAAATCCATCCCTCAATACTCAACCCGAAAACTCGGTAGCCTCCTTACAGGCGTTCTGAACCAAGGATCTTTGCAATGGCTGGTACGACTGCTCCTTCTTCCCGAAACGTCGAAGTACTGCTTGTCCACGACGTCGAAAATCTTGGCAAACGTGGTGACATTGTCCGAGTTAAGCCCGGATACGCTCGCAACTTCCTCCTGCCCCAGGGCAAGGCCACTGTAGCCACCGAGCACAACAAGCGGATGGTTGAAAAACACCGCGAGAAGCTGGCAGCACTGGAAGCCGGACGCATCAAGCAGCTGCAGAAGGTTGCCGAAGCGGTCAGCAAGTACAGCGCCACCATCGAAGCTCACGCCACCTCCGACAACCACCTCTACGGTTCAGTTGTCGCTCGTGACATCAGCGAAGCCCTCAAGGCTGCCGGACATCCTGTCGAAGCCGAGCATGTGCGGCTTGAAGGCCCCATCAAGGAACTCGGCATGTACACCGTGAAACTGAAGTTCCACGAAAAGGTACAGTCCGAAGTCAAGGTCTGGGTTGTACCCTCAGCCACCAGCGGCTGATCACAGTCGCCAGCAGAAATCAGTACTCACTGCTTCTGCACGTTGCCCATTTCCTGAATCCTCAGGCAGCCCTCTGCCTGGGGATTTTTCACACACCCACGGCTCAACGCTATGCCCTCTGATAACCCCGGCGAATCACGTCCCAGACGCTCTCGCCGAAATAACAACTCAGAGTCCCGGCAGGCGGCAGCCGATGACAAACTGCGGCTGCCACCGCAGAACCTGGATGCAGAAAAAAGCGTTCTGGGCAGTATCCTGCTCATGAATGAAGCCATCGATGAAGTCGGCGAATCACTTAAAGCCGAACACTTCTACAGCGATGCCCACCAGAAAATCTATGCCGCCGTGCACAAGCTCTACGAAGCCGGCGTCCGCGGAATTGATGCCATCACACTGGCCGAAGAATTGATCCGTCGCAACGAACTTGAGGTGATCGGAGGCCCTGCTTACCTCGCCGAAATTCTTGAAACCGTTCCTCACGCAGCACATGTTCGCTACTACGCCGATATTGTCCGCGACAAGTGGATGCAGCGCAGCCTGATCTATGCCTGCACAGAAATCCTTGCCGACTGCTACAACGCTTCCGATGACGTGGAATCTCTGCTGCAGACCGCCGAACGACGCGTCTTCAGTATCGTCGAAGAACAAGGTGGAAACGCCAGCATCGCCATCAGCGATATCCTGATGGATGCCTTCAACCGTATCGACGAACGACTGCGCAAAACCGGCGATGTCACCGGAATCACCACCGGCTTCCGGGATCTCGATGAACAAACCACCGGGTTTCAGGCCACCGAACTCATTATTCTGGCCGCACGCCCATCCATGGGCAAAACCGCTCTCGTCTGCAACATCGCCGAAGCCGTTGCCCGAAAATCCGGTAAAGGCGTCCTGCTGTTCAGCCTCGAACAGTCCAACCTCGAACTGGCCGAACGCTTCCTCGCCATCACCGCAAAAATCAATGGACACGATCTGCGTGCCGGAAACCTCAGCGAAGATCAGCACATGCAGCTCGTCAAAGCCTCAGATGACCTCGCACGACTGCCCCTGTTCATCGATGATAAACCCGGTCGCACCATGACCCAGGTCGCCGCACTCGCACGGCGGCTGCACCGCCGATCAGCTCTCGGAATCATCATCATCGACTACCTCCAGCTCATCGAACCGGAAGATAAGAACGCACCCCGCGAACAGCAGATCGCAGGCATCTCACGACGACTCAAATTCCTCGCTAAGGAACTACGAGTCCCCGTTGTGGCACTCGCTCAGTTGAACCGCGGTGTCGAACTGCGCGAAGATAAACGACCCCGACTCGCTGACCTCCGCGAAAGCGGTGCCATCGAACAGGATGCTGACATGGTCATGTTCCTGCATCGACCCGATGCCTATGACCCCGAAGATCGCCCCGGTGAAGCTGAAATCATCGTCGCAAAACACCGCAGCGGACCCACCGGCATCATTCGACTCACATGGCGCAAGGAATTCATGCGATTCGAAAACTACAGCCCCATGAGCGATCAGGATTTCAATCTCTGAGTCAGCTCTCGATCGGTAAGCCCCGCTCCTTCCAGCCCCGAAATCCGCCGTCCATCGAAATTACTGACGTGTAGCCCATCAGCTTCAGATTCAATGCCGCCAGCGCTGACCGATAACCACCACCACAGTACAGCACCAGTGGTGTCGCTGGATCCGGTACCACTTCCTCAATGTCACGCTCAATCACTCCCTTGCCCAGATGTCGAGCCCCCGGGATCCGCCCCGCCGCAAACTCACTCTCTTCACGCACGTCCAGCAGCAGGAATGAATCACCCGCTGCTCGCCGAGCACACATTTCCTCAATCGTACACTCCCTGATCTCAACTCGCGCCCGATCGACTATCTGAAGAAATCTCTCGCCATGCGCCTTCGCCATCACCACACTCCTTAGGACTCGGTATTCCACTCAGACCCCTGATCCCGGCAAACACCTGCAATGCGGCAGACTTGTGAACCGGGCATCACATCAGACATCATTCAGAACTCATCCGCAAGTCCTCATCACACATTCCAGACAAGGTCTCCCTCCTGATGCCTGTACCACAACTGCTGCTGGGAATTGCCGGAGGCTCCGGATCAGGCAAATCCACACTCGCCGATCGACTCTGCTCCGGTCCCTGCGGAGCTCATATCTGCCGACTGACACACGATGCGTGGTACCACGACCTGCCACAACTGCCTCGACTTCCTGACGGCAGCGGCAACTGGGATCACCCACAGTCACTCGACAACAGCCTGCTGCTGCAACATCTGGATCAGTTGCTGACAGGTCAGCCCATTCAACAGCCTGTTTACGATTACACAACTCATCGCCGGCTGACACAGACCACCACCATACACCCGGCACCCGTGATCCTGCTGGAAGGCATCCTGCTGTTCGCTGTCCCGGAATTATGCCAGCGACTGCAGCTGCGAATCTTCGTAGACACTCCCGCTGACCTGCGACTGCTCAGAAGAACACTCCGCGATACCAGCGAACGCGGCCGCTCACTGCAGTCCGTAGCCCACCAGTACCAGCAGACCGTTCGGCCAATGCACGAAGCCTTCGTTGAACCCAGTCGAGTCCACGCCCACCTGTGCATCCCATGGCTTACCGAAAATCAGCCCGCGATCGACACTCTGAATGCCCGCATCGCCGCTGCTGTAAGGCTCAGCACTTAGCAGGCCACGCACTACGGCACAAAGGCAAACTCCGGAGTATTCAGCAGCACCCACACCACATCCTCTGCCGCCAGTCTCCAGCTCTCCTGCAGCCGCAGCGTCGGTGGATCACCCTCACGCGCAGATTCCTCCTGCTGCTGCTTCTGCTTCGTCGCCTCTTTGTTGAGATGATTGGACCAGCTGACAGAGTTTCGACGAGCGACCGGCGGTCTCCTCTCAGCTCCCGACACCATGCGGTCCCCAAAACCCTCCCGCAGCTCACCCGCCATCTGCTCCAGTTCCTCAGGCTGCGGATCCCGCGTCAGAATTCGACGGAACAGCTCCGTCACCAGCTGCTCCGGACTGCTCGCCGTAACTGCCAGCTCAGTGGCCGCCGAATTGTCACTGAACTGCACCAGCCTGTGACCCGCATTGCCATTCGCCAGTGTCAGTGGCTGCAGAACCGTCGCCTGATCATCACGCACGGATAACCCATGCGGACGAGAATCCCGCCAGCCAAAAACCGACAGCAGATCCACCAGACTCTGAGCCACCGGCAACGCCAGCGCCGGACGATCACGCTCATTCGACAGCGAACATAACTGCCACGCGCGCTGCGGCTGACCCAGATTCAAAAACGAATCATCCGGACGACGCCCCTCCGGATCCAGCGTCAGCAACTCCGCATCAAACCCCTTGCCCACCGCCGCATACAGCGAATCCACCAGTTGCTCAGCCGTCATGCGTCGCAGTGTCACCGCACCGAAGAATCGTGCCACCGGAGCATCCTCTGGTGCCGCTTCGCGCTGCCACGCTTCCGTCAGCAGCAGCAGTCTGGCCGTCGACTTCAGATCATATCCCACAGACATGTGCTGACGCCCCAGCAGTTCCAGTAACTCCGCATGCACTGCGCGGCTGCCCGCCCAGTCATCCTGATCCCTCAACAGTCCCTGACCAAACAACTGCGACCACAGGCGATTCACCATCACCTCCGCAAAGTCCGACGTCACAGGATGCGTCAGATGCAGTGCCAGCTGCTCACGCGAATCCCCCGGACTTCGCAGCAACTGCTGCCACAGCAGATCCCCCGGTTCCGACGCCCGACCAAGCGTCCATGCCGGCGGCACAACCGTGCCAGGCTCGATACTGACCGTCACTCGACTGTTCCGCTCACCATCAGGACCCTTCGGTACACTGCTGGTCGCCGGAATGCTGATCGACCCCCGGTTCAACAGCGCCGCCATCTCAAACAACTGCTTCTGCGAAACTTCATTCACCGGCGAATCATGACAGCGAGCACACTTCAGATTCCGTGCCCCAAACGCCGCCCCCAGTACGATTGAACGCTCGGCCAGTGGCACATCATTCTGCGACGCCATCGCAAAACCCGCCGGACCACCGCCGAGGCGACTGCCACGCATCATCACCAGCTCTGTCGCAAAGCGATCCGTAGGCCTGTTGTCCAGAAACGACTCATAAATCCACCAGCGAAACGGACCCGTATTATTCAGTTCCGGCTTCAGAATCCCCGGATTTTCAGCCAATACATCCTGCCAGTAAGACACCCAGTGATCAGCCCATCGAGAATCCGCCAGATAACGATCCACGGCCTCGGCTCGCCGACGACTCAAAGGCTGCGCCATAAACCACGCCCGCTCCTCGGGCGTCGGAATCACTCCCACCGTCGTCAGCGCCAGACGCCGCAGAAATGTCAGATCATCCACCACCGGTCGCGGCTGCAATCCCTCTTCGGACAACGTCTTCAACAGCAGTCGATCCACGTCCGCCGGTGCAATCTCTGCCGCATCGGCTCCAATCAGGCCACGTACCACCGCATGTCGCTGACTCCAGTACTCCGACTCCGCTGCCCCCTGTCGCCCGCGTTCCGCTGACTCAATCTGCACCAGAAACTCCTGCTGCTCCCGCTGCAGCTGACGCCATCCCGCCTCATCCAGCGAATCACCCTCGCCCGCACCCGACAGCACCCTGAATCCCGTTTGGGCTGACCCGAGGGCAACCAGAGTCTCCCCCAGCTCCACTCGCATGTTCTTTCCGCCAGCAAGCGTCTCCAGCTCAATCAGATGTTCGCCCGCTGTCAGCACAACCCCCGCTGTTACCTCCTGATCACCCGCCTGCACAGGATGCATCTGCGAATACAAGGGCTCCGGAGGAACCGGCACTTCCTGATGCCCGTCAGATGCATAAGGCAGCAGATTCAGCTTCGCCACTTCCTGACCATCAATCAGCAGCCGCGTCGCACTGCGCGCCCGCAGCAGCACCTGCGTCGTCTGCTCCGCAGTACTGACAATCGTGCGCAGCCGCACCACACAGGGATTGCTGCGATCACCTATCAGCCCACCCGCCACATACTTCCGCGGCAACCGCGTTAGTGCCATGACCGGCTGCTCCCATCGCATCGTGATCCGTGTCCGCTCACGATTCCACGGATCAGACTGCTTCACATGCTCACGCACATCCACCGTCACCACCCCGCGAGTCAGCTCAGTGGCCAGCAGCTCAGGCAACGACTCCGCCTTCCGCGTCGTCTGCCACCGAGCAGCAATATCTGCATCCGTCAGCATTCGCCGATGAACCAACACGCCATCCAGCACACCCTGAAAACTGCTGTCCGGGTTGCCACCCATCGAAGAGCCAATCCAGATCTGATCATCATCCACATAAGGCCCCCGCGAACTGGTCTTGCCACCCATGTCCCACGCACCATCTGTCGGCTCGCCATCAATCCACGCCACCGGAGCCTCGGAGCTGCCAAAGCGGAACGACAATGCCACGTGATGCCATTCACCATCCACGGCAAATCCCGCATTCGAATTCCAGCGATGCAGTTCACCAGCAACCGCCGCCGTTGCCTGCCCGCCAGCATCCGTGCCCGCCGGAATATCGGCCGATCGAAACAGGAAACTCACCCGCGCTGTTCCACCCATCCCACGCAGACGCAGAGCCCAGCTCTGATTCTCCTTCTTCATGCCCGCTCGACCTGTTCGCCCCTTGCCAATCAGATACACCTGCTGACCATCCTTAAGCGATGACGTCTGTACCCACGCCTCCAGACTGATCACAGACCCCGACTCGAAACTCAAACGCCCCTGCACATCATCCGCAAACTGCAGCCATGACCGCCCATCCAGCTGCAAACCGCGATTCTCCGCCGAAAATCCGGGAAACTCAGGCGGTCGAGGACCGGCGGTCTGCAATCCCGGAGTTCCCTTCGCGTCCACCAGCTGCAAACCACCCCGCGAACTCGAAAAACCATCAGCCACGGCATCAAATTGCCAGCCCGCGACGACCTCATCTGCTGACTCCTCCACCACCGCAGAGGAATCAGACTGCAGACCTGACGCTGCTTGCCCCACGGCACCCCCAGCAGCCCACAACAATACCAGCCAACAGATCTGCACGCTCATCTCAGTCATCCTCATTACAGTCCGCCACAGTCAGCCGAAAATCTCCGTCACCGCGCGACCTCGGGCCAGCGGCAACGGACGATTCAGGTTGTCATGAACTTCCCGGGTATGATCGATTCCCAATGCGTAATACATCGTCGCCGCCAGATCACCAATTGATACCGGATCACGATCCGGAACCCCACCATAGCGATCCGAAGAACCATAGACCGCTCCACCCCGAATCCCGCCGCCAGCCATCAGCACCGTATAACACTTCGGCCAGTGATCCCGACTGATGCTGTCGTTGATCTTCGGAGTTCGACCAAACTCACCCATCCACACCACCAGAGTCTCGTCCAGCAGACCCCGCTCACTCAGATCTCGAATCAGTGTCGGCAATGTCTGATCCGTCAGCGGCAGATGCCGCGCCGGCAGAATTTCATACATTCGAGTATTGTCAAAACCATGAGTATCCCAGCCACCATCCGTCTTGCTGCGCCCGCCGATACTGGGAGCAAAGTAGACCGTCACAAATTTCACTCCATGCTCCACCAATCGCCGCGCCAGCAGACAGCTCTGCCCGTATGTCGTCCGACCATACGCCTCACGCAGCACCTCTGGCTCACCAGACACATCAAACGCCTGCCGCACACGGTCCGAATTCAACAGCTCCAGCGAACGCCGATAATACGCATCCAGCCCGGTCGCCGCCGCAGACTGATCCAGCTGCCGTGACTGCGAATTGATCAGCTGCTGCAGACCACGACGACTGCCCAGACGATCCAGCGAAACGCCCGCCGGCAGACTCAATTGACTCAATCGAAACCCCGGATCGTTCGGATCGTCCTGAAAGAACAGCGGATCATGCTGCTTACCCAGAAAACTGGCACGCTGCCCCGGAGTCGTACTGCCATCAGAAATCTGATACGGAAACGCCACCGCAGCAGGCAGATCACTGGACCCCGGTGCCGTCGCGGCCACCACCGAACCATACCCCGGAAACAGATCAAGAGACTCCCGCAGACGCTGATCATCAATCGGAGGCTCATATCCCGTCAACGCTGTATAGCCCGCCGAATTGTGATTATTCATCGTATGGTGCACTGTTCGGATCTGCGCAAAATGATGCAGCACTTTCGCCGTCTCCGGCAGATGCTCACACACCGGCAGACCAGGCACCGAACTGGCGATCGGACTGAATAATGACCGATAACCCACCGGCGCCTGCAGCTTCATGTCAAACGTATCAACATGACTGGGGCCACCCCACTGAAACAGAAAAATCACAGACTTCGCCCGAGCCCGCAGACCGGTTGCTGGCTGGTCATCTGCATGCAGCCAGCGCGGCAATGTCAGACCCAGCAGACCAGGACCACCCACTCGCAGCAGGTCCCGCCGCTGAAACTGACGCATTCTCGACAAAACACCACTCATCTCGGTTCCCTCAGCGCCGCAGCAGAAACTCGTTCGAATTCAGGATCGCCCAAACCACGTCCTCCAGACCCCGCCGACGGTCCGCCTGAGCCTCCACATGCCGGACCATCGCTTCCGTCTCAGACACACTCGGCGCACGACTCAATGCCCGCCACCACAGATCCTCCACAAATCGCTCGGTCGCCTCGCCCGACCGCAGCGACCGACTGATGCGATTCTCTGACCGCGACAGTAACTCCGCTACCAGCGGCCCACTCACCAGCTCCATCGTCTGCGCCAGAGTCGTCTCACTCAAACGCTCACACTCACACGTCTGAATTCGTCCCGGCTTACCAAACAAGGCCAGAAAACGATCACCCGTTTCCGGACGACTGTAACGATGACCCCCGCTTCGCACACCAGCCAGCTGCACCGCTCGCACTCCGGCCGGATGACCACCAAACCTCGGCTCCGCCTCCACCACCATCGCTATCGCATCCAGCAGCTGCTCAGCCGTCAACCGCCGCGGTACTGTTCGAGCAAACAGCGGAGCAATCTCGGCGTCCGCAATTTCCACAGCCCCGCCGGCCTCCGATGACAACTGCCAGACTGCCGAATTCAGGATCATTCGCATCAGCGGACGGACCCGCATTCCACCAGCCCGAAATTCCCGCACCAGCACCTCCAGCAGCTCAGGATTCGATGGCGGATTCGTTCCCCGAAAATCGTCAATCGGATCCACCACACCCTGCCCCATCAACTGCTGCCAGATCCGGTTGGCCTGCGTCGCCACAAATCGCTCGTTCTGCTCAGAGGCCAGCCAGTCCGCCAGCAGCTGCAGACGATCGACTCCCTCCTCACCAGCAGCACCCAACTGCTGGTCCCCGGACCCCGGAAACCGCAGTCCCGCACGCTGACCAGTACGAGGATTCCTGACATCACCAACAGACTTCATGAAAACCAACTGCTCTCCATCAAACTCATGCTTGTCGTTGATGTCCCGCCGTCGGTTCTCCAGAATCTTGTAATCCACCCGCGCAAAGAAATTCGTCCAGCCGTAATAATCGTCCTGCGTCCAGCGATCGAAAGGGTGATTATGACACCGCGCACACTGCAGACGCACACCCAGAAAAACCTGCGCCGCTGACTCCGAACGCTCCTCGGGTGTTCTCAACGCACGATAGAAATTCGTCGGCGGCTCGGTATAGGTGCTGCCCCGAGCAGCAATCAGCGCCGCCGCAAACGCATTCAACGGCTGATCCGATCGCACACTCTCTCGAATCCACTGATGAAAAACCGCGACACCCTTGGTGTCCAGTGTCTTGTCCTCAACTCGCAGCAGATCAGCCCACCGCAGAGTCTGAAAGTCCACAAACTCATCCGCCGACAGCAACTGATCAATCAGCTGCGACCGGCGGTCGACCGCACGCGATGCCAGAAATGACTCCGCCTGCTGGCGAGTCGGCAATTGACCTGTCAGATCCAGATACAGACGCCGCACAAAGACATCATCACTGCACAACGAGACCGGATTCACCTGCAGTCGCTGCAACTGACCAAACACCGCCACGTCGATCGCATTGACCGCCGCAGGAGCCTCAAACTGAAAATCCGCACGGCCCGGAAAATACTGCACTCGAGCCGGTTGCTGCTGATCCAGATACCGCACCGTCACCGTCGTCTGACGCACACCACTCACGTCTCCGAAATTCACTTCTCCCGTCGCACTGACCGCCACACCCGGATGAGACGATTCAAACACCGCCAGATCATTCACCACCCGCCGCGACCCATCCGAAAATTCCGCAGTCGCCCTCAACTGCACCGTCCGCTGCGCACCGCTCAGAGTCGAATTGGAGGGATCAACCAGCAGTCGAACCAGATGCAATTCGGATTCCACAGAACCCGATTCCCGCGGCAACCCCGCAGCAATCCAGTCCCGCAGCACTCGATACTCCAGCGAATCCCGCACAAAACGCCGACCACCCTCGTGCGGTACCTGCATCAGCGGCTTCTGCAGCAGCAGACTGTCATCCGGCTGCTGCACATTCACTCGCCTCGCACCAAGAGATCGAGTCAGGGTGATGTAGTCCGCTTCAGGGTCCTGACCCCGCAGCGACAGACGCAAACCACCCTTGCCGTTCTGATTCCCGTGACAGGTCCCCAGACTGCAGCCCGCTCGCGACAGAACAGCCATCACCTCATGCCGAAATGACGGCACCCCACTCAACGCTGACTCCGCAGCACCCGCAGCCAGCACGGCCCGCTCAGACGCCAGCAAAACGCCCAGCAGCAACAGAATCCAACTCGCTGTTCCAGGCCTGCCCATAACTCAACCTCAGCGTTCGTAGATCGGCAGAAACCTGTAGTTCAGGGCCATCGCCAGCAGCGACATCGCCGTTCCATACGCCGGACCGTGATTGCTCTCAAAACTTCCATCCTCGCCCTGCTGCTCCTTCAGCTCCTTCGCCGTCCGACGATTCCACTTCTGCCACGACTCAAAATCACCCTGAAACAATGCCTGTGCCATGTAATAACGGAAGTACTCAGGGTAACTGTACTCCTGATGCTCCAGATCAGCCGTGATCCGCCCCAGGACCGACTGGTACTCCTGCAGATCCTTCCGCCGACTGATCGAATACACCAGCGCCGAAATCGCTTTCAGATTCGCTGAACCACCACCACCAATTCCCGAATAACCCACTTCACCACGGTTCGTCGTCATCGATCGGAAATAGTCGATCGCCTGATCTACCGCCTCATCAGGCACCCGAATCCCCGCATTCCGCGCGGCCAGCAATCCCATCAGTACGGCGCCCGATACCGAAGTGTCCGCATCTGTTGCATCCGGAGAATATCGCCACGCATGAAACGGATTACTCTTCTGAGACGTCACGGAA
The DNA here is from genome assembly GCA_903858815.1 of uncultured Planctomycetaceae bacterium. Lineage (GTDB taxonomy): Bacteria > Planctomycetota > Planctomycetia > Planctomycetales > Planctomycetaceae > SXXK01. Next base: position 2,121 of record CAIOKE010000363.1, on the reverse strand, counting down.
GCACGCACCGCCAGATCCAGTGACTGACCCACACTGCGGCGATCACCTGCGCCACCCTGAACACCCGCGGATTCCGCACCCGACCACAGGGTCGACTCATCCAGTACCCCATACACCTCGCTCATCGCCAGACAGGCAAAACCATGGTGATACATGCTGCCATGGCCCATACTCGTCGCGTAGAAACCCGTTTCAGCCGACTGACTCTGAATGATGCTGCGCACCGCCCGCCGAATGTGCTCACGATAAGGACCGAAATTCGGATCCTCACCGCTGGCCAGAAACGCCATCACACACATCCCAGTCACCCCAGGGCCACTGTCACCACCGGACCACGTACCATCCGCCGTCTGATTCGCCGAAAGCCACTTCAGGCCACGCTCGTAAACCTGCTCGACCTCACGAGGCACATCCGAACCAAAACGCAGCTGCGGATCCTGAGCACTGACCGATGCCTGAAACTGCACACTACAGAGACTTAACACCACCAGAACAGACAGACAGCGCCAGTCAATACACCCTGTCAAACCTGCCGGCTGCCGCATCGACGTCCGCTCCTCAAAAACACAAGGACAAGCCCCGAATCAACTCCCCGAAGTAGAACCGGAAATCCGCTGTCATGCCACCGGATTCCTTGGGAATTCGGCATTCCGGAGCGGAAATCACTGCGGAGCCACGAATTCCGGCTCAGCCGCCGGCAACAGCTCCGGATGCTCGGCTCGCACCCGCTGCAGAAACCGCTCGGCCAGCTGCATCTGCTCTGCACTCGGACGAATCACAACACCCGAATCAGACTGCTCAACACTCCCCGCTCGCAAACACTGCTCAGCAAACTCCAGAATCGGACGCACACCCGCAAAACGCGCTGCACCCTGCTGCCCACGCACACCCGCCTCCACCACAGAGACCTGACGGATCGGACCCAGTTCAGCATCCGCCAGACGCATCAGCTCAGGCAACGCCCCCCAGTCGCCCCAGCGCGCCAGACTGGTGACTGCCGTGAATCGCAACACTCGACCCGCCGCCAGACGACGCATACACCGACTGCACTGCTCCGCCGAAATCACACGAGGCTCGTAAACACGAAAGAAATCCAGTGACTGCGCAAGCGCCAGACGCATCGTGTCCCGACCACTCGAACCCAGAAAATCCTGCTCAACCCGCAACAGACCCGATTCCCCGGTCAGCAACAGATAACCCCCCAGTAAACCCTCCGCACCAAACCGAAACTCACCCGTGCCGCCATCCAGAAATCGCTCACGCAGGAAATCCGCATCGCTCCGATCACCACTCAGTCCCAACAGCAAACCATACAAACCCAAACGCTCAGGACTGACCAATGGATCCGAAATCCATGCCCGCAGCTTTGCAGGTTGATACAGATCCCGATTCGCCTTCACGTCCTCGTAGGCCGCTCCAGCAAATTCAGCCCACGCATCCCCGGCCACCTCAGCATCCTCAGACTCCAGATGACCCGCATAATACCGCAATCGCTCGGACGCCGGACCAGACCGAACTGGCAAGCCCTGCAAATACCCAAAACATAAACCACTGATCGCCAGATTCTCTGTCCAGTCAACCGGCTCCACTGACACCGTGGTCGCAGTTCCGGCAGGCTCCGCCAACGGGGTCACCGAACCCCCTTTCACCGTGCCGTCAGATAAACTGAAGGTCTGCAGCAAAGGCGGAGACTGCGGTAAACCCCGGTCGCCATACAGCAGAAACAGATCCCCGGACTGCCCCGTCAATTCCCCCGGATACACAATTCCACCCGCCAACTGCAGCCCACAAGCCTGCAGATCATCCGGCTTCCCACTCAGGATCGAACGCACCTTCAGCAGGCTGCGACCAGGCTGGCTGACACCTGATGCGTCCACACGCACCAGCTCGGCCACAACAGCGAAATCCGACAGCTGAAACTGCTCCGCGAATGTCTGGGGCGGCGCCAGACAAAACGGACAGGACAACGCCAGTCCCGCAAGCCAAAACACAGCCAAAAACCACATCAGGGGCCGCAAAGTCGCGCGCAGCATGGTGAGAATCCGTTCTCAGAAGAATGACAGCACGGGCGAAGTCTACGATTCCTCGGGCCACATCGGGAAGACTGGGCACCACCCGACC
>CAIOKE010000362.1 GCA_903858815.1 uncultured Planctomycetaceae bacterium | reverse complement strand
GGGGCTGGGGAGATTTGGAACCACGAATGACTCGAAGGACACGAATGGGTGTGATGTTGGGGTGAGTAGTGGGCCGTGGTTCGTTGTCCGTGGTTCGTGGTCGGTGGTTCGTGGCCAGAGCCCGTGAAGTTCCCTTTTGGGAGGGCGAGGTTGCTGCCGAGCCGAAGGTGGGTGCATTTGAGTCACCGAGCTGTTGCCTGGTGGTCCGAGGCTGGCATGGGCGGGCCGTCGGCATCAGTCATCGGGTGTTGGTTGGGTGATGTTTTTTTGCCGCGGAAGGCCGCGGAATGCCGCGGAAAAATTCGGGGGTGGGGCTGGGGAGATTTGGAACCACGAATGACTCGAAGGACACGAATGGGTGTGATGTTGGGGTGAGTAGTGGTCCGTGGTTCGTGGTTCGTGGGTGGCGGGTGGCGGGTGGCGGGTGGCGTGGGTTGGGCATGGGCCTGCGTTTGCGATTCCGGCCTGCAGGGCTGGTTTCTGGTAGCCCGGGGTGCGGGGCTGGGTGCGGGGCTGCGATGCAGCGGCGGAAAACCAGGACAAACACCGGATTTCGTGGTTGATGACGAGGTCTGAAGCCCTGGATACGGGGAATGGGGATGCTCGGGCTGAAGCCCAAGCTACGTTTTTGTCATTGTCATTCTTCCTGCGCGGCTGCCTTTTCCGCGTACACAAAGCGGCGGGGCTGGGGCAGTGGGTGGGGGTTGGTTTTGTTGCATTTGGGGGTAGAATGGGGTTGGGTATGGTGCGGATGGTGTGAGTGGGCGAGGGTTTTGGTTTGGAGTGGGGTCGTGAATCAGCAGCTGGTGCAGCGAATTCTGGCGAATGTCGAATCGGCGGTGCTGGGCAAGTCTGAGGTGGTGCGGCTGTGTACTGCTGCGTTGCTGGGTGGTGGTCACATCCTGCTTGAGGATGCTCCGGGTTTGGGCAAGACATCGCTGGCGCGGGCGTTTGCTCGCAGTCTGGGGTGTCAGTTTGTCCGCATGCAGTTTACTCCGGACCTGTTGCCCAGTGACCTGCTGGGGGCTGCGGTGTATCGACCAGCGACGGGCGACTTTGAATTCCGCGAGGGTCCGATTTTCACAAACATTCTATTGGCGGATGAGATTAACCGCACGACGCCTCGCAATCAGAGTGCATTGCTGGAGGCGATGAGTGAGCGGCAGGTTTCTGTGGAGGGCGTGACGCATGCTCTGCCGCAGCCATTTCTGGTTCTGGCTACTCAGAATCCTCGTGAGTTCGAGGGGACGTATCCGTTGCCGGAGAACCAGCTGGATCGTTTTATGATGTGTCTGAGTGTGGGGTATCCGGAGCGTCGGGCGGAGCTGGAGATTCTGCAGCGGCATCGTACTGGTCAGCCGGTGGATGCATTACAGCCGGTGGTGACGGTTGCTGAGGTGCTGGAGTTACAGCGTCAGGTGCAGCAGGTGCGGGTTGAGGAATCGTTAGCGGGCTACATGCTGGACGTGGCCGAAAAGACTCGTAATCACCCGGAGCTGTCGCTTGGTGTTTCGACTCGTGGCGTACTGACGTGGTACCGGGCGGCTCAGGCGCTGGCATTTATGGAGGGTCGGGAGTATGTGATTCCTGACGACATCAAGCGATCGGCGGTACCTGTTCTGGCGCATCGTCTGGTGAGTCGTGGGATGCTGGCGGAAGGTCAGCGGGAGCGTTGTGGTCAGGTGGTGCAGGCCATTGTGGAGACTCTGCCGGTCCCGGGCTGAGTGGAGTTTGAAACAGTTGTCAGTTGTCAGTGAAGGTCCCTTTGGGAGGGCGAGGCTCCTGCCGAGCCGTTTTTTTGGGGGGAATCGCGTTACCGAGCTGGTGCTCGGTGGTCCCGGGAGGTGGGGCGTTGGTGGCAGCTGACGGGTGTTGTTGTGGTGTTTGAGTGGTGGTGTGTCACCACGGAAGACGCGGAAGAAGGCCAGTTCGAGGGTTGAGATGTTTTCCGTTTTCATTCGTCCTGGGAGGGCGAGGGTCTTGCTGGGCGGTTGGGGTCGCGTGGATTGTGAATTCAGTCAGCGATGGGCATGCGGATGCGTGGTCCTCGGAGTGAATCGAGGCAGTCGATTTCGTTATCAGCGGCCTGCAGTCGTCCTTCGGAAGCGCGGTGGGTGAGGATGACCAGCCTGGCGACTCCGGTGCCATCGGCTGAATCTTCAGTTTCATCCTGGCGAACGCTGCTGATGCTGATGCCGTGTCGTCCGAGGACATGGGCGAGGTCAGCGAGGACGTGTGGTCGGTCGGCCACATTGAAGCGGAGATATTGTCGGCGAGCGATATCGGCGGTGGGGTGGAGAGGCAGTGGGTTGCGCTGCTGCAGTCGCAGTAAAGCGTTGAAGGTGCAGGCGGCGCGGCCGGTGATGCAGTCGACGAGATCTGCGACAACGGCGGAGGCCGTGGGCATCCGCCCTGCTCCGGCACCTGCCAGCTTGAGGACACCGACGGCATCGCCTTCGATGGCCAGAAAGTTGTGTGCTCCGGACGTCATCGCGATGGACCGATCAGCGCGGACGAGTGTGGGCTGAACGGAAAGTTCCAGTCGTGCGGAGTTCAGGCGGGCAACGGCCAGCAGTTTAATGCGATAACCGAGGTCGGCAGCGGCCAGCAGGTCCTGCAGATCAATGTTCTGGATGCCCTGTCGGGCAATGCGATCGAACGGGACGACGGTTCCAAAAGCGAGGCGTGTCAGGATCGCCAGTTTCTGAGCGGCGTCAGAGCCGTCCACATCCATGGCAGGGTCTGCTTCAGCATAGCCCAGCTGCTGGGCTTCCTGCAGGACGTCGTGGTAGACCTGACGGCGATCCAGCATGCGCGTGAGGATGAAGTTGCTGGTGCCATTGAGGATGGCTTCGATGGAGACGATTCGATTGGCGGTCAGGGCCGTGCAGACGGTGGAGATGACCGGGATGCCGCCGGCGACGGCGGCTTCAAAGCTGATGGTGCGACCAAGACTTTGTGCGAGGCTGAACAGTTCGTCGCCGTGGGCACAGAGCAGAGCTTTGTTGGCAGTAATGACATCCTTGCCGGATTGCAGCAATCGGATGATGTCATTTCGTGGACCGGCGGTGCCACCGACCACATGCACGACAGCCCGAATGGAGTTGTCGGCGAGGATTGCATCGAGGCTGGTTGAGACGGAGGAGTGAGAGAGATCGACATCGCGTGGTCGGGTGGGGTCACGGACGACGACCTGCGGCAGTGTGATGGTGCAACCGGTCTGGGCCGTCAGTAGATCGGCTGAATCCTGCAGGATCCGAACCACGCCGGTTCCGACAGTGCCACAGCCAACAAGACCGATCGGGAAGATGCCTGCAGGGTGCATTGTGGGTGATGTTCCGGAACGTGTGACGACGGAGCGGGTGTGCTGTGCGGAAGTGCGCATGTAGTGCGAAAAAATACTCCGCAACAGCCTGCAGACACGAGGAATTTTGTGGGTGTGGGTCGGGTTGTTGGGGGTGGGACAAATGTCGGACGAACGTGCGGGATGTGGGGATTCTGCAGAGGGTGTTGGGGCCTGAAAAGGGGTTTTAGGCGAGCGGTGACCGATGCCATATTGGCACCCTTGGGTGTTTTGTGCTTTCCGGTGAGTGGTGCCATTATGGCACCTTCTGGGGCTGGATTGATAAAAGGCGTGGTTTTTTTGAATTGGAATGGGATTCGCTATGGGTTAGGGAGCGTGTGGAGTTGTGGCGGACATTCAGCGTGAGGTTCTTGGGGGGGGGAGTAGCAGCGATGGCATTTGATCCTCGAAAACTGACGGTGAAGGCTGGTGAGGCGATTCAGCGAGCGCAGGAGTTGGCGGAGCAGCGTCAGCACCGGATTTTGCGTCCGTTGCATTTGTTGAAGTCCTTACTTGTTGAGGAGGACGGTCTGGTTGGTCCGGTGTTGCAGAAGCTGGGTGTGAACGTGGTTCGTCTGCAGCAGCAGGTGGATGGTGAGCTGGGTCGTTTGCCGCAATCGAGTGGTGGGTCACCGGGAGAGCCGGTTGGTGCTGGTGCGGAGGCGATGCGGGTGTTGAATGCTGCGAAGCAGCAGGCGGATGTGATGGGCGATGCGTATACGTCGACCGAGCATATGCTGCTGGCGTTATCGCAGGTCGAGGATCGGGCGAAGCGATTATTGTCGTTGAGTGGTGTTGAGGAGCGGGATCTTCTGGAGGCGGTGAAGGGGATACGGGGAGGTCAGACAGTGCAGGATCAGAATCCGGAAGTGAAGTTGCAGGCGTTGGAGAAGTACGGGAAGGATCTTGTGGAGCTGGCTCGTCAGGGCAAGGTGGACCCGGTGATTGGCCGAGACACCGAGATCCGTCGTGTGATTCAGGTGTTATCGCGGCGGCGGAAGAACAATCCGGTGCTGATAGGTGAGCCGGGTGTGGGTAAGACGGCGATCGTGGAGGGTTTAGCGCATCGGATCGTGCTGGGCGACGTGCCTCAGAATCTGAAGAACAAGCGAGTGTTTGCTCTGGACATGGGCGCATTGGTGGCTGGTGCGAAGTATCGGGGTGAGTTTGAGGATCGACTGAAGGCGGTGCTGAAGGAGGTGCAGTCGTCGAACGGTCAGATCATTATGTTTATTGACGAGCTGCATACGGTGGTTGGTGCGGGGAATGCGGAGGGCGCGATGGATGCGTCGAATCTGCTGAAGCCTGCACTGGCTCGCGGTGAGCTGCACTGTGTCGGTGCAACGACTCTGGACGAGTACCGCAAGCACATCGAGAAGGATCCGGCGCTGGAGCGACGATTTCAGCCGGTGACGGTTCAGGAACCGAACGTGGAGGACACGATATCGATTCTGCGTGGTCTGAAGGATCGATATGAGAGTCATCATGGGGTGCGGATCACGGATGATGCGATTATTGCGGCGGCGACGCTTTCGGATCGTTATATCAACGATCGTTTTCTGCCGGACAAGGCGATTGATCTGGTGGATGAGGCGGCCAGTCGTCTGCGGATGGAGATTGATTCGATGCCGGCGGAGATTGACGAGGCGACTCGTCAGCTGACTCGCATGCAGATTGAGGCTGCGGCGCTGGAGAAGGAGACGAGTGACGATGCGAAGGAGCGTCTGCAGGATCTGCGTCGTCAGATTGCGGATCGTGAGGAGACGACGAATCAGCTGAAGGCGCGTTGGGAGGCAGAGAAGTCAGCGTTATCGGGTATCAAGCCGTTGAAAGAGCAGATTGAGAAGCTGCGGACGGCGTTTCAGCAGGCATTTTCGCGGGCGCAGCAGACACTGCAGAACGAGGACTTTGTGGAGGCGCAGCGGACCGAGCAGCAGCTGAAGCAGGCTGAGCAGCAGCTGGCGGCCGCTGAGGCTCGTTCTGCCGAAATGAAGCAGGACACGGACAATCGACTTCTGCGTGAGGAGGTGACGGACGAGGACATAGCGAGGGTGGTCAGTCTGTGGACCGGGATTCCGGTTGCGCGGATGATGCAGGGAGAGCGTGAGAAGCTGTTGAACATGGAGCGTGAGATTCATCGGCGGATGATCAATCAGCATGAAGCCGTGGAGGCGGTATCGAACGCGGTGCGACGATCACGATCGGGTCTGCAGGACCCGAACCGTCCGATTGGCTCATTCATGTTTCTGGGGCCCACGGGTGTGGGCAAGACAGAGCTGTGCAAGGCGCTGGCGCATTTCATGTTTGATGATGAGCGGAACATGGTGCGGATCGACATGAGTGAGTTCATGGAGAAGCACAGTGTCGCGCGGCTGATCGGGGCACCTCCGGGGTATGTCGGCTACGAAGAAGGTGGTCGTCTGACGGAAGCTGTGCGTCGAAATCCTTACTGTGTGATTCTGCTGGACGAAGTCGAGAAGGCGCATCGGGATGTGTTCAACATTCTGCTGCAGGTGCTGGACGATGGTCGTCTGACCGACAGTCAGGGGCGAACTGTGGACTTCACAAATACGATCGTGGTGATGACGTCGAATATCGGCAGTCAGGCAATTCAGCAATTGTCAGGAACGGCTGATGAGAAGGAGATTCAGCGGCGAGTGATGGAGGCCCTGCAGAAACATTTCCTGCCGGAGTTTCTGAACCGAGTGGATGAAGTGATTGTGTTCCATCCGCTGGGTCGTGAGGAGATTCGGGAGATTGTGGATTTGCAGCTGAAGCGGCTGAACGGGATGCTGGAGAAGAACGGGTTGCATCTGGAGGTGACGGACGCAGCGAAGCAGTTACTGGCGAACGAAGGTTATGATCCGACATACGGAGCTCGTCCGTTGAAACGCGTGATACAGCAGCGGATTCAGAATGCCCTCGCGAACGAGTTGCTGGCGGGGAATTTTGTGTCTGGTGAGACGATCCTGATCGACGCTGCTAGGGATGGCTTCGTGTTTGCGAAGGCAGCCGGGGTTCCCGTGAGGGGATAGGGGTCAGTGAGGTTTCGTTTGGGAGGGCGAGGCTCCTGCCGAGCCGGGGTTAGGCGGGTGGGTGTTACCGAGCTGGTGCTCGGTGGTCCCGGGGAGGCGGGTGGGGTGGCGAGCCGTTAGCGGACGCTGACGGGTGTTGTTTGGGGTGTTTAGTTCACCACGGAAGGACACGGAAAAGCGCAGGTAGGGGTGCGGGGGTTTTTTAACCACGAATGACCCGAATGACACGAATCTGGGTGTGTTGCGGCGAGCTGTGGTCGGTGGGCAGTTGTCAGTGAGGTTTCGTTTGGGAGGGCGAGGCTCCTGCCGAGCCGAGCTTCCCGTCGCGCCCCGGCCGCACTGGTGAGCCGTTTGCGTCAGCGTATG
>CAIOKE010000361.1 GCA_903858815.1 uncultured Planctomycetaceae bacterium | reverse complement strand
GGGCATTCCTGCCCGGCCGCCTTGTGCCCACACAAAGCCACCCCGCATCGCACTGTTTGCCCGTCGCTCTGCCATTCCGTGGGCTGATAACCAACTCGCACGGGTAAGCCTCGGCATCATCCCCATACTGCTGCGCGGCGTTCGTGGCATGGGCTTCAATCCGTGTGGTCCTCCGCGTTCAAGCCCCCCCACATACGAGCCGTTAGCGTAAGCTGACGGGTGTCATCGCGCAGGAGCGTCACCGAGCTAGTGCTCGGTGGTCCCGGGGAAGGCCCCCTTTGGGAGGGCGAGGCTCCTGCCGAGCCGTAAGAAGTGGTCAGTTCTCAGTTCTCAGTTCTCAGCCAAAACGTAGACCGGGCATTCCTGCCCGGCCGCCTGTTCCACACACAAAGCCGCCAGCTGTCGCCCCCCCCAAGGCGAGCCGTTAGCGTAAGCTGACGGATGTTGTTGTTGTCGTGCGTCACCGAGCTAGTGCTCGGTGGTCCCGGCAAAGGCCCCCTCGGGAGGGCGAGGCTCCCGCCGAGCCGAAAGACGTTGTCAGTCGAACCGTAGACCGGGCATTCCTGCCCGGCCGCCTTGTGCCCACACAAAGCCACCCCGCATCGCACTGTTTGCCCGGCGCTCGGCCCTTCCGTGGGCTGATAACCAACTCGCACGGGTAAGCCTCGGCATCATCCCCATACTGCTGCGCGGCGTTCGTAGCATGGGCTTCAATCCGTGTCGTCCTCCGCGTTCAAGCCCCCCCGCCCCGAGTTGCATCTGCAAGTGATGCTTTTCGAGCCTTTTCGCGGTCAACAGCCATCCTGACACCGCGGATGTCGTTTCAGGTTGAGCCGCAAAACTCCCGCCGCACTGGTCTTTGCGCCTTCCACTGTTGAAACCACCAAATTTGCAGACAGCTGCCCGCCACGGCTGACTCTGATAGAACGTGACGGTATGCTGCAAATGCTCCACATGAAGGGGGCTCAGCATGGGTCCTCACCTGACCGCATTCCAGGAGTTCCCCCATGAGCTGGCTGACTGAAAACCCGTGGCCATTGCTGATGTTGCTGTGCAGTTCTGCGGCCATCTGTTTGATTCTGCGTTTGCAGCGCAGCTGGCAACTGGCCGGACTGTTGCTGCTGGCGGCGGCCGGAGTGTATTTCGCAGAGCTGGCCATTGTGACGGGGCGGGAGCAGCTGGAGCTGCGTCTGGATGAGCTCAGGCTGGCGTTTGTCCGCGATGACCTGCAGCAGATCCGGGCATTTCTGTCACCGGATGCGCCGCCGTTGCTGCAAACCGCAGAAAGTGGCCTGAAACTGGTGCAGGTTTCCGGTGGCGTGCACCTGAAGGAAGTGGAAGTGCAGGTGCAACCGAGTGGGCAGCAGGCGACGGTGCATTTCCGAGCGAACGGCCCGGTACTGCTCAGGGAATCTCAGCAGTCGCGGCACATGGTGACTCGCTGGAAAACCATATGGGAGTTGACGGCAGGTGAGTGGCTGTTGCAGGACGTGCAGCGACTGGACCCGCTCAGCGGTCAGCCGATCGGCATCCTGTCAGCCGGGGATTGAACCGTGAGTTACGGGGAACACCGGGTTTTGCGATGTCTGGGAAAGATCTCCCAGCGGTATCGCGTACGCGGTTATCGAAATCCCCGAGTTCACCGAATCTGCGCGAAACCCCCGGTTGTGCTTTCCATTCTCAGGAAACCCTGTAGACTTGGGAACTCTGGCGATGCTGGGATCGCGTGGTCGGCAACAACAGCAGCAGCGGGTTAGTGCGCAGCGCGTCTGTGCACCTGAAACCTCCGGCCGGACAACTTATGAAAGGTGGGCAATGCTTAGAAAATTGCAGGGGTTTCGCAAGCTGGCGCTCGGTGCAGCGTTAGCTTGTGCAGCGGTTCAGGTGCAGGCTCAGGACGCTGGTCCTCAACCTGAGTATCCTCCGTTTGCAAAGGTCCTTGAGGGGTATGAGAAGGTCGTCACAAAGGCCAACATCAATCCGATGTACACGCTGTACACGCGTGCGAAGGACGGCCAGATGTACGCCGAGCTGCCTCGGGATTTCCAGATGCGGAAATACTTTATTGCCACAACTGTTGCCAGTGGTGAAGAGTATGCCGGTTTGCAGGCTGGTGATTTGTACGTTTACTGGCGTCGTTACGACCGTCATCTGGCACTGATTGCCCCGAACATTGAGTACCGCGCCCAGGGTGATCGTGAAGCCGAATCTTCGGTCAAGCGGTTGTTCACAGACCGTGTGTTGATGGAAGTTCCGATCATCACGATGGGCCCGAACGGTGGTCCTGTGATCGACATGGATGCGATGCTGTTGAATCCGGATCCGCGGTTCAACATCGGCCCGGCACCGTTCAACCCATCTTTGACACAGCGTGGGATCTTTTCGATTCGCACGGCGAAGGCGTTTGAGAACAACGTGGAGGTGGCTTTTGAGGTTCCGTCTGCTCAGGACGGTGGCCTGAAGATCCTGCACTTCTCGATCAGCAACATTCCGGACAACACCGGCTATCAGCCTCGTCCGGCTGACAGTCGCGTGGGGTTCTTCACGACGTCGTATTCGGATCTGGCGAAGTACGACGACCGCGAGACTCGGATTCGTTACATCAATCGCTGGCATCTTGAAAAGGCTGATCCTCGTCTGCAGGTCAGTCCTCCGAAGAATCCGCTGGTATTTTACATCGAGCACACGACTCCGATTCGTTATCGTCGTTGGGTGCGTGATGGAATTCTGGCGTGGAATGCGGCCTTTGAGAAGGTGGGCATTACCAACGCGATTGAGGTGTACTACCAGGATGCTGCGTCCGGTGCTCACATGGACAAGGATCCGGAAGATGTGCAGTACAACTTTGTGCGCTGGCTGAACAACGACATTGGTACAGCGATTGGCCCCAGCCGAGTTCATCCGCTGACGGGTCAGATCCTGGACGCCGATATCGTGCTGACGGATGGCTGGATTCGCCATTACAAGAAGCAGTTCACCGAGACTTTGCCGAAGATCGCGATGGAAGGTTATGGTCCGGACACGCTGGCGTGGCTGGCCGATCATCCGGAGTGGGATCCGCGTGTCCGTCTGGCTCCGCCGTCCCTGCGTGGTCAGGTGCAGCGTCAGATTGCGAAGAATGCGTTGCTGCCGTACGCCGGACATCCGCTGTTCTCGGCTGATTCCAGTATTCTGGGTGACCAGGAATACGACGGTCTGAACCGTCCCAGCCAGGTGAATGGCCTGTGCATGGCGGCTGACGGACTGGCGATGGAAGTGGCCATGGCGCGG
>CAIOKE010000360.1 GCA_903858815.1 uncultured Planctomycetaceae bacterium | reverse complement strand
GCACCAGCTCGGTGACGATGCGGAGGCTGCCGTTTGCTGAGTGGTTAACAGGCGACGGAGTGGCTGGGCGACGGGGATACGTGCGATGCGTGGCGGGTTGGTGTTGGTAAAGGGCGGCCGGGCAGGAATGCCTGGGCTACGGTTGTTGGCGAACAACGAAAATGGAATGCTGACAGTTGACTTCGGCTCGGCGGGAGCCTCGCCCTCCCAAGGGGGACTCCTCGGGGCCACCGAGCACTGGTTCGATGAGGATGCCGCAGGGTCACTCTTGGCTGAGTGGTTACCAGCCGACGGAGTGGCTGAGCGACGGGGAAATGTGCGCCGCGTTGCAGGTTTGTGTGGGCCATAGGGCTGCCGGGCAGGAATGCCCGGGCTACGGTGCTTCACTGATAACTGATTACTCTTGCTGGCTGTTCTATCGGCTGATGACTGGGTAGAAAACGTACAGGGTGTCTGACCTGCCGGTTGTCTTCTGTGGGGTGTGGGCAGGTTGGCGGGTGCTGCTGATGTGGGGGTGATGAAGTGTCAAATCGAGCGAAGTCCGGTCCCTATCGTGGTTTTCGCCGAGCTACTCCGGTGGGGGCTGTGCCCGGAACGTTGCAGCGTGCGTCTGAGCCGGTTTCGGCTGCCTGCCGGATCACTCGTATCGAATGGTCGCACGACTTTATTCACGAGGAAGTGATTGATACGTTTGAGGAGCTGAACGAGCTGGTGCCGGCGGATCGCCGGTACTGGTTTCGTGTGGAAGGTACGCTGGATGTTGAGACGGTGCGGCGACTGGGAGAAACATTTGATCTGCATCCGCTGGCTCTGGAGGACGTCCTCAATACTCATCAGCGCTGCAAGGTGGAAGAGTACCCTGATGTGCTGTTCCTGGTGACTCGCCTGCCCGTGCATGAACCGGAAGGTCAGCTGGCGACCGAACAGGTCAGTATGTTTCTGGGTGATGGGTTTCTGGTCACGCTGCACGAAGGGCGAGCTCCTGTGCTGAATCCGGTACGTGATCGTCTGCTGAATGCGCGCGGTCGGATCCGGGAATTCGGTGCGGATTATCTGGCTTACGCGGTGCTGGATACTGTGATTGACAATTTCTTTCCGGTGCTGGAACGGCTGGGTGAGCGGTTGAATCAGGTGGATGATTCGCTGGAGTCTGCGGGCAGCAGTGACATTCGGACTGAGCTGCGGCATGTGCGGGCCGATCTGCTGTTGCTGCGTCGCACGATCTGGCCTCAGCGGGATGCTTTGTCGCTGTTGCTGCGAGACGACTGTCCGCTGGTCACCACGCCAACTCGCACGTGGCTGCGGGACTGTTACGACCATACGATTCAGCTGATGGACGTTATTGAAACGTGTCGTGAGCTGTGTGCGGATCTGCGGGACTTTCATGTGGCGGAGATCAGCTATCGCAGTGGCGAAGTGATGCGGATGCTGACGGTGATTGCGACTTTGTTTATGCCGCTCAGTTTTATCGCGGGGTTTTACGGGATGAATTTTCAGCACATGCCGGAACTTGGCTGGCGTTGGGGCTATCCCGCCGCGATTGTGCTGATGCTGGCGGTCGCCGGAACTTTGGGCTGGCTGTTTCGCCGCAAACGCTGGTTTTGATGGTGTGTTGTGGATCGGGGCGATGGTTTCGGGTTTGTGAAGGTGCGGTTGCGTCGAGCGCACGCGGTTGTGGGGGCGGAAGGGGGAGTGCGGCCGGGCTAAAGCCCAGTCTACGGTGGTACACTGAAAGACTGCCGGACGCAGTGGCTGATGCTGCGTGGAGGGGGTGGCAAGGTCTATTCGCGAGTTCTTCCGAAGACCAGCTCAAGCTCCTGATCTTCCTTCAACCGTCGTGAACGGATGGTGATCACGTCCTTCACAAGGCGAGCACCGCCGGGGACGCGAATCACAATCTGCACTTTGTTTTTGACGACGTCCAGAATCGTACTGGATTCCAGTCGCTTGATACCGCCTCCGGGGACCGGATAACCGGCCGCACCTGGTGTGCGAGTATCATACGGGAGCTTCTGTTCGTAACCGTCACTGCCCTTCACTTTGCCCGACAGATCACTGACGCGGTATTTGTTCACGTCGTCCGGCAGCTTGACTTCGATGACGATTGAGTAGGCTTGTCGTTGCTGCGGATCGGCAGGAATTGTGAAGGCTGTGAAACTGCCTTTGGTGACAGCGAGGCCATCGACGGGAATCTTCAGCAGCCCGCCCGCATCGGAAGAATTGTCAGCGGGATCCTGCTGTGCCGACATGGCTGCAAAGGCGTCTTCTGTCGAAGACCTCAGCCATGCGTTTTCCGCCTGTTGCAGCTGCTTTGCCATCTGTTCGATTGTTGATGGCGCCTGCAGGTTGGCGGAATTCAGATTGTCGGCCGTTTCAATAAAGGCTTCGGAGTCGAGGATTTCAACTTCGCCCAAAGCAGCCTGCAAAGGACGATCTTCAAAAGACAGCAGTTCAAGAACATCAAACCCAAACAAAGGCAACAACACCAGTGCCATAGCCCACGCTGCCAGATGCAACGTCAGCGATGAATAGACACTGACGGCGGTAGCCGAGGACAGTGCCGTCAGGACCGGACCAACCGGTCCGTCCGAGTCCTGCTGAGACGGATCCTGTGAGTCATCAGACTGGATGGAAACACTGTTGACGGCAGGTCCATCCGAGTCTGGCGGGGCGGCTGCAATGTCAGTAGTGGCTGCATCGTGTGCCGCAGCGGGAGCGAGCGCAGCGGGGGCCCTGACCTGCCGTGCAGGTCGCTGCGTTTTTCCGGCATTGTCTTCGGGAAGTGTCATGAGTTTCGGCTTTCAATTGCCGAACGGTGGCTTGCACATTGTCGGGACCGCTGCTGCAGTATAACCAAAGTCGGCAGCCGGTCGACCGGGAAAGCAGGCCGCAAAAGCGGGTAAACGGGGTTTTTCAGAAAGCTGCGGTTCGCTGGGCACCTTTTCCGTTCACGTAGGGTGGGCTTCAGCCCGCCGAGGGTTTTGCGAGGGAGATCGCTTGAAGGAGAAAGCCAGCCGACAATGGGTTTTGCATCGCGAACCGGTCGCCGTGGCCCTGTGCGAACCGTTTTCTGCCGCGTCTTCGCGGCCGTGTGGGGGCTGGGGTGAGGGGGCTGGGGTGAGGGGGCTTGTCGGTTTTCCCTGGGCGTTGCCGAGGGCTACGTTGACTATGGCCGTTGGCCAAATTGGGGGTGTGGGGGCCCCAGACAAAGGGCTGAGCCCTGAGCGATCGGAAAACTGCCCTTCAGGCCTGAGGCCCAAACAGACGCTCGGGACAAATCGAACACATGCCGCAATGGCCTTGTGGCCTGACGGGTTTCGTGGGGCATGACAAGGGTGAAGCGGGCCGGGGTGAGTGGGCCCGGGCTAAAGCCCAGTCTACGGTTTTTCACTGAATACCGATGCCCGGCTCGGCAGGAGCCTCGCCCTCCCGAGGGGAACTGCACGTGCGCTGAAAAAGGAATGCGGCACAATCCCCGGGACCCCCGAGCACCAGCTCGGGAACGCAATCCACCGGCGACCGGCTTGGCGGGAGCCTCGCCCTCCCGAGGGGGCCTTTGCGATTATCGAAAACCGAAAACCGAAAACCGAAAACTGAAAACCAACGATGCCCGTGTGTTCGATCGGGGGGGGGGGGCAGCGTCAGTATTCGTCGCGAGTCTGGATGAAGAGGGCTTTCTTTTCACCGGGCAGGGTGAAATCGAAGCCGCAGGCTTTGAAGAAGCCATCGCTGGAGGTGATGGCCATGACTTCCAGCACGTTGCGGCTGACAGCCAGCTGCACGCAGCGACTGACCAGACCGCGACCGATGCCGCGACCGTGGTAATCGGGGTCGACTGCAAGACTGCGGATTTCGGCCAGTTTGGGGGAGTAGATTTCGAGGGCCGCGAAACCAACCACGTGGCCTTCAGCGATGGCGACGAAACCTGATGGGACAAGGTCGTGCAGTTCGTCTGCGGTGCGAGGCAACAGGCGGTTGGCCTGCACGAATCGATCCACCAGTTCCTGCAGCTGCGGCAGATCGGCGACCTGAGCAGGACGGATTTCATAGCCGGCCTGGTCCGGGCTGATCTCTTCTGAGTGTGACATGGCGATGCGAGCTGCGGCGGAGATGGTTTCTGTCATTGAGTACGGGGACTTTCACACTGATAACCGTGTCGGTGGGGACGACGATGAACACCGTGACTGTTCACCGTCCGCCAATCATAAACGGCGGACCGCGTGAACCGAGCGGAATTCGGTGACCGTCCTGCGAATTCGGGAAAATTCTCTGAGAGGATCTGCAGTGATTGCCGGTGGACTGGGGGGCCGCGGTGTATGATCCTGCCGGCAGGTCTTTACCAGTCGTCAATTGCCGTCACAGGAGATCGGTTCGTGGAGATTCTGAAGGAACTACTGGGTGGCAGCACGGCCGTTGGAACCGTGACGTGGCTGGGCATTGCAACGGCATCGCGTGCAGTGATTCAGCCGCAGCAGACGGTGCAGATTGTTCCGGGTGGGATTGCGGGGGACCATCATTGTCGTCCGCAGCGAGCATCCAAACGTCAGGTGACTCTGATTCAGGCCGAGCATTTGCAGGTGGTGGCCGACCTGTTGAATTGTGGCGAGATTGATCCGTCAGAGCTGCGGCGAAATATTGTTGTTTCCGGGATCTGTCTGGAATCGCTGCGTTATCAGCAGTTTCGCATTGGGACGGCGATTCTGTCAGGTTCCGGCAGTTGTCCGCCGTGTTCGCGAATGGAAGAGAATCTGGGTCCGGGTGGTTATGCCGCGATGCTGGGGCATGGTGGCATCACGGCCGTTGTCATTCAGTCTGGCAGCATCAGTCTGGGTGACTCGGTTCAGCCTCTGGGCCCACTGCCGGCGTCAACCTGAATCCAGTGCGGTGCAGGTCGAAACCGCAGTGGTGGTGTGTTGGTCGTGTGTTGTTGGCAGGGCAATTCGTGCGCGATTCAGGGGTTTGAATCGCGGGGTGATGGTAGAATACAGCCGTGGGCATGAGCCCCTGTCAGTACCCACGAACACCGTCTGGCGTGGAGGCCGTTACGGCGTGAGTATGGTTTGTGCGGTGTGTGTAATTGCGATTCAGGCCTGAAGGGCCGTTTTCCGGTAGCCCAGGGCGCAGCCCTGGGTCTGGTGCCCCCCCCCCAAATATGGTGTTTGAGGCCTGTAGGGCAACGCTGTGAAGCAATTTCAGGCGGCTCCTTTTTGCTCCCTCTGTTCTAGCTTTCGGAGTTGTTCGGTGGATAGGGGTCTCACGTTTGGATCGCCGAGCGGTTTCTTGTCGGGGTTCTTC
>CAIOKE010000359.1 GCA_903858815.1 uncultured Planctomycetaceae bacterium | reverse complement strand
CTTCACTGAATCCAATATCGAATGTCGCTGCCGAGCCAGTGACACTGCCGTGACCCCAGGTCAGAAGCCGCGGGGCCGGGTCACCCGCCGAAAGCAAGCAACGACTTTCAAGCTGATCCGCCAATCCGAGTGTTTGGCGCCTGCGACGATTCTGTCGCGCAGACAACAAGCCACGGAGAACGCCAATCAGGGTTGAGGCCGAATTCCTGCCACTCATTGTCAAGTCTTCCGGAAATGTCAGGTGCATCGGTTTGCAACCGAGGCGCATGCACCGCTGACGCCACAGGTTGATGACAGCCTGTATTCCAACAGGTAGAATGCGGGCGGAAAAAAATCCTACCTTGTCGGGTGAACGTCGTCCAGTCGGACGGATATCAGAATCTTCGGCCCGGACCATCCAATAAGTGGGTAACCGGGAGTGATGTGAAAGTACGCCAGGACATCGCCTGCAGCACCCAACCGGTGATCCTGGGCGCCATCGCTGACCGCAAAGAGCGTTCGATAAAAAAACCGACGGTCGTATCGACCGTCGGATCAGGATGTCACGTTTGCTGTGACCGGATTGGGATCAGCCGATCACCTGAGCGTCGGTTTCAGGAGCGGCATCGTGGTCGGCATCAAACCACTCCTCGCGGAACTCAATGCGTTTGCGAGTCTTCATGGCAAGATTTGCGGTGAGCGCCATGATGGCGTCGGCCATGGCTACCCGACCATTACAGCGCAGCTCCTGCCAACCCTTGCCATTTCTTACGCAGTAACAGAAGTGCTCCATCTCTTCACGATAGCCACGACTGACTTTGTCGCCGACAGCACCTTTGGCCATCGCTGCGCCCGCCGAAGGAGCCGATGTGTTGTAGGAATCCAGAACAGGTCCACCTCCGGAAGAACTGTCCAGTACCCACAGACGCTGCTCAAGGCCACCGCCACTGCCTGGACTTTGCTCCTTGTACAGCATGGCCTCCTTCTCTTCCTTCATGATCAGTGTGCCACGACTGCCAAAGACCGTCTCACCGTAGAACTCGAGACGATTCGTGTTGATCGATGAATACGTCACAATCGCTATGTCATTCTGATCCTGCTTGTGCTGTGGCCCGGGGAATTCAAATGTGACATAGATATGATCGGCGATGTCTCGATCGTCGTCCCAGTTCTCCTTTGGCCCCACGCCCTTCACACCGTAGAAGTTCTTCTGGCCATACCCCTGCACCGCCAGTGGATGTACCTTGCCCAGAAAAATACTGGCGGCATCCATCTGATGACTGCCCAACTCCGCCATCAGGCCTCCACCCGTCTTGTTGTACAGACGCCAGTCAACCAGTTGACGAGCACTTTCGTAACCCAGAGCCTTGAGACGCCCTTCCTTCTCCAGCTTCAGAAGATGCTCGCGGTCCTTCTTCGCCTCAGTGCCGCGATCCCACTTCTTCCAGCTGTCACTGCCCGGAAAACTGTTGTTGCGATGCCACTGAGCACGAATGAACTTGATGTCGCCCAGCAGCCCCTGTCGAATCAGCGAGTTGGCATTGTCGTACAGCACGCTGTAGTGCCGCTGATGGCCAACCGCCAGCAGCAGCCCCTTCTTTTCCGCCGTGCGAATCATCTGCTTGCATTCGGTGACGTTGTGCGCCATCAGTTTTTCTGTCAGCACATGCAGGCCCGCTTCCATACAGGCCAGAGCAATCGGAGCATGCTGGCTGAGCGGAACGGCGATGACCACCATCTCCAGACCCAGCGCGTCCTTGTCCTTCAGCAACGCTTCATGATCCGGATAAACCTTGATCTCGGCTGCCTTCGCCTGCCCCAGTTTCTTGTTCAGACCGATGCGAACCTCCGGGTGACTGCCTTTGAACGTGCGTTCAATATTCGCCGGACGCGGATCCGCAATCGCCACAATCTGCATGTAATCCGAAGGATGCTCCGTGATCAGCACGTTGGCTTCATCACCACAACCAATGAAGGCTGTTCGGACAGGCGCCCCGTTCAGCTTCTCATAGTTAAAGTACAAAGCACCAAGTCCCGCACCGCCGGCGGCCGCTGTCTTCAGCAGCGTTCGACGCGAAAACCCGACCGCTTCGTTGAAGTTGTCCTTACCAATCTCATTCTGTTCCGGCGTAATGTCCATCGCAGTCACTCCAGAAAGTCCTCGCCCCGACACATCAAAGCCGAGACGGTTTGTACTGTCACTGAAAACTCTGTGTTAATACGTCAGCGCCTCAGCCTGTTGCCTCAGCGCGCCCCCTTCAGCGTTGCACGCCTCAGACGAAACGTCGCCAGCACACTGTCCAGCCCGAACCACATGCCCGAAGGTATACAAGCCAGAGCCAATAACGCCATGACCTCAATCAGATTCTTGTTCACTATGAAA
Source organism: uncultured Planctomycetaceae bacterium (assembly GCA_903858815.1). Taxonomy (GTDB): domain Bacteria; phylum Planctomycetota; class Planctomycetia; order Planctomycetales; family Planctomycetaceae; genus SXXK01. Next base: position 7,226 of record CAIOKE010000359.1, on the reverse strand, counting down.
CTATGCTCCGGGCCAGGTGCTTCGGGTACCCCGGGAAGCGGGGGCATCGCGAGGTAGAAACCAAAGATCATCATGGCAGCCGAGAACGCCGCAAATCGAGTAAATAAGCCGCTGATCAGCAACAGACCCAGACCCGCCAGACCCGTGATCGTCAGCAGGTCGACCACCTTCAAAACACTTACCGGATCCGACAGCGGTCCACGCTTCAATTGATCGACTGACAGAAGATCCAGTGCCTCGTCCTGCAACTCGCGATCCAGCGCCATCACCGGTCCAGCCAGTTCCGACGCCTTCTGACGTGTATCCGACCACGTCCGATTCAGGTGCTCAAACTGATACGGCAGGTCCGCCGATGCCAGTTTCTCCTGATAACGATCCAGCATCCGATTATAAAGCTCGATCTGACTGATACGACCATCTATCAGTCCCGCATTATCCGGATTACCCATCAGGTGCGCTCGCGCACGCTCTTTGTAGGACAGGCGACTGGAACGGGCATACGCGGCGGCCAGAGCAGCTCGGTATGCGTCGTACTCCGGACCAGTCTGTCCCTCAATCTGAGCCTCAAGGGCCGTTTTTTCTGCCGGCACCATGTGTCGCTTGCCATCAATCAACAGCAGCTTCCGTGCAGCATCGAAGCGAATCACCTTGTCCTGACCCGCCGCCTTGAAATCCACACCAGCAGGCAGTGCATCAAGCTGCGCAGCATACTCGCTGGATCCATCGATCAAACGAGTCAACGCGCCCAACTGAGAGTCATTCAGGCCGTAATGCCTGCTGAATCGCTGCTTCCACGAGTCCCACCGCGCTCCGACAAGATCGACATCAAGCCAGCCCTTGTCATCCGGATCGCCAGCCATCGTTCGAAAAACATCACGCATCGGCCCCTGAGCATTCTTCAGGTAGCCCTCGGCTGACCATGGGGTCGGAGTGCTTTGGGTGTTGATCTTCCACAGACCCTCATAGAGCAACTGCCAGCCGATTCCCAGCCGCAGCACTACCAGAAAGATCACGGCAGCACCCGAATAGTTGCGAACATCTGCCACTGAAAATGAACTCCCGCAAACGCTGCCAGCAAAGACAAATCAGCTCATGACATCAGGGTATTCCGGAACCCCTGACCCTGAACCGCTTTCGACGGCCCAACTCAAATGTAATGTACCTCGGCCTGATCAGCATCCCACCACAGACGATCCGAAAGATTTCCCACAACCACCGGTCTGAGACGAGTTCCTCGATCGGGATACGGTACCAGTATCGCTGCAATGTCCGGAATCTGCCGACAACATTCAACCGCCTTTTCCACTCCCAGTACAAAAAACGCTGTGGAAAGTGCATCCGCAACCGCTGCAGAATCGGCCAGAACGGTCGCTGACAGCATCCCCTCCGCCGGCCAGCCTGAACGTGGATCCAGCAAATGCCCGTATCGTCGACCCGCGTGGCGGAAAAACTGGATGTTCGATCCGCTGGTGCCCATTGCCTGATCTTTCAACAGAATCGTTGCAACCCGCTTCTCCGTAAACAACGGATTTCCCAGACCCACCGGCCAGCCCCCGGCCCTGTTGTGCTGGCCAGCCGCCACAATGCTGCTGTGTCCACCAGACAACAGGAAATCGTTGATGGGTACTGAACGAGTCTTCAGCCATTCAGCCGCATCGTCCAGACCCCAGCCTTTTCCCACCGCACCCGGATCCAACTGAACTCCGGCCGCCAAAAACTGCATCTGGCGACCTGCCGCGTCGAGTCGCACCAGGTGTTGTCCCGCCAACTCTCGAGCCGCTTCAATTTCCGTGATTTCCGGAAGTCGTCCGACTGCACGACAGCGTTTCCACAGTCCCGAAAGGGCACCGCTTGCGACGTCAAATGCACCGTTCGAAATCTGATTCTGAATCTCGCAGAATTGCAGAAAACGGAACATCTCTTCCGATAGTGACACCGGGCCAGGCCAGCCAGTCTGATTCAGGATGCTCAGCTGGCTGTCCGCGCGATAGTGGCTCATCCATCGCTCAATCGCCGCGATTCGCTCAAGCGATTCGCCGGCTGACTCCACCTGCTCCGGGCCGGGATTCAGCACAATTGTGAAGTCACACCCCATCAGTCGAGCTGATAATCTCAGCGTTGTGCCGGCCATGGGGGCACTTCGGTCAACGCTCTGAGCCCCCATTTCAACCGACTGAGTTGCGTCCGGAACTCCGGTTGCCCTCGACCGAAATGCAGCCAGCAGGTCACGGCGAGTTGGATTGGCAGGGTCGGTTGGCATAAGACGAGGGTGCAGGAATTTTCAGCGGGACCGCTGACTGCGGACCCATTTGCACGGGACAGGCCGTTTTTTTCGGGTATTCTTCAAATATCGACGTCCACACTGTCGTATGTGAGACGGAGGTTGTCCAGCCTCCGTTTGCGTTTCCAGCTAGTTCTGTCCTGCTGTTTCGAGGTCTGTGCGCGTTATGTCTTCGAAAAGCTCCGGCAATCGCCCTGCTGTTCCCCGTGTCGCTACTGGCATGCCCTGGTGGGTCTGGGGAGGCATTGGACTGTTCGGAATTGCCCTCGGGCTTTCAGTCGTATCGTCTGCTGTCCCGCAGGATCCGGCCCAACTGCTGGTTGATGCCAACAAGGCCGCAGAAAATGCAGATCTGCGAACTCTGCTGAAGTCGCTCGAGGCCCTCAGGCAGTTTCCCGATCGGCAGGGCGAGGTTCGCTACCTCGAAGCCATCGTCAAGCTGGGTGAATCCAAGCCGCTGAAGGCCATTCCATTGCTCAAACAGGCTGTGGACACTCCCTCGGTGAAAGCTCGCGCCTACCTCGCCCTCGGCCGCGCTTACGGAACTGCCGGACAACTGCAGAACGCTACAGATTCTCTGAAGCAGATTGTGGATGATCCGGAAGTCGGTGACCTCGCCCGCTTCTCGCTGGCCGGGATGATGAATTCCATCCAGGCCTATGATGAGGCAATTGCCCAGTTCACCGCACTGGCTGATAAGGAGTTTGATCTCGGACGCACACTCTACCAGCGCGGGGAGATCTACATAGACCTCGGGGAATACGAAAAAGCAGTTGCCGATATCCAGAAGTCGATCGATATCAATCCGAACGAACCGACCAATTCACTGAAGGTCGTCAAACTGCTCCGCACGATGACCCGCCTTGGACGGTTCGAAGGGACTGATAAATACGCCGAGCAACTGGATAACCCCATCGCAGCAGCCAGCTTCAAAGCAGAAAAGCTCATCGCTGAGGGGAAGAACAAGGAGGCTGTGGCTGCCCTTGATGCTGCTCGTCGTGACGCCCGCGAGAACCCACAGCTCGTCTGCACGTGGGGGAAAGTCATGCTGTCATGGAAGGACGCTGACAAGGCCAGACAGGCGCTCGCTGAAGTTTACGTCGCCTGCCGGCGAGCGACACGGAATGTGGATGGGATGCAGACATTGCAGGGCATTGCCGAAATGGTCGGTAATCAGGAACTGGCAGACCTGGCGCGGCAGAATGTCGAGCAGTTGCAGGCGACACGAGTCAAAATGCTGGAGGCACTCAAAGCCATCGGTAATGACGTCACCAGCATCGACAAACGCATGGACCTCGCCGATCTTGCAATCGACTGCGGCGAAATTGAACTGGCTGAACGTGTCTATCGCGGATTGAGCATGTTCTTCCCGGATCAGGAAGTCGTCATTGCTCCTCGGCGAGCCCGGCTTGATATGCCACTCAAACTGCTGGTCGATCTCGGAAACTCCGTTGAATTGCCCACCCCAGCACCACCTCCCGATGCTGCGCGCCCGGATCGTCCGCCCTTGCCACCACCGGGACGCGGTGCAGCACCTGCCGAACCTGCGGAGCCGGCAAAGGATCTGTAATTCTGAACCTGCAGCTGTGCAGTTAAGACAGATTCGCGGGCTGTTGCTGAGTCATGCAGTGGAATGCGCCAAGACCCCAGACGAGGTCAAGGCAGTCTACGCCAATCACTCGGCGGTCCGGATAACAGTCCTGCAGGATCTGCAGGGCTCTGTCGTCAGCTGCGTCGCGAAATGTTGGAACCACCACGCCACCATTCACCAGAATGTAATTGCAGTAACAGGCAGGCAGGCGGGAACCGTCCTGAAATTTTGGTGCAGGCATGGGCAGAGGAATTGGCTGCAGATGTCGTCCAGTGCTGCCAATCGCACCAGCCACCGCATCCATATTCTGTCTCAGTTCCGGGGCTTCCGGAGCATCCTCTGAGTACGGGGCCGCAACGAGCACACGTTCAGAGTCCACAAAACGGGCCGATTGGTCGATATGTCCATCTGTATCGTCGCCTTCGACTCCACCTCCTGGCAGCCAGATAATACGCTCAGCCTGAAGCCAGACCTGCAGCACTTCGGTCATGATTTCCCGATTCATTCCGGGATTGCGATTGGGATTCAGCAGGCATGACTCAGTGGTCATAATCGTGCCCTGCCCATCACCCTCGATCGCGCCACCTTCCAGAATAAGATGCGGGCGAATGCTGCGCAGCCCCAGCAACTGTGCGATCCTGCCAGCGGTTAACTGATCATGATTCCACGGTGGATACTTGCCGCCCCACGCATTGTAGTCCCAGTCAATAATGATCTGTGTGCCGGCTGCCGGGGAGCCGGCACGACCATTCAGAAAAATGGGACCATGATCACGGCACCATGAGTCATTGACGGGGATGTCCAGCAGTTCCGGAGAAAACCGACTGCCACGGCGACTGCAGGCCGCATCCAGCAGAGACGCTGCAGTCGCCGCTGTGCCCTCACCACCAGCCAGTATTCTGACTGGCTCAAATTCCGCCATGGCTGCCACAAATTCCGCATAGGCCGGTGGAATCCGTTCAAAGATGCCCGGCCACGTGTTGGGATTCACGGGCCATGCGGCCCAGGTGGCGGCATGCGGTTCCCACTCCGCAGGCCAGCGATAGTCGGCAAGCTTCAGCATGATCGGCAATCAACTGACGGATGAGGCCCCGAGACGCCGACGCAGATAGCTGGCGCGGGCCACATTACGGCGGTCCGCCTCCAGCTCTTCACCCTGCAGCTTCTGCAGGTGCGCCGGCTGAGTATGTATGAACAGCTCGTTGATGGCACCAACATCAAGGTTGGAAACCAGTCCCAGTCGCAGACCCATCCGCACGATCGACAGCAGATGCATCGTCTCCTCGGAACTGATGGTGCGAGCACTGGTGAGTGTGCCAAAGGCGCGAGCAACCTGGTCGTGAAGTTTGCCACGACCATCTCTTAGCAGTGTCTCGCGGACTTTTCGTTCCCACGAGATCACCTGCAGAACAACTCGCTGAACATGACCCAGTAGATCGGCTTCGGACATTCCCAGAGTCACCTGGTTGGAAAGCTGGTAGAAGTCTCCCAGCGCCTGGCTGCCTTCCCCGTAAAGGCCTCGAACGGCAAGACTCAGCTTTTGTGCCGTATTATTGACCTTCTGAATGTCCCGATTCAGCCGAAGACCCGGCAGATGCAGCATGACACTGATTCTGATGCCGGTTCCGGCATTGGTCGGGCAGGCTGTCAGATAACCAAATTGAGGGTGCACAGACCAGGGGATCGATGCTTCAATCTGGTCATCCAGCTGGTCGCACTCCTTCCAGCACTCCTCCAGAGCCAGACCGCTGTGAAGCACCTGAATTCGGAGATGATCTTCTTCGTTGATCATCACGCTTTGACGTTCACCGTCCGCTATGACGACAGCGCGAGGACCGTCGCTGCGCGCAAGTTCGCGGCTGATCAACTGACGCTCCATCAGAAACTGACAGTCCAGTGCACTCAGAGTTTCCACGTTGACAAATCGTCGTGGTGTCTGAGTCGTACCGCTGAACGATTCCTGGACCAGTTGCACAATCTGGTGGCGAATATCGGCTGATGACCGAGAAACGAATGGGAAGCCAGCCACATTGCGGGCAAGGCGGACCCGACTGGAAATGACGATATCAGACTCCGGGCCGTCACCGCGCAACCATTCGCCACTGGTGGTGGCCAGCTTCGAAAGCCATGTATCGTTGTCAACTGACTCGGAATTCAGCACAGAATATCCTTACGGCAATGGCCGCTGAACAAACATGGACGTGAGTTTTGCGCAAGTGTAAACGCAGCGTGGACTGCGGTACAGTGAGGGGTCAGTTACGAGGACCAGTGGATTGCCGCAGCTGCAGTTCGAGCGCTGCGATCTCATCCCGCAGTTGTGCTGCCGTTTCATACTCCTCTTCCTCGATCGCATCCCGCTGCAGGCTGCGAAGCTGCACAAGACGCGTCTGATCGGCTGTACCTATTAGCAGTCTTCGAGGTTGCTTGCCGATATGCTGAGTATCCTCGTGAATGTTTTCAAGCAGCGGTTGCAGTTCTTTCTGGAAGTGCGTGTAGTCGTGGGGGCAGCCAAACCGCCCGTGTTCCCGGAATTCTTCGAACGAAATTCCGCAGTGGCGACAGGGCGGAAGATCGGATTTTACCGCCTGAGTTTTCGTGGCTGCGGTGACGTCGTCCGATTCCAGTCCGGTTGACGAGTCGGCTGGTGCACCCTTTTCAAGGTATTCCCGCGCGCAGGATTCACACAGGTGAACAGCGATGGCTTTACCTTCGCGGATTTCCGTGATGTGAATGGAAGCCGTTTTGGTACAGCGACGACATTTCTTCATGTGCGTCATCCGGCAGAGAACGAAAACTGACAAGGCAGACAGTGGGATCACAACCCCATATCTTCCTCAGAGTAAGGGATTTCGGCAAGTTTCGAAACCCGTCATTCCCGGTTCCTTGAACTCCCATACTTTCGCCATCGGGAACGGATTCAAAAGCCTTGACACCCCTGCCCAGCCCCACTACAGTTCCCGACTCAGGGCATTGCCCTGCATCCCGGGGGATTAGCTCAGCTGGGAGAGCGCTTGCATGGCATGCAAGAGGTCATCGGTTCAAATCCGTTATCCTCCAATTGTTCTAAGTCTAAGCTGAATCGGCAGTTACGATACCTGACAGCGTTTGTCAGTGCAGCGAAAACACTCATTCAATCGTGGTAGTGACTACCACAATTCGATTGAAAGGTGGCTGCAATGGGTCGTGCAAAGGCCTTGTGTCCGTCGTATTCGCTTCACAAATCCACGAATCAAGCTCGTGTTCGTGTCGATGGCCGGGATGTTTACCTTGGCCCCTACAATTCGCCAGAAAGCCGGCAGCGGTATGCTGAGATTCTGACTCAGTTGACAGCCGGGAAAGCCGTCAGCGTGCCTG
>CAIOKE010000358.1 GCA_903858815.1 uncultured Planctomycetaceae bacterium | reverse complement strand
GAGATCATCGAGCACCAGTTTTCCGTCAATCGCCACATCGAAGACTCGACGGCCGCGGGCGAACGCCCCGGACCAGATTTCCGCGAAGAGCAGATCCACGATGTAGGACTGGCCTGGGACAGTTGCGTAATTCAGCTGCATTGGCACGCGGGTGGAGTTTCCGAAGAGCTGTGTCTGGAACACTTCCCGCGGGAGCCCAGCGGGGACGGAGGCAATGGCGGCACCTGTGCTGAATGCGGCCGCGCCGCGAACAGCGTTGGGGTTTTGGATGAGCGTATTCGCACTTCCAATAAACAGATTCTGAATGTTTGCCCCGCCCGCATTGACAGCGGACTCCACGGTGAGTTCGAAGGAGGAACTGACCGAAGGATTGATGCCGTCTGTTGCGGTTACGGTGACGAATGTGCGGCCAGCGGGACCATCTGCTTCAAGATCGACCAATCCATTACCGCCGGCATTCAGGCTCACCTGCAGATTGGACAGGAGACTGGGTTCATTTGCGGTGACAGAAACAGAGACTTTGTCACCATCCGGATCGACCGCAGTGAATGGAACACCGGCTCCCATACCGTTCACCAGCATTTTGATCGCCGTCATTTCAGACAGCACGGGCGGCGAGTTTGCGACAATATTCAGGCTTACGACGGCTGTGTTCGACCGCAGACCGTTTGCATCTGCGACAGAGTAGCCAAAGGAATCCGCACCAGTAATCCCGGCTGCAGACCGATAGGTGATAGTGCCGTCGGCATTTACTGTTGCAGTTCCGCGACCAGGCTGGGTTTCAATGCGAACGGAAGTGATATCGAGGGCGGAGTCGACATCGGTGTCATTACTGAGTACGGGAATGACAAGATTGACGGCGGGACGAGCAGTGCGCCCGGGATCGTTCGCAGCGATGGGGGCATCATTGACCCCGGTCACGGTAATCGTGACGTCTGCAGGATTTGCTGCGGCAAGTCCGGCCGCATCCTCGACGAGATAAGTGAATTTGACGGTTTCGGTTTTTCCGGCTGCAAGGCTTTCAAAAGCCCCATTGGGTTCGAACAAAAATGTGCCGTCTCCGTTGCTTGTCACGCGGCCCTTTGCGGGCTGGGTAAATGAGCGGACAGAGAGGGTCTGGCCATCCAAATCGCTGTCATTCGTGAGTACGCTGGCGGTGATGAACGGCGAGTCTTCGGTTCCCTGAAATCCAGTTACTGCTGTTCCGGGATCCGGGTTGCCGACCGGCGGCCGATTTACCGGCGAGGCTGTCACGGTAACGCTGACCGTGGCGGGTGCGGATGCGAGCCCGGTGTTGTCGTTCACGGTGTAGCTGAACGTCGTGTTTCCGATGAATCCCGGATTCGCGGTAAAGGTTACTGTACCATTCGCGTTTCGAACGGCTGTGCCACCGGTCGTCGGGCCGGTGATTTGAATGCTCGTGAGATCGAGTGTGCCGTCAACATCGCTGTCATTTGCAAGGACAGAGATGGTCACGGGCGATCCTGTGATTGCCGAAGCTGTATCAGCGACGGTAATTGGCGCATCGTTGACTGGATTCACCGTGAGCACAAAGCTGCGGGAAGCTGTCTTGCTTCCATCCGATGCCGTGACCGTCAGTGTCGCCGAGCCGACCTGATTGGTACGAGGTGTAATTGAAAGATTGCGATTAGTGCCTGAGCCGCTGAGCACGAGTCCCGACGCGGCAATCAAATCTGTGTTATCGGAGGCAACGGTTACGGTGACGACATCGCCATCCGGATCGGAAACTGTGAAGGGAATCACGGTCAGTGGTGTATCTTCGTCAGTCTGCTTTGCTGAGATTTCGGAGAGTTCCGGAGCACGGTTGACCGCTTTGACGTTGACTTTGAAGGTTGTTGATGCAGACTCGGTACCGTCCGAGACTGTGACGGTAATTACGGCTTCACCAATTGCTTCCGATGCCGGAGTGATGGACAGAGTGCGTGCATTGCCGCTGCCGCTGAACGACAAGCCGGCATTGGGAATGACCTGCTGATTACTGCTGCTTACGAGGAACGTCAGTTGTTGCTGGTCGACATCGGCCGCATTGACGGTGATATTGCTCAGCCCAATATTTCGCTCAGTCTGCTGATCGGCAATTGGCTGGACTGTGGGTGCGTCATTCACGGGCAAGACGTTGACATCGAAGGTATGCAAAGCTTCTGCAGTGCCATCGCTGACTCTGACCGTGACGGTCGCCGTACCGGATCGATTCGCAGCCGGCGTGACAGACAGCAGGCGGTTGCCACCAGTGCCGCTCAGTACGAGCCCTGCTGCGGGCAGGAGTTGGCTGTCGGAGCTTGTGGCGGTGACTGTGAGTGTCGAATTGTCGATGTCTTCGATTGTGAACTGCAATCCGGTCAGCGAAGTATCTTCGGGCGCTGTCTGGTTGCCCGGGCCTGTGATGCGGGGTGCATCATTGACGCCGTTGATAGTGATTGTGACGGTGCCGGTTGTTGTGGATTCACGATCCGTGGCATCCTTGATCCGATAGGTGAAACTGACGGTCTCGGACTGGCCTGCGGAGAGCGTCTCGAACTGTCCATTCGGGTCGAACTCGAACCGGCCGTCGCCCTTGTTTGTCACAAGGCCTTTGGTTGGCTGTGTAAACGAGGAGACGAAAAAAGTGTCGCCATTTGCGTCAGTGTCGTTGAGCAGGACGCTGGTGGTTGTGAACTTTGTGTCCTCGTTGCCCGTGAAGCCAGAGACACCGGATGCGGGATCGTCGTTGGGTACTGGTGCCGCTGGAGGTGCGACAATCCTGATGGTTCCGGGCTGCAGAGTCAGAGTCAGCGGATCAGCGCCGTTGTAGAGACGAGATGTAGGATTGCCATCAGCTTCGTTTGAAAACGATACGACGGAATCACCAATTTGAGCATCAGCTTTCACCGAGAATGTGAATTCAAACAAG
>CAIOKE010000357.1 GCA_903858815.1 uncultured Planctomycetaceae bacterium | reverse complement strand
CATTCGTGTCCATTCGTGGTTCAAAACACCACCCTCATTCGCACCTCATTCGTGGTTCAAAAACACCCCTCATTCGTGTCCATTCGTGTCCATTCGTGGTTCAAAACCGCACCCTCATTCGCACCTATTCGTGGTTCAAAAACACCCCTCATTCGTGCTCATTCGTGTGCATTCGTGGTTCAAAACACCACCCTCATTCGCACCTATTCGTGGTTCAAAAACCCCCCTCATTCGTGTCCATTCGTGTCCATTCGTGGTTCAAAACACCACCCTCATTCGCACCTCATTCGTGGTTCAAAAACACCCCTCATTCGTGCTCATTCGTGTCCATTCGTGGTTCAAAACTCCCCCTCATTCGCACCTCATTCGTGGTTCAAAACACCACCCTCATTCGTGTCCATTCGTGGTTCAACCCCCACCCCCGCATTCACTTCCCCCCAAAAAACACCACACACAAAATTGCCCAAACGCGCAACTCTTCATTGCCGCACACTTGCGTTCATTGCCCTTTAGGGCTACTGTGACGGCAAATACTCACAAATGCCAACTCGTCTTACGGGAATACCCGAACCCTGCTGCCCGACATTTTCCCGCCCCCTCCCTCATACCCTGCACCCGGCACAGGGCCCTGTCGCTCCCTGCCCCGCCGTACGTGATTCTTCCATCGAGATTCGTTGATGCACTTCACCCCGGAACAACTCTACGCAGCCGGTCGACTCGATGAGGCCCAGCTGGCCTGTCGAAACAGGCTCGCAACAAATCCGGCCGAACACGCAGCAATGCACCTGCTCGGAATCATCCTCTGTCGACAAAAAAAGTTCGATGAAGGCCTGTCCTGGCTGGCCAGGGCCGTATCGCTGCAACCCGACAAACCCGACTATCGCATCAACTACGGACTGGCTCTCAACGAAGCCGAACGCTGGAGCGAATCGGAACCCGTCCTGAAAAGTGTCCTCGCCAGCGTGCCCGATCATCCGCTCGCCCTGCTGAACCTCGGAAATTCCGTCCACGGTCAGGGCCGATCTCAGGAAGCCGTCACGCTGTACCGACGCGCTCTGGAACTCAACCCCGGCTACCACGATGCAAGGGTCAATCTGTCCGTCGCCCTGAAAGCTCTCGGCAGACACGATCAGGCCACGGCAGAATTGAAAGCCGCCCTCGGTTCGGCTCCGGCTCATCCGCAGGCACTCCTCGAACAGGGCAGGTTGCTCGCCGATCAAAAACGATACCACGAAGCCGAGCAGGTGTTTCGCCGTCTGCTCAGTATGGATCCTGGCCATCATCAGGCCATGTACTGTCTGGGGATCGTCCTGTCGGAACAGGGAAACTGGTCGCAGTCCGCCGACGCTTACACCGAAGTCGTGCGTATGCGCCCCGACCTGCCTGAAGGCTGGCAGGCGCTGGCCGTGACGCTCCGACACTGCAACCGCATCACCGAATCCCTCGTCGCACTCGAAAAAGCACTGCAGTTAAGACCTGCCTTCACGCTCGCATGGCAGTCGTATGGCTCGGTGCTGGCTGAAGCCGGGCGGATCGAGGAGGGCATCGAAGCCTGGCGCCGAAGTCTCAGTATCAATCCACAGCAACCCGTGATCCGCAGCAACATCGTCTACACCCTGTCGATGGTCGATGGTGTGACGCGTGCCGATCTGTGGCGCGAGCATCAGGGCTGGGCTGAGCATCATGCAAAGCCGGACGCCCAGCAAACGCAGACTGCCAGAACTCCCGCAGGCCGCCCTGCAGACCGCAGAAAAATACGCATCGGGTACATTTCCCCCGACCTGCGACTTCATTCGGTCTGCTACTTTCTCATCCCGCTGCTGGAACACCACGATAAACAGAAGTTCGAAATCTACTGCTACAGCGATGTGGGTTGTCCTGATCAAACCACCTTGAAAATACAGCAGCTCAGCGACCACTGGCGCGATGTCAGCGGCAAACCCACCGCCCACGTCCGGCAGCTCATCCAGCAGGATCAAATCGATATTCTGATCGACCTGGCGGGACATACGATGGGAAATCGTATGGAACTCTTCGCGCTCCGGTCTGCGCCGCTGCAGGCAAGCTGGCTGGGTTACCCGGAGACCACCGGGTTGACGACGGTCGATTACAAGATCGCCGATCAAATTGTCTGTCCAGGAAGCGAAGACGGTCAGTATGCCAGTGAGCGGATCCTGCGACTGCCCAATGGATACCATTGTTACCTCGCTCCCCCCGGGTGTCCCGACATTTCCGAGTTACCGGCCAGCCGGAACGGCTGCATCACATTTGGTTCGTTTGCCAGCCTGTCCAAACTGACACCTTCGACCGTGAGATTATGGTCCGAGGTGCTGAAGCAGGTCCCCGACTCGAAGCTGTTGCTCAAAGCACGACAGCTGGCAGATTCCACGGTACGCGATCGATACTGTTCGATGTTTGCGGCGTGCGGGATCCCACGATCGCGACTGACGCTGGAACTTGCGATTGCCGAGACCATCCAGCACCTCGGGTTTTACCGCGAGGTGGACATGGTGCTTGACACGTATCCGTACAACGGAACGACGACGCTGTGTGAGGGGTTATGGATGGGGGTACCGCCGGTCAGTTTAAGCGGCCCGATTCCGGCATCGCGAGTTGGAGCAAGCCTGCTGCATTCGCTGGGGCTGGAGGACTGGGTGGCTGAGACGCCCGAGCAGTTCGTCACGATTGCAAAGAACAACAGTCAGGATGTCGCAGGATTGGCCGCGCTGAGGGCGGGCCTGCGTCAGCGGTTTTCGCAGAGCACGCTGGGATCACCGAGGCAATTTGCCCGTGAATTCGAAGCGGGCCTGCTGGAGGCTTTTTCCGGATTGCACGCATGAAAGTTATTCGCAAATCACTTGAGTTCACTGACAGGCCGATGTCGAGCGTCCCGCAGTAAAAAGAACTGATGGCATTCGCTTTGGCCGCAGCAGTTGCCAGTTAGTCGCCTGATAATTCCGCTTCAGATAAAGGAGATACGGTCGCCATGAGTCTGTCAAAGTGTCTTTCGGACTGGATGAAGCATTTTGGTGCCCTCGGATCGATCGCCAGGTCGGAACTGCAGCGCGGCTTCTCCAGGCGTCACCGATCATCCCGACGGCGGATGCCGCACGTCGAACCGCTCGAAACGCGGCTGGTGCTGGCCACGGCTTCGCTTTCTGCCGGGGTGCTGAGCATCGATCTGAATCAGACCAGCGAAGTGGCTTCTCTGTACAACGATGGCACATCACTGCGGCTCAATTCAAGTCACCTTGCGAGCGAACTGAGCTTCAGTACCGCTGCCGTCACCAGTATTCAGGTCACCGACACGACCAACAGGACCGGCCAGACATTTTCCCTGTCGTATGGATTGCCGTTGAGTTTGTCCGGCAGCCTGAGTGTTTCTCAGATCGAGACGCTGGTCTTTGGCAGCGAACTGACGGTTTCCGGTTCCGGCGGCCTGTCTGTCACTGCCAGTGATTCCATTCAGGTGCGGGCCCCGTTGACGACCACGGGTGATCCCATCGTGTTCACTGCGAAAAATGGGATTACCATCACGCACCCCGTGATCACCAATGGAGGCAATCAGACATTGGATGCTGACAGCGATGCCGACGGCATCGGGGCACTGTCGCTTGATTTTCCGTTGCAGCAGTTTACTGATCCAAACCCCAAACCAGAGAATCTTTTTGGCAGCAGTGTGCTGGTCCTGCCGTCCGGTAATGTGGTGGTCACCTCGCCCAATGACGATGCCGGCGGTACGAACGCCGGTGCGGTCTATTTGTTCAACGGGATGACAGGTGCGCTGATCAGTACTCTGCGAGGGTCTTCCGCGAATGATCAAATAGGATCTTCAGGTCTGACTCAATTGACCAACGGAAACTACGTCGTTGGCAGCAGCAGCTGGGATTCCGGAACGATCACCAATGTCGGTGCGGTGACATGGGGCAATGGCACCACCGGCATCTCAGGCGTCGTGTCCTCCAGCAACAGCCTCGTGGGGTCCACTCAAAGCGATAACGTCGGGCTAGGGCGCGTAACGGCCCTGACCAACGGAAACTACGTCGTTCGCAGCAGCAACTGGGATTCCGGAGCCGTCGCCAATGTCGGCGCCGTGACATGGGGCAATGGCACCACCGGAATCTCAGGCGTCGTCTCATCCAGCAACAGCCTCGTGGGGTCCACTGCAAACGATAACGTCGGCACGAGCGTAACGGCCCTGACCAACGGAAACTACGTCGTTCGCAGCCCCAACTGGGATTCCGGAACGATCACCAATGTCGGCGCCGTGACATGGGGCAATGGCACCACCGGGATCTCAGGCGTCGT
>CAIOKE010000356.1 GCA_903858815.1 uncultured Planctomycetaceae bacterium | reverse complement strand
GTATCCACGCCCGAGCCAACACCCTGAGCGAATTCAGTCACGTTTTGGCCAATAGCTTTTCCCATTGCCTCGGCATCAGGTTGGCTGTTGCCCGAGCAGCCTAAAAGGGAAATGGACACGACAAGACAACAGAATCGCCTGAGTCGATGCCTGGTCACTGAATGCTTCGCCTGTGGTAGAAAGTGTCGCATTGAGTCTTTTGGCATAACTTGTTTGTGGAATAGTAACTGTATTACCTGCAGACTGTAACCCTGTCAGCCTAATCCGCAATTCAGTATCTGCTGTAATTCGTTTCAAGTCAAGCACGTGGGGGAATACTTCGGTTGTCATTGCGCGATGGATTGTTTCAGCCTGGCGCTCCTCGGAATCGCGGACCTGCGAATCGGCCGGACTGTGAACTCCACGCCCGCCCCGGTTGAGCACATGGGTGCAGATCTGGGGGCGTGGAGACGAGGCACAGGCTTGTCGGCACACAAGCCGAGGGGCGTTCGGTGTTGCTCCGTCGCTGTCGTCATGGTCCAGGCCTCCCCGGAAAGACCGAACTCTTCGCCAGTCACAGCGGCCCCCGCGGCGGGAAATCAATCAAAGGATGCCATGAGAGGATATCTTGCCTGGGGTTTTTGCGAATAGGCCATGCCGCAAGACCCAAATCCGCCCGGCGATCCAAAAAAGCTCGTCTGCCGCTGCGAGTCATTATGCTGGTGCCTGCGGCCGTTCAGGCATTGATGCGAGTTCCTGCGGAGTTCGCACCGCTCTGATCAGCGCGAATCTGCGATGTTCCGTCCAGCTGTGGTGACTCACAGAGTTCCGTCGCAAACAAAAGAATTCTTCTCCCACTTCGTCACTTGTTTCTCGTTTCGCGTAGCTCTCCAGATAGCGACTGCACGATTCTGCACTCTTCTGCAGCGAGCTGCGATGAACACACGCCGCTCCCGGCGTTCCCTGCCCACGCCCACTTCTCCGCTCCTGATCGACGCGGCAACCGCTGCTCACCTGTGTGGCCGTTCGCTGCGGACGTGGTGGTCGTGGCATGCGGCGGGACGCTGTCCGAACACCCGTTTCACAGTCCTGCGACTTGAAGTACCGGCCCCGGATTGCTATCCTTCACAGGGTGTTCGATGCGTCTTTTGAGTGCCTCGTTCTGCATATTAATGACTGCCACAGGTATGCGACAGCATCAGATTGATTCGTCGCTTCGGGAACTGCAGGCCAGTCTTGATCAGGCAAAACTACGTCGTGCGGCGTCGATGACGATTGCGGAAAAGCTGCGTCTGGGAGCTGACCTGTACGACGAGTGCATTCGCTGGCAGAGGCACATCATTCAGGGGGAACACCCTGAGTTCGATCCCGTACAGGTAGACGCTGAACTGGACCGCCGCCGAGTCATTCGGCGGAAGCTCAGGGATGCCGGCCTCGTGCAACCCTGCCCCCCGGAGGCAACTGGTGACAAAGACCAGCTTTGAATGCCTCGCCGAAGTGATCCGTGCGCTCCATGCACAGCAGGTTCCTTATATGCTTACCGGAGCGTTCGCCAGCAATGCGTACGGCTATCCACGCGCCACACAGGATGCTGATATCGTCATCGAGTACAGCGAAGGTGTGCTCCGCCGACTTCGTGAAACGCTCGG
>CAIOKE010000355.1 GCA_903858815.1 uncultured Planctomycetaceae bacterium | reverse complement strand
GGGCGACGCGTGAGTGGTTTTCCGGAGTAAAGCCACTGCCGCTCGACTTCCCGCTGATTTCTCGTCAAAGCGAGCTGGGCGGGCTTGGTGCGTATCTGACATCTCTCCGTGAATACGGCCTGGTATTTTCCGGATCACTCCGCGTGACGCCCGCAGCAAATGGCATTCTGGAAGCATTCTGGTCGGAACAAGGAGAGCGAGAAACGGCTCATCTTTATGAAGACTATGCGATGGAATCGCTGGATTTGTCGCGGTCAAAGATTGACCGAAAATTTGGGCGGCTCACTCTTCGAGGCATTGGTGAGGCGTCTCGATTGTCATCGCTCGTGAAACGCAATCGAACCCAGCAGCAAACACGGCTCTGGGAGGTGCTGTTCCTTGGCGCTCGCGATGGTTCCACACTGCCGCTTGCCGAGCAGTTGATCAGTGCTCACAAGGATGGAGTTGACGACGCGGAACAACTCCTTGAAAACTTGCTGGTCGGAAGATGGGGAACTCTTCCTTCAGCGGTGTCAGCCAAAGTCGAAGTCGCACTGGTCTTCGGGCGCCTTGCCAGAAATCTACTTGCTCGGTTTGATCGAGCCTACGAATATGTGGATCAGCATGGATGGGTGGCAGATGCCGCCGCTGTCGCCGATGCCGCATTCCCTGCGGATGAGATGGAAGAGTTGAGGTCTACTTGCAACGGAGTTCTGAAAGCGACGGAAAGCAAGCGATTTCGTCAGTTGCAGTTTCACGGGCCGGAGCTACTCACCCTGTTAACCAAACTTTCTATTTCGTCACCCCGCGATTGCTTTGATCACCTGGTGCAATTTCACCGCAGCGTGCAGCGGTCTCGTCGTGGGGGCGGTGCCTGGTTGAGGGATGAGCAGGGAAAGATCGTCATGCAGGTGCCAGGGTACAACGGCTACAAGAGTGATGCAACTTTCCCCGGCTTCAAACTCAACGTGGTTCGGCAGTTGCTCAACGATCTTGGGAGGCTGTCATGAAGATTGCTTCCGGGCGTGTTCTCGATCGATTGCCCCGTGAGGAGCCCTGCCTCGGGGCAGTTTTCACCAGCTATAGTTTCGATCCGGGATTTTTTGAAGACCACGTGCTTCGGGCCGTGCTGCGTATGGTTTCTGATCCTGTAGAACAGGGTGCGCGGTATCACGGCGAAGCCCGCAGTGCTCTTCAGGAAACACCTGTGGCTGTGATCGTTGACGCGGGCGAGAGGCGTCCGGGTCGACGGCTGCCGTACGATCTGCTGGAAGTCTCAGACATTGTGTTCCATCCAAAATCAGTCCTGCTGCTGTACAAAGACCATGCCTGTCTGACGATCGGTTCGGGCAACCTGACGTTTTCGGGGTTTGGCGGTAACACTGAACTCTTTATCACGCTTGACCTCCAATATGACGACGCAGCCGATATTGGGTTGCTGCGAGCGTTCGACGCTCATCTCAATCGGATTGCTGACCTGACGCGACAGAAAGGGACTCAGCTCTCGTTGTTTCGGAATGAATTGGCTCGCCGGATTGGCGCTATCCCTGCGGATTCCCGCTCGTCCACAGTCGTGCTATTGGATTCAACCACCGCCCCCATCATCGAGCAGCTGCAGGCATTGCTGCCGCAGAATGCGATTATTGATCGGATTGGGATGCTCGCACCGTTCTACGAACGCGACGATGATGGAGAACTGGATGTGACGTCTGTCTTCGGTGCCCTTGCACCTCGAGTATCGGACGAGGCAGTTCTGGATGTGGGAGTTTCGTGGGATAATGCAAAGGTCTTTCCGGAGG
>CAIOKE010000354.1 GCA_903858815.1 uncultured Planctomycetaceae bacterium | reverse complement strand
TCATGGAGTACTCGCTGGACCTGGAGGGAGACTTCATCGCGTTGTCTGGCGGCAACGGCGGCGGAGTCGGTGAGCCATTCTTCGGGCCGGGATGTGAACAGCGACCAGCGCCCGCGCCGTTGAAGTTTACGCAGGTGATCCCACGTCAGATTCACGGCCAGTCTGAAGAGCCACGGACCGAAGCGGCGCGAGGGATCGAATTGCTGCAGCCTTTCGAAGGCGCGAAGGAATGCTTCCTGGGTAAGGTCCGAAACGGTTTCCCGGTCGAGAATAAAACGCTGGACGACCTTCATCACGCGACGTTCGTAACGCTGCACGAGTTGTCCGAAGGCGTCGTGATCACCCTGACGTGCCAGGTGCACCAACCGCGCCTCACCGAGGACGTGTTCTGCCGGAGCAGCGTCATGTTCGGGGAGTTGGATGTTGAGTGAGTCCGGTTCGGACATGCGGATCATGCACGGTCGCCTTTCCGTGGACAGATACGCAGGGCGGAACGAAAGCGTTGGAGCAAAATGATACGAGGCGACGCGTGTGTGGCTGATTATCACGGGCAGACCGGCGAATTCCCAGCGTAAACTGGTCAAATTGCGGCATGCTTTTGATGGTTAGCGAACGCCTGGGCGAGAATTGCCTGGAGGGGTCGGGGCTGAGAGTTGGCGGGTTGCTGGTATTTTTCCGTGGATGGCTTCACTGCGAAGGGAATTAGCCCGGTTGATGACATCGGCAGAGATTTCTGACCGCCGCGGTCGCAATTGAAACATGAACTGCCGGTGATCAGTGATTTGGCGACCGGCGAAATTGTCGGAAAAGAAATCCAGTGGGAACTTCTGATACCACGGGGCATCAACGGAAATCATTTCGGTGTGGGTTTCGTAACCGTCAAGCAGGAGCTGGACTTCGCGAGTACCGTACCAGGTGAAGTCGAAAGAGGCGGGGGTGTATCCGAGATCCTTGCCGTCGACCTTTACGAGCGCGCCCTGGGGGTACGAATTGATCGTGACGCGACGATGCATGCATCCGGACAGAAGGCAACAAACTAAGCCGAGCAGAATCAGCCTGGGAAGCGACATTTGACGGCACTCAGAGGAAGACCTGTGTGGGTTTTTAAGTAATTTCTGTAACTTTCAGATGCTGCGTCGGCTGATTTGGAACACCGGCCATTCGCAGCTGCATTCTTCGCAGTGGAAGCCGATAATAGTGGCGGTACCGGGAATAGGGAGGCGACTGCGGGGGCTGATCAGGGCATCATTCAGTTCGAGCGGCTGGATGGTGGACTTTCCGCAATCAGGGCATTCCGTATTTTCGTGAAGGATCCGGGCACGTTCGACAGCCGGCATGAAGCGACCGCTGAGAACGGTGGTGCGGCGAGGGCCCTGAAAGGGAAGAATATACGGTTCCCCGGAGCTGTGACCCTGAGAATTATCGGAGTGATCTTCAGCGAGGGCTGTGGTGTCGTCCGGCGAGAAGAGCTTGAGTGCGATCCGATTCATTGTGATTCCTCCCTGAAGCACAAGACAGCAATTTCCGCGGTTTCCCTGCCGCGGCCACGATTTCCGGGTGAATGTTAGCTTGTCCAGCGAGAATTCTCAAGATGGACCGCCCCAATGGAGATATGGGCCAGCTGCGGGTTCGAGGTAAATTTCAAATAAAAAAGGAAAATCCAGCGGACCGCAGGGGGAATTGTTGCCGATTTTCGAGCATCACAGTACACTTCTCTGTCGATTTCCCCGCCGGCCTCAGGCCGGTCCAGCGGGCTGGCTGTCACTGGACTCTTCGGTTTTGGTGGTAGCTTCACGGGGTTTTTAAGCCCGGCTTTCCATTTCGCTGTACAAGGTGAATTGCTGACACATGGCAACTATTTCGCGTGCTGATCTGAAGAAACTTCGCAAACG
>CAIOKE010000353.1 GCA_903858815.1 uncultured Planctomycetaceae bacterium | reverse complement strand
GTCAGGTAGGCACAATGTTCGAAGGCCGCGCCCGCTATCCCATTCAGGTTCGCATCCCCGAATCCTGGCGCAGTGACGTCGAACGCCTGAAGCAGTTGCCGGTCGGACAGGCCGGCGGAATCCCCGTACCGCTCGAAGAACTTGCCGATGTACGAATCGAGGAAACCCCGCCTTCAGTGGAGCACGAATCCAACCGACGACGTACGTTCGTCTCGGCCAATGTCCGAGGACGCGATGTGGCCACCTTTGTCTCAGAAGCACAGCTGGCTGTCGAACGCAGCGTCCCGCTGCCGGCCGGCTATGAAATTCGCTGGGGTGGTGACTTCGAAAATCTGCAGTCAGCCAGCACGCGACTGATCCTGATTACACCCGTCGTTCTGCTGCTGATCTTCCTGCTGCTGTACACCTCATTCGGCTCCACCAGACTGGCGCTGCTCATCTTTCTGGCAGTCCCGATGGCCGCCAGTGGCGGTATCTTTGCGTTGTGGCTGCGCAGCATGCCCTTCAGTATTTCCGCTGGCGTTGGGTTCATCGCCCTGTTCGGTGTGGCCGTACTTAATGGACTCGTCTGGGTCAGTGCCGCCGAAAACCTGAGACGCACCAGCATCCCCCTGTCTGAGGCAACCCGGCTGACGGCTCTATCCCGACTACGACCGGTGCTGATGACCGCTTTCGTGGCCAGCCTTGGATTCCTGCCCATGGCTCTGTCCACCAGTGACGGCGCCGAAATGCAGAGACCTCTGGCCACGGTGGTGATCGGCGGACTGGTCACCTCAACGCTGCTGACATCACTGGTAGTCCCGGCCATTTACCCGTGGTTCGCCGCCGGTCTACCGGTCGGCACGGACGACGAACCTGTTCCGGCAGACGGCCTGGCAGCAAGTGGATCGCATTGAACCGGGAAGTGGCCTCTGGGATCGCTGAAGGACCTTGCAGAACCGAAACCTGAGGAATCATCGATAGAACTGGACTCAAACCGGGGATAACCGTGCCGGCAAATGCCGACCTTTGACTCCGGAATGCCCTTTTTTCCCAGTCACCACAACTGCGAAGCTCAACCTTTTCTGATTCCCCGATTGAGACTTTCCGGTTTCGGGCGATTCGTAGGAAATTCTGCATCGATCCGGGGCAGTCTGCAGAATAGACTTGGGCAGCGGAGAAATTCCGCGCCGTGGCTGCACCCAAAACATTTGTACAGCATCGCTTGAATCAAGCGTCAGCGAACTAGTGTTGGGTTCAGACAGTAACAGGATATGTTTCCGCGATTTCTGATCGCTGAAGTAGTTGAAGTTGAGGAAGGGTGAAGACGGTGACTGCGGTAACGAATGTCGAAAATACGACACAGACGATCAACGGTGCTCAGATTCTGGTTGAGATGCTGGTGCGTCTGGGTGTTGAGACGATTTATGCGTATCCTGGCGGTGCCAGCATGCCTTTGCATCAGGCACTGCGTGAGCAGCGTGAACAGATTCGGACCATTCTGCCGCGTCACGAGCAGGGTGGCTGTTTTGCGGCTCAGGGAATTGCTCGTGCGACCGGCAAAATTGGTGTCGTAATGGGCACCAGTGGTCCGGGGGCAACCAATCTGGTGACGGGTATTGCGGATGCCAAACTGGACAGTATCCCGATGATCTGCATCACCGGTCAGGTTCCGCAGGCGGTGATTGGCAGTGACGCCTTCCAGGAAACTCCGATGGTGGAGGTTTGCGGGGCGATCACCAAGCATCAGTACATGATCACGGACGTGCGTGATGTGGCGCGAGTGATGAAGGAAGCGTACCATATCGCGATGACGGGCCGTCCGGGACCGGTTCTTGTCGACGTTCCCAAGGACGTGCAGCTGCAGACGCTGCCCCTGTCGGCAGTTGACTTTGATCCTCCAATGAACCTGCCGGGTTACCGCCCTGAAACGCGCACGATTGCTCCTGAACAGGTCCGCCAGATTCTGGCAGCAGTCCGTCGTTCAAAGCGTCCGGTCCTGTATGTCGGCGGTGGCTGCATCAACAGCGAAGCCTCAGCAGAACTGACAAAGTTTGCCCTGCGAACCGGCATTCCGGTCACGATGACGGTGATGGGACTGGGTGTCTTCCCGGGTACTCACACGCAGTCGCTGCACATGCTGGGCATGCATGGCACGGTCTACGCCAACTATGCAGTGGATCAGGCCGACCTGCTGCTGGCCTTTGGCGTGCGATTTGACGACCGAGTGACCGGTAAACTGGAAGAGTTCGCCAAGCACGGCAAGATCGTGCATGTCGACATCGACGCTTCTGAGATTCACAAGAACAAAGAAGCGCACATTCCGGTGCATGGTGATGTGCGTCAGGCACTGGAAGCACTCAACGCCGCTTTGACGGCTGAGGACATTCCGGACCTGACGGA
Organism: uncultured Planctomycetaceae bacterium; assembly: GCA_903858815.1. Lineage (GTDB taxonomy): Bacteria > Planctomycetota > Planctomycetia > Planctomycetales > Planctomycetaceae > SXXK01. The sequence continues at coordinate 40,180 of CAIOKE010000353.1, read as the reverse complement.
ATGGCATCAGCAGATTGCCGGCTGGAAGGCCAAATTCCCGCTGGGTTATGCCGATGCTGGCGACAGGATTCTGCAGCAGTACGCCATTGAAGAGCTCTGGAGACAGACTCAGAACCGCGACACCTACGTCGCAGTGGGCGTTGGTCAGCACCAGATGTGGGCTGCTCAGTTCTACAAATTCGACAAGCCCCGTCGCTGGCTCAGCAGCTCTGGTCTTGGCACGATGGGTTTTGGACTGCCAGCCGCCATGGGCGTGCAGACAGCCTGCCCGGATTCGCTGGTCATCGATATCGACGGTGACGGTTCGTTCCAGATGAATATTCAGGAACTGGGAACACTGACCTGCGAAAAACTGCCGGTCAAGATTCTGCTGCTGAACAACCAGCATCTGGGCATGGTGGTCCAGTGGGAAGATCGGTTCATGTCGGGTCGTCGGGCCCACACCTATCTCGGACCGGTGGATCATCCGGAAGCCCTCGGCGAAGGTGACGGCACAATGCCGATGGAAACCTTCCCCAACTTCGTGAAGATCGCCGAAGGCTACGGCATCAAAGCTCGACAGGTCCGCAGTCGTGCCGAGTACCCGGCTGCTCTGGCAGAAATGCTGGCCTATGATGGCCCGTATCTGCTGGATGTGATCTGTCCGTATCAGGAACACGTCCTGCCCATGATTCCCAGCGGTCGCACCGTGCGGGAAATCATCACGAAGTAAGTGCGACAGCGCTGCGGCCTCGCCTGCAACGCCACAGCTCCATCGAAGACAAGCCATCGGGTTTCACACCCCGGTGGCTTTTTTCTGCGCAACACGAATTCTGGTGCGCACCAGCAAATTGCATTGCCACTGGTGTTTACAGGATTTGTCCACGCCGAACCGGAACGTCCACGAAAGATTGGTTGCGGACATCAGAAGCTTCTTCTGCCGAGCTTCAGTTGGGCGCCTACAACTTCAGCCCCCCCGGCAACTCCCGCAAACGGCTCGCCCCGTGGGACCACCGAGCACCAGCTCGGGGACGTTCTGTCACAACATCAAACAACACCCGCCAACTCCCGCAAACGGCCCGCCCCCCGGGACCACCGAGCACCAGCTCGGTACCGCAAATCCAACGCCCTTCAGCTCTGCAGGAGCCTCGCCCTTCCGAAGGGGGACTTCCCTGGGACCACCGAGCACCAGCTCGGTAACGCAAATCCAACGACCTTCGGCTCGTCAGGAGCCTCGCCCTCCCGAGGGAAGTTAGCGTGCACTGACCACTGAACCCCGCGGACATGATCGCGTTACCGGTCAGCCTGCTACCCGCCTCATGTCAGCCCAAACGGGTTTCCTCGCAGTAACTCAGGCAATTCCGCCACTGACGTAATGACATAGTCCGCACCAGCCTGCAGAAACTCCTGCTCGATCGCCAGCAGTCGTTCAGACAATTCATTTGCTGGCAATGCACAAACTTCCGCTAGTGACAGCCCCATGGCATTCCCGGTCAGTGAAACCGCAACTGTTGTCATCCCCGCCGCCTGACCAGCCTGAATCCCCACGATGGTGTCGTCCACCACCATCACATTCGCCGCCATATCCGTTCGCAGCTCCGCCGCTGCTCGCAGATTCAGCCATGGTGCAGGTCGCCCCGCCGAAACCTCGTCTGAACACACAATCACATCCGGTGCGTAACCCTGCGCCGCGGCCAGGGGGGCCACCACCGACATCAGTTCCCGAGTATAGCCGGTGGTCGAACCAATCCGGATACCTCGCTGTCGCAGCCATGCGATCGTTGCCGGGATGCCGGCGATGACATCCGAGCCTTCCGCCAACACAGACTTCTGCAATGGCAGAAAGTCCTCGTACATCGCTGTGACATCCGACTCCGCCGCAGGCTGCCCATGCACTCGCTGCCACTCCCGGGCGACACGAGGCATTGCCACGACGGCTGCAATATGGTCTCGCTTGGCCCGCCCCATCGGCTCACGCGCTTCGGCCACTGTAATCGCCACTCCTCGCTGACGAAAAATCTCAACGAAGACCTGCGCCGGAGCCCGACTGCCGAAATCCACCGTCGTCCCCGCCCAGTCAAACAGAATGGCCTGTATTCGCTGCTGTCCAGACATCCTCGTCACTCCCTGAAAGGTCCACGGTTTCCGGATCAACCATTGTCGATCCCATTCCAGAAGTCTTCCGCCAAACCAAAGGACATCGTCATTCCCGATCCACCCGTCCCCGCGAAAATGTGGACACGAGGCCGGACTTCATGCTGAAACACCGGAAGTTCAGGATGTTTCGCATAAATCCCATGCCAGCGACGACTGAGCTGCCATGAGGGCAGACGCAGCAGCGTTCGCAATTCACGCAGGATCCATTCGTCGATTCGCACATCATCAAAGGGCTCAATCCGATTGCCGTATTCGTGCGAATCGCCCAGGATCAGATCGCCATGATTGTTCTGAGATGCCATCACATGGATGCCGTACTCGTCCAGTTCCGGAGTCTCCTCAGCGATTCGCTGCCGCAGCTTCGCGAGGCTTTGGCAGATTTCAAAAATCCGATAGTGACGCAGCGTCAAGCCACTGGCGAGATGCATTCCAGGGCGATAATCGGCCGCTCCACCATCAATCGCCAGCATCTGCAGCTTACAGGCTACTAACCCGGATCCCGCCAGAATCTCTGGATACAGCGTCTGAAAATCTGAACCACCACAGACAATCACTCGATCGAATGTCTGCTTCCGACCATCGGAAAAGACAATCTCCGGACGGCCACCGGATTCCTCAACCGCACTGGCCAGCACTCCGAACTGAAACGTCACCCCCAGTCGCTCGGAAAGCCAGGCGGGAAGACTGCGAGTCGCCTCGGTGGGATTCACACACAACTCAGTTGGGCTGAACAATCCACACCGCAGACCCTCGGGATTGACAAGCGGTGCCTTCTGCTGCACCTGTTCAGCAGTCAGCAGCTGGCAGCTGATGTCAAGACCTGTCGCCGCTGCGGCAAATTCCTCCAATACAGCCTGTTCATCGCCACGATGCGCCGCATGCAGCGAACCGCACGGATTCACCCAGATTCCCGCTTCTGTTGCCAGTCTCAGCCAGCGCGAACGACTGCGGAGTGCCGTCTGATACAACGTTCCATGTGGCTGACCAATGGGCCAGATCATCCCGAAATTTCGAATCGAGGCACCCGCAGCTCGCTGAGAACGCTCAATCACCGTGACCTGTCGCCCGCTCTCGGCGGCCAGCCACGCCTGAGCCAGACCGACGATGCCTGCACCAATCACCGCTACCTGTTCCGCTGAACGGCTGGAAGTCACACGCGCACTCCTTAAGGCGACTGCCGGAATTCCGGAAAGCCCTGCAACTGTTTACTATTCCTTAACGCCCGCTGCACACCATCAGCCTGACGTGCTCGATGTTGACACCGGCTGCGAAAATTCTGTGAAGGCTGAGCAAGGATCCCGGAATGATAACAGATTCCACCGCAGAGACATCAGAGCAGCCGCAGTCACACACGCCGGTTTCGGCAAGCTGGGCATTCTGGGCGACCCTCGCTGCTTTCACAACCTACTTCTGCGCCTACGCATTTCGTAAACCGTTTACTGCCGCTCGTTTTACGGACTCCCAGTTCTTTGGATTTGAATTCAAATACCTCGTGGTGACCACCCAGGTCATCGGCTACAGCCTGTCCAAATTTATCGGGATCGGAGTGATCGCCGGCATGCCTCCCGCGGGACGTGCCCGAGCTCTGCTGGTGTTGATCGGACTGAGCGAACTGGCCCTCGTTCTGTTCGGCTTGCTGCCTCGCCCATGGAACATCGTCTGCATGTTTCTGAACGGACTGCCCCTCGGCATGGTATTCGGGCTCGTGATGGGCTTTCTGGAAGGGCGGCGAGTTTCAGAAGTGCTGCTGGCCGGGCTGTGTGCCAGTTTCATCGTCGCTGATGGTGCCGCAAAATCCACAGGGGCATGGTTGCTGGAGGTGGGGATTCCTGAGGACTGGATGCCGGCGGCGGCTGGAGCTTTGTTCCTGTTGCCGCTGACACTCGCTGTCACTGTGCTTGCACGTACCCCGGCCCCCTCGCCACGCGATATCGCAGCACGCGCTGCCCGGTCAAGAATGAACCGCGACGAACGCTGGGCGATGTTGAGACGCTTTGGGCCAGGACTTGCCGCGATCGTGTTCATGTATCTGCTGGTGACCGTCATTCGCAGCGTGCGAGCTGACTTTGCAGCAGAAATCTGGCAGGGACTTGGTCAAACCGCCGCGCCCCAGCAATTCACAACCTCGGAAATCTGGGTGGCACTGGGAGTGCTTGCGGTGAATGGCAGCCTTGTCTTTGTACGAAATAACCTGGCAGCCTTTCGCATTTCACTGGCCACCTGCCTTGTCGGATTTGTGCTGATCTTCGTCGCTTTGCTGGGGAAGTCAGCCGGTTTGTCCGCCTTCAGTTTTATGGTGCTGATTGGACTGGGGCTGTATCTGCCTTACGTCGCCGTGCATGCGTCTGTGTTTGAACGACTGCTGGCGATGACTCGCGAAAAAGGGAACGTCGGTTTCCTGATGTATGTGGCGGATTCCAGTGGCTACCTCGGCTACGTCGCCTGCATGCTGCTGAACGGCACTCTGCGTAAGAACCAGAACCCACTGGAACTGTTTACAGGCCTGTGCTGGGTGGCCGGCTCGGTGTCATGTGTGTGTGTGCTGCTGGCACTGGGCTGGTTCGCTGGTCACCGCCTGAAGCCGGCTGAGATGGCAGATCTGTCAAAGGCAGCGGAGAGTTAGCGTGAGCTCTGGTGGTACGAGATAAAATGGGCTGAACGAAAAATCTTTTGCGCACCTGCAGGTTGCCGTTTGATGCGGTTGGCAAAAAACGCGATGGATACTGCACTCGTGCCAGGAAAACACAATCGCTCAGACGCAAACGACAACACCTTTCAGCCCCCCAACACGCACGCTCCAACCGCTCGAAAAACAACACCCGTCAGCTTCCTGCCCTCGGACCACTGAGCACCAGCGCGGTGACCGCGTTGCGCGCAAACACCCGTCAGTTGACGCTAACGGCTCGCCTGTGGGGGCTTGAACGTGGTGGACGACACGGGCTGAAGCCTTGTCATTACCGACAAAACCCGTCTGGTCACGAGTCCGTTGCGGCGTGTATTTGGTGTGTGCAGTCCATATTTTTCCGATTCAGACCTGAAGGGGCGATTGCCGATAGCACAGGGCGCAGCCCAGGGTCTGGGGCGCCCCACACCTGCAATTGGCCAACGGCCATAGACAACGCAGCCTTGGGCGACGCCCAGGGAAAACCACAGCCGAAAATCATGGGTTCCCTCTTCCGCAGCAGCGGATCGGCATCACAAACATTGCATTTTTATGGGTAATGACACTGGCTGAAGCCGATGTCACGACCACCGAGCCCCAACTCGGTGACGATGCCGAGGCTGACCTTTGCTGGGTGGTTATCAGCCCACGGAATGGCGGTGTGCCGGCCGAACGTGCGCCGCGGCTTTGTGTGCGGCAAAGGCGGCCGGGCAGGAATGACGATAGGGACAAAAGTCGTAGTCTGGGCTTTAGCCCGGGCACGAACTTCTCGTCAGCGTTGAAATCCCCGGTGTTTTTTAATGGACGGGTCCGAGCAGGAATGCTCCGGCTACAGTTGTCGGCCAACAACGACAACTCAACAGTGGCAATTGACTTCGGCTCGGCGGGAGCCTCGCCCTCCCAGGGGGCACTTCCCCGGGACCACCGAGCACCAGCTCGGTGACGCAAATAACGACGCCCGTCAGATTGCGCTAACGGCTCGCCAGTACGGTGGCGGGGGCGACACTGCTGTGCTGGTTGCAGACGCTAGCCACCGGCTTGTTCGTGTCTCCCATGGCAGGTCGCGTTGTCGGTAAGTGCATTACTGAGTGAGTGCAGTTGTCTCATCGTCAGTTGTCCGGTCACTCATTTCATCACTCGGCGAAGCGGGAATCGATCCGCCGTGGCATCGTCCTCGCAACCCTGCTGTTGCTTTCAGGAACGCACCCCGCTACCGTCATGCTTCGTGATCTGTCACACCTGCAAACGAATTTCCCTGAGGGGCTTTGTGAATCCGGGGCAATCGCTGGCTGCTGTCTTTTCCGGTACGGCCGGAAGTGTCTCTCTGCAGACCATTCGGACTCCCGTGCCACAGCCCGGGGAAATGCTGGTACGTGTCGAAGGCTGCACGTTGTGTGGCAGTGATCTGCACAGTATCGAGGGGCGTCGCAGTGTTCCTGTGCCGACGGTGCTGGGCCATGAAATCGTTGGTCGAATTCAGCAGATCGGTGGTGATCAGCCGCTGAGTGACATAGCCGGTCAACCGCTGCAACCGGGTGATCGAATTGTCTGGGCGATTGTCGCATCCTGTGGCCAGTGCTTTTATTGCCACCGTGGATTGCCGCAGAAGTGTCGGCAGTCGGTGAAATACGGGCACGAGGCATTTCGGGAAGGTTATGAATTACTTGGTGGACTGGCCCAGCACTGTTTGTTGACACGCGGAACGGCTGTCGTAAAGGTCCCTCAGCAGCTCTCACTGAGCGCGGTGTGTCCGGCCAGTTGTGCCACGGCGACCATCGCAGCGGCTCTCGATGTTGCAGGCTCGCTGCAGGGGCAGGCCATTTGTATTACCGGGGCCGGTCTGCTGGGCTTGACGACAGCAGCCATGGCACGCTGGTCCGGGGCTGCGGAGGTGATTGTCTGCGAAGTGCATGAACATCGCCGACTTCTGGCTCGACAATTCGGGGCGACGCGGGTTTGTGGCCCGCATGAATTGGCGGAAACGGTGCGTGAAGCGACGGGCGGCATGGGGGTGGATACGGCTGTTGAAGTCTCCGGAGCCCCCGCGGCCTTCGAATGCACGTGGCCAGTCCTGCGTCTGGGGGCTACGGCTGTGCTGGTGGGCTCAGTGTTTCCCTCTGCCCCCGTCGGACTGGCACTTGAGCAGGTGGTCCGCAGAAATCTTTCCATCCGCGGCATCCATAATTATGCGCCGCAGCATCTGGCGCGGGCCGTTCAGTTCCTGCAATCGGCTGCTGACGACTATGGATTTGAGGGACTGGTCGCCGGCTGGTATCCGCTGCAGGCGATCCATGATGCCATCGCGGCAGCAGCCAATCCGCAGGCTATTCGGATCGGGGTGCTGGCTGGCAGTGCAGAATCCGAAGTCTGAACGCCTTTCCGTCGGTCTGCATAATCGAAGGGCATAAGCTTTCGGTTGTAGCGAATGGGGGTCGTGCCGTCGGCTGGGATCATTTGCAGCGAGGGGACGGGGGGCTCGCAGTGGAACAAGTTACGGAAGTTTTTTTGCGGCCCGGTCCATCGGTCCCCCTGGGACCACCGAGCACCAGCTCGGTAACGCAAATCCAACGACCCTCAGCTCTGCGGAAGCCTCGCCCTCCCGAAAGGGGACTTCCCCGGGACCACCGAGCACCAGCTCGGTAACGCAACTCCAACGACCTTCGGCTCTGCAGGAGCCTCGCCCTCCCAAGCCTGCCACGTCTCGCCCTCCCGAGGGGGACTGCACCTGCCGACCACTGACCCCGGCCGGAGACTCGCCCTTCCGGGGGTTGCCTCCCATCCGCCAGTTTCATGTCTGGAAGCGACCAGCGGTACTGGAGGCTGGCTTTGCCTTCCGCATGTGGTTCTGGTGCAACATGTTGTGTTTCCGAAGCAGCCCCGTGGTTGGGTGTACGACCCTCTCGGACCAAAAAATGGGAAACAACCTGAATTGATCGCCAATTTCACAGATTCCACTTGATAGTCTGCGAATCTGGCAAGTGGAGTGGTGGTTTTGGCAGAATTTGCCGATGTAGAAGATAAGGAAGCGTAGCGAGTTCACTGGGACTGCCTCGTTTGTGCCATGGCTGGGAACACGTTGTCGTAGAAAATCAACTGGTTTTTCCGTCGATTTTTTGACATTGCGTTTCTTGCCTGTAGGCTCAGGCGCGTAATACGGGGTGGAAGACGGTGACTGTTTCACGGCTGGGCCGGCAGTTGTCGGCCGTGTTACTTCCTGGGATTTCCAATTGACCACGAAGTCCTGGGTGGATCTCGTTGCTTTTCCTTGCAAAATGGAAATGACGTTCCGCTCTCAGCCTGAACTCACCGCAGGTTGATTGCCTTTTACGGAGTGCTTGCAAGTGTCGACAGTTTCCCCTGAAAATCAGATCGCGATTCCGCAGACGGAAGACACGAACGCTGGATTGGACCTGATTGGTTTTCTGCGCCGGCGGAAGGGCTTCATCGTCCTGTTCGCAATTCTTGGAACAGGTGTGGGTTACATGCTGCTGCAGCGGCAGGTCCCCCAGTACCGCTCAGAAGCGATGGTGCAGGTGATCCATCGTGCTGGTGACGCCCGTGTGCGTTCAATGATGGCCGAAAAGGACCTGACGGACGCCAACTATGTCCTCCGCAGTGAGCGAACACTTTCGGCCGCATACAAGAATCACAGCCTCAGCTCTCGCCCAACACTCAGCGGGATGTCGCAGGAAGATGCCATCAATGCCCTCGGTGGCATGCTCTCTGTGACTCCGCGGTCTGCCAACGTGTTGACGATCGCCGCGACGGGGGCAAATCCGGAAGACATTCGTGATATTGCCAATGCTGCCGCTGAGGAATACGTGGCAACGCAGAAAGAAAACTATCAGGACGCCAGTGAAGAAGTGAAAGGCATCCTCAGTCGTGCTCGTGACGAACTGCACGAACAATTGAAGAAGGCTGAGGAAGAGTATGCCAGGTTCCGTGAGGGGTCGAATCTGACGACCGACGGTGAAAACCCTCACCGCATTCGCGCTCGTGCCGCTGAGTCACGGGTCTCCAGCTACGAGCTCGAAAAAACCATCATGAAAGCTGAGTTGAATGCAATCAACGAGGCGATTCAGTCGGGAGGTACTCGTGAAGCAATCCTGCTGCTGATCGGCAAAAAAGATGACACGGGCGGGGCAAATGCTGTGAACGGTGGTGGCGATCCTACCGCTCAGGCTCTGTTCCCATTGATGCTTGAAGAGGCACAACTTGCAACAGAGTTGGGGCCAGGCCACCCCAAGCTGAAAATGATTCAGCTGAAAATGCAGATGATTCGGGACCACATCAAGGAAATGGCAGGGCTGGAGAAAGAAGCGGCTGAATCCGCAGACAAGCCGACTGACTTCCTGACCCTTTACCTGCGTTCGATGGAACAGCAACTGGCAATTCTTGAACGCCAGCAGCAGGAAGTTCAGGTACTGGCCTCAAACGACGATGCCCTTGCACGCAAACTGATGCTCGAGGAAATTGAAGACAAGCACAAGAAAGCGAATATCGACCGCCTTGGGCTGCTGTTCAACAACACATCTCAGGCGATCAGCGAAGTGCACCTGAATGCTGGCATGGGAGGGGTCACTGCGCTCGTTCTCCAGCATGCCCGAACTGGCGTCAAGATTTCGCCCATCATGGAACGATTCCTCGGGATGGGGGCCCTGCTGGGGGCGATGGCGGGATTGGGGATCGCCTACCTCATCGAAATGGCAGACCGCTCCTTCCGCAAGCCGGAAGACATCATCCGCGAATTCGGCGTGCCGATCATGGGCCACATCCCATTCATGACTGAACAACGCATGAAGATCAGCTCGGACGGCAACAAATTCGACCGTTCGGCGATTACCGTGCACCTGCCGCGGTCTCGTCCTGCAGAAGCTTTCCGAGCAATTCGTACGGCGGTGTGTTTCAGTGCGATGGCCGGTGAGCACAGAGTGATCTCTGTGACCAGCCCGGCCGCCGGAGACGGAAAGTCGACACTGGCTCTGAACCTTGCAGTCTCCCTCGCTCAGTCCGGTAAGCGGACTGTGCTGCTGGAAAGTGACCTGCGTCGTCCCAAAGTGCATAAGCTGACGGGTGTTGATAACAAGGTCGGGGTCGTTGATCTGCTGCGTAATGGAGCAGAGATTGAAGCTGCCGTGCAGGGCACTCAGGTGCCCGACCTGTTCATTATCCCCTGCGGCAGTCGTCCCAAGGATCCGGCGGAATTGCTGGCTCGTCCGGAATACGAAAGACTGCTTGAGGAACTGCGTTCCAGGTTTGATTACGTCATCGTCGATACTCCACCAATTCTGGCAGTCACCGACCCTGCCGGGGTGGCAGCTCGTGTGGATGGAGTGATCGTCTGTATGCGACTCAGCCGTCACACTCGAGATCTTGGCAAACGCACGATCGATTCACTGCGTGACATCGGTGCAACCGTCTCCGGCGTGGTGATTAACGGGGTGGAAGAACGCGATGCTTACGGGTACGGAAACTACCGCTACTCAGACTATCGCTACTACTACAAGAGCTACAACTACAAGTATGGTTATGGATACGGGCGGTACGGTTCGTACAACGCGTATACCAGCAAGGACGGCAGCGAGTACTTCCCGGATGAAAATCAGACAGGTGGTGTAGCAACAGCCGGTTCTGCTCAGCTGCAGGCAATCGCCAGCAAGTCCGAGCCTGCAGAACCTAACCAGCAGGAACAGTCAACCTGAAGTGACCAGGGGCTGTGCAGGCAAGTGAACCAGCGGGGTCGGGCAAACAGCCCGACCCCGATTTTTTTGCGGGGCACAGCAAAATGAAGTGCGCGGTGATGGGAAGTCTTTTGACCACGAAAGACACCAGCGACAGCGAGGGGCGTACCATCGGCGGAAGCTTACAGGAGTAGTCTTGATGGGGCCAAAAATCTGACGCCTGGGACTTCCGGGTGGAATGGGTAACGCATCCTTGCCCGGAGGGTGCCGTACCCGTCCGCCGTGTCGGCCACCGGATCCCTCGGGAGTGCGAGGCTCCCGCCGAGCCGGCTGAGCGTTTTCGGTTTTCCATGGTGTTGAAGTCCCCCTCCCAAAGGGCGCAAAGCCCGTCCGCCGTAGCGCCCAGCGTCAGCGGGCGGGGAGTCAGCCGCCGACGGGGCGTTCAGAACGGCAGCAATCGCGGTTGGCCCGTGATTGCATTTCACGTTGACTCGCCGTCCGCTTCCAACGCCCCCCCAGTGAAAACTGAAAACTGAAAACCGAAAACTCTCCCCCGATGCCCCCGTGGACCAGCAAAACCGCATTGGGCAAAGTCACTGCTGCGGTTCCCATCCCTTGTGTCGGATAGAACGAATATTCCGATTCTGCGGCGGCAACCACCTGATGCAGGCGATGGAAAAACGCTTTCCTGGCCAGTTCACGGCCGTTGCACAGTCGGCACATCCCAACGGCTCACTCGCATTCCTCAGGATCGCTGTTCATCCCCCGGTTTTTCTGCATTTTCACATTTCCCAGCCGATATAATCCTTAGGGTTACCGTCACCCACAGGGGCGTAGCATGCGCACACTCGGTTTCTCCCTGCGTTTCGCCCGCATCTCCTGGATCGACTGACTCTTTCGTATGACCAGCGATTCTTCCAAACCCCGAATTGTCTTCGTCAATCGGTCCTACTGGCCCGATATCGAAGCCACTGGACAACTGTTGACGCAGTTGTGCGAGGGTCTTGCGGACGAATTCCAGGTCGAAGTTGTGGCTGGTCTACCGAACAGCCTTTCGGCTGATGCCCCCGCTGACTGGAAGTCACAGACCGTGCATAACGGCGTGCGGATTCATCGTCTGCGGCATCTGCAGCTGCCCAAACGCAGAATTCTGCTGCGGATTGCCAACTATCTCAGTTTTCAATGGTCTGTCCGCCGGATGCTCAAACGCCTGAATCGGCCTGACGTGCTGGTGTTTGAGACGGATCCGTTCACGCTGGCAACGGAAGCGGCGCGGCTGATGGATCGGGGGCCTGTGCGAGTGGTCGGATATCTGCAGGACATTCACCCGGACGTCGGGGTGGCCATGGGGGTTATTCGGAACAACCGCTATATCCGCACAATACGCCGCGAATTGTTCGACGTGTACCATCGCTGTGAGCAGATGGTGGTGCTCAGTTCAGATATGCGGCAACTGCTGCTGGAAGACGGCATTGCCCCGGATCGAGTGCAGGTGATACCGAACTGGGCCGACGTGCAGCGAATCACGCCACTGGAAGGGCCAAATGCGTTTCGTCAGAAGCACGGTCTGGCGGATAAGTTTGTGGTCATGTATTCCGGCAATTTCGGTTTGACGCAGCGACTGGACCATTTTGTTCAGGCTGCAGCGCAACTGGCTGATGATCCACGGATACACTTTGTGTTTGTTGGTCGAGGTTCTCTGGAACAGGCTCTGCGGCGGCAGGTACAGCAACTGGGGCTGACGAACGTGACAATCACCGGCTATCAGCCACTCAGTCGGCTGAATATCAGCCTGAACGCAGCGGACCTGCATCTGGTGCCCCTGACCGCCCAGCTGACTCGCTGCCTGATGCCCAGCAAGCTCTATGGAATTCTGGCTGCCGGCCGACCTCTGCTGACAAACGCCCCGCCGGAATCTGAACTGCATCGATTGACGGTGCAACAGCAGGTCGGGCTGGTGGTGCAGCCCCAGCGAATTGACCAGATTGTGCAGCAGATTCGCTGGGCCTCGGCTCACCCCAGGGACATGCAGCAAATGGGCCACAATGCTCGCAAGCTGGCGCTGCAGCAGTTTACGTTCGACCACAGTCTGCAGAAATTTCGCCAGCTGCTGCATTCCGTACTGGCCACCCCCCCTGGGCACGTCAACTGTCAGTGTTGTCAGCAGGTCACCAACAAACAGTCGCGGCAGCCGGCGAACAACACAAACCACCACGGCTGATTCTTCCACGCGACACTCCCACCGAAAACCGAAAACTGAAAACCGAAAACCGAAAATCGAAAAAGCGATCCCTCCCTTGCTATACGACGATCTTCCTGAGCATATTCGTTACTACATGCAGTTCGTCGATCGGACGTTGCTGCGAGAGAATCTGAAGCTTACTGTGCAGCAGCGGATGGATAAGCACGCCCGGATGATTGAGTTGGAACTGGAGTTGCGTGCAGCCGGACGTCAGTTGCGGGCGATGCAAAAACAGAATCCGGATGGCAGCTTAAGCAAAGGTTGAAACGGTGACCACCGCGAATTTCGTTCAGCTTCTACCGCTGCTTTGTCGTTTTGAAGTGCGTTTTATTCTCATCGGCGGTGGTGCCGCGATTGTGCACGGGCTGGCACGTACTACCTACGATGTCGATGTCGTCTACGATCGTGCGGCTGACAATCTTGAGAAGCTTGCGGCTGCCGCAGAAGAATTGTCCGTGTATCCTCGAGGCGCTCCGGCGGGATTGCCATTTTACTTTGACCTCCGGACTCTGCGAGCAGGGTTGAATTTCACACTCACCACGACGCTCGGAGATCTGGATCTGCTGGCGGAAGTACCAGGCAATGGGACCTGGCAAACACTGCAGGAACACTCAGAGATTATTCAGATTTACGGTTGTGACATACCGGTTGTTAGTCTGAGGAAGCTGATCGAATTGAAGGTGGCCGCCGGCAGACCCAAAGACTTTGAAGTGGTGGCCCAACTGCGAGCGTTATTGGCTGAGCAGACGGGGGAAGCGGAAAGCCCCGTTTGAGGAAGAGTTGGGTTGCCAAAGTGATCAAAACTGTGGCGGACGACGGCCTGCAGATTTGACCGCGGCTGTAGTCAGGTGTCGGCCTGATTCTGGTGGGACACGACATTAGTACCATTTGGCAATGTTGTATCCACGCGGGTTGCCGATGTTCCTGGAGTTTGTTCATGCATTCCCCAGCATGGCTTGGGCTAAAGCCTCCCGGACGCACGTTGGCGTGTTCGGGCTGCCGCAGCTTATGGAAAACTTTGGCGGACCTGTAGCCGCTGGTTTTTTGATACTTTCAAACGTGGACAAGCTGAAGCATGAATTCTGATCAATCAATTTACGTTGCTGGTCACAAAGGCATGGTAGGTTCTGCTGTGGTGCGATTGCTGCAGCAGCAGGGCTACCGACGGATCATTACTCGCGACCGCAGTGAACTGGATCTGACCGATCAGCTGTCGGTGCAACAGTTCTTTCAGCAACAACGCCCGGATGTTGTTGTCTTTGCCGCTGCCAGGGTCGGGGGCATTCTTGCGAACAGCAGCTACCCCGCAGAGTTTCTCTACCAGAATCTGGCCATGGCCTCTAACGCAGTTCATGCGGCGTGGCAGACTGGGACTCAAAGATTTCTGTTCCTCGGCAGTACCTGCATCTATCCCCGGATGGCACCTCAGCCAATTTCCGAAGACAGTCTGCTCACATCGCCGCTTGAACCAACCAATGAAGCCTACGCGATTGCCAAGATTGCGGGGTTGAAGCTGTGTCAGTTTTATCGACAGCAGTACAAAGTGCTGTATCATTCGGCGATGCCCACGAATCTGTATGGACCCGGGGACAACTATCACCCGTCCAACAGCCACGTTCTGCCTGGTTTGCTGCGTCGTTTTCACGAAGCAACACAGGCCGGGCTGCCGGAAGTGCAGATGTGGGGCACGGGAAGCCCGCTGCGGGAATTTCTGCATGTGGATGATCTGGCGGCCGGCATCCTGCACCTGCTGTCACTCGCAGATCCTCCGGATCTGGTCAATATTGGCAGCGGGGCAGAAGTCAGCATCCTCGAACTGGCTCAAATGATCGCTCAGACGGTTGGCTACAAAGGACGAATTACCCACGACCTCACGAAACCAGACGGCACACCTCGCAAGCTGTCCGATATCTCACGGATCCGTGAAACGGGCTGGAAACCTCGGATTTCGCTGGAGGCTGGCCTGCAATCAGCCTACCAGGACTTTCTGCAGTCCCTGCAACAGCAGACGTTGCGGTCGTGCTGAGCCGGCAGGAAAAGACAGCGGCACAGGGCTGCTTTGCATTCCGCAGGCCTCGGACAAACACCGTATCGTGGGCTTCAGCCCACGCACACAACCATTGTCGGGTTGTGAAGTTCCGACGCTGTTGAAGGATGTGGCCGGGCAGGAATGACGCCGAGGACAAAAATGTAGCCCGAGCATTCCTGCTCGGACCCGTACCGCAAAAACACGATGTTTTTCAATGAACTGAAGTCGATTTGACGGCCTCAGCCGACTCTTGTCCCTCGCGTCAGGAATGCTCGGGCTACGTTTAGTAGGGGGCCCGCTGCTCATAGGTAACGCCTCGGATCAAACACCGTATGGTGGGCTTCAGCCCGCGCACACAGCCGTTGTCGGGTTGTGAAGCTCCGATGCTGTTGAAGGATGTGGCCGGGCTACGTTTAGGGGGCCCGCAGTTCATAGGTAACGCTTCGGCTCAACACCGTATCGTGGGCTTCAGCCCACGCACACAACCGTTGTCGGGTTGTGAAGCGCCGGTGGTGTTGAAGGATGTGGCCGGGCAGGAATGCCCGGGCTACGTTTTAGTAGGGGGCCCGCGGCTCATAGGTAACGCGTCGGCTCAACACCGTATCGTGGGCTTCAGCCCGCGCACACAACCGTTGTCGGGTTGTGAAGCTCCGATGCTGTTGAAGGATGTGTCCGGGCAGGAATGCCCGGGCTACGTTTAGTAGGGGGCCCGTGGCTCATGGCTAGCGCTCCGGCTCAACATCGTATCGTGGGCTTCAGCCCGCGCACACAACCTTCGTCAGATTTGACCCACCGGTGTGTTCTGCGGATGGGTGGGGCACTTGCCCGGGCTAACGCCCCAGCCACGGATTTATCCCTCGTATCAGCAATGGTCGGTGCCACCGATGATGACTCAGTGATCTTTGACGAATTCCCGTCAGCACTCCTTCGCGAACAGCCGTTACAATCCTTACCTTCAACATACCCTAAAAACCTCACAATTGTTCTGTTCTCTGCAATTGCTGTAAAACCACAGCGGAAAACTGTGTCACCACTTGCTCGGTAAACACTTGTCGGGCAAGTTGAGTTTTCAATCCTGTATCTCTCCTCCTGCACACAAAGCTGTTTGCATGTCAAAATCCGCACTCATTACCGGAATCACTGGTCAGGACGGTTCTTACCTTGCTGAACTGTTGCTGGAAAAAGGTTATACGGTGCATGGTCTGGTGCGGCGTGCTTCCACGTTCACCACCGGACGGATCAACCATATCTACGCAGATCCGCATCAGGCCGGTAATCGCCTGTTTCTGCACTACGGTGACCTGACGGATGGCCAAAGTCTGACCAATCTGGTACTGGATCTGGAACCCGACGAAATCTACAACCTCGGGGCTCAAAGCCACGTGCGGGTCTCCTTTGACCAACCAGCTTACACGTTCCAGGCAACTGGCGGTGGGGCGTTGAATGTGCTCGAGGCGGCTCGACAGCTGAACAAACGTAAACTCACAAAAGTCTACCAGGCGTCTTCCAGCGAGATGTACGGTGAAGTGCTGGAAACCCCTCAGACAGAGACAACGCCGTTTCAACCCCAAAGCCCCTATGCCTGTGCCAAAGTCTATGCGTTCCATCAGACTGTCAATTATCGCAAGTCCTACGACATGTTCGCGGTGAACGGCATTTTGTTCAATCACGAAAGTCCTCGCCGTGGCGAAACCTTCGTCACTCGCAAGATCACCCGCGCTGCGACTCGCATCAAACTCGGCCTTCAGGACAAACTGTACCTCGGTAACCTCGCGGCTAAGCGTGACTGGGGTTACGCGAAAGATTACGTTGAAGGCATGTGGCGGATGCTGCAGCACAGCGAACCGGATGATTTTGTACTGGCCACGGGCAGAACGCAGACCGTCCAGGAATTTGCGGACATCGTCTTCAGCATGCTGCAGCTGGATCCCAAACACTACATCGAAATCGATCCTCGCTATTTCCGGCCCGCTGAAGTCGATCTGCTGCTTGGTGATTGCTCAAAAGCCAAAGAAAAGCTGGGCTGGACGGCCTCCACGTCCCTTGAAGAGCTGGCGAAACTGATGGTTGATCACGACCTGAATCTGGCTCGCGAAGAAGCCATCCTCGCTGCCGCCAGAAAGTAAACTCTGCTCGCGCAGGCCTGAACACCAGCTGCGGATATCCACGAATATCCGCGAAACGTGTTTTTAAGGGTCCACCGAAAATGCTGTCCGCGGTATGAGGCCGTCTTTTGGGCACCGTCGCGCAAGATGGCCCCTCCGTTTGGGAGGGCGAGGCTCCCGCCGAGCCGAAGTCAACTGTCAGTGTTCCGCTGTCGTTGTTCACCCACAACCGTAGCCCGAGCATTCCTGCTCGGCCCCATCCTTTAAAAAAACAATGGGGATTTCAAGGCTGACGAGAACTACGTGCCCGGGCTAAAGCCCAGTCTACGACATTTTGTCCTCGGCGTCATTCCTGCCCGGCTGCCTTTTGCACTCACAAACCTGTGACCGGGCGCACGTTGGCCCGTCGCTCAGCCATCCCGTGACTGCCGCACCGCGGCAGCCAACACCCGCTGGCTTCCGCTAACGGCTCGCCAGCCAGTCAAAAATCGCCACTACCACGTCCCGTTCACCAGCCCTGATTCGTGTCATTCGTGTCATTCGTGGTTGAACAGCAGCACGCAACCGGCAAACCGCCTTTCCGACACCCGCTGGCTGCCACCGCCTGCAGTCGTCGAAGCGATCGCTTTTTCTATAGTCCTCTCTGGAGTTCCCCTGTTTCATGATTGCCCTCATCACCGGGATTACCGGGCAGGATGGTTCCTACCTCGCCGAACTGCTGCTGAACAAAGGCTATCAGGTTCACGGCATTGTCCGTCGCAGCAGCTCGCTGGAACGTATCCGGCTCAGCAGCCTGTATCAGGATCCTCAGATCTACGGATCCCGATTGCATCTGCACTACGCCGATCTGACCGACACCACCACAATCCGGCGAATTGTGACGAAGGTCCAACCGACAGAGTTTTATCATCTGGCCGGTCAAAGCCATGTGGGGCTCAGCTTTGAGATTCCGGAAAGTACCTGCGAGCTGACAGCGATGGCCACCTTGCGGATCATGGAGATTCTGCGGGACCTGCCACAACCTCCGCGATTTCTGCACGCCAGCAGTCGCGAAATCTTCGGTACACCGACCGTGTCTCCTCAGGATGAACTGACCCCGGTGAATCCCAATTCGCCCTATGGTTGTGCCAAGGCCTTTGCCACGCAGATGACTCGTATCTACCGTGAAAGTCACGGCCTGTTCTTCTGCAATGCCATTTGTTACAACCATGAAAGCCCCCGTCGCGGGGAGAACTTTGTGACTCGCAAGGTCACTCTGGCTGCCGCACGCATCAAAGCCGGGGTGCAGAAATCCCTGACGCTCGGCGATCTGGAAGCCGAACGCGACTGGGGCTATGCGGCCGACTTTGTGGCGGGCATGTGGCAGATTCTGCAGCATACAGACCCAGATGATTATGTTCTCGCGACCGGCACATCGCATTCCATCAGAGATCTGTTGCAGATAGCCTTTGAGCATCTGGGCCTTGACTGGCAGCAGCACGTATCTGTGGACCAGCGATTTCTTCGCCCGGCTGATCCTCAGGCGCTCCTCGGAAATTCGGCGAAGGCCCGTCAGGTTCTTGGCTGGTGCCCCAGTGTTTCATTCGAACAGATGGTCAGAATGATGGTGGAAAGTGATCTGCTGGCTCTGCAGCAGAATCGTACTTGATTCCATGAAACCGCAGATTAAGGATCCCGCAATGAGTTCCTCGGAACCGCTTGTAAGCAAAAAAAAACGCGAACCGAGGATGTTCGTGGTTTTGAGTGTAATGCTGCTGACAATGATTGCCGGAAAGTACCTGCTGCCTTCTGGCCGAGTTGGGCAGATTCCCGGACCCTCACGCGGTGACATCGTACTAACGGCGGATGACCTTCCAGACGTTCTGGCTGGCTGGGAAAAACAGGCGTTTTTTCCCGCCGCAGATCCAGTCAAGGTGGCCAATATTGAATCCTGGTGGGTGCATTCATGGAACTACGCGAAGGATGGGCGCAGTTGTCTGGTCACGATGGATCAGGCGCAGTGGGTCGCATGGCATGAACTTTCGGCCTGTTACGTCGCCAATGGCTGGGTTCAGGGTGATCGACATGTCTACGAAGTGCGTGATAAGCAGGGAGAAATCTGGCATATCGTCACGGTCGATTATCAGAAAGCTGGTGTCGGCAGTGGTCTGCTGATCTTTTCAGAATTCGGCTCCGACGGAACGCCCATGGAAGCTCAGTATCTTGGGCAGCCGTTTGAAACTTACGATCTTGAAGCGGGGAATGTCAGCACTGGACAGTCAACTCAGAAACCAGTCGACCGTTGGCGACGTCAGGAGCATCCGCGAGTTCACCAGTGTCAGGTGTTCTACAGTTATTCGGGGGAACTGGAATCCGGTACCCGAGCCGATCTGATCCGCCTGCACGCAGCCAGTCGTGAGGTGTTTCGAGATCGCTGGAATGAGCACTTGAAGAAGTCTGCTGGATAACCGGACTTTAGCCTGCACCGTGGTCTCTGGTGTGCTGAACCAGAATTGAAATGTGCAACCGTGGGCCCATGCTGAGAGAATGCCCTCGGATCCGCGGGCCTGCTCGGCGTATCAAGTGACGTTTCAAAGCGGACAGGACATGTTGAGATACAGATTTCTGGCGTGGTGAAGTTCCCGCTGAATGCGGCTCTTCAATCTGCACTTTGGCACGTCTGAGCCTTTCTCACCCAGACATTCGCTCAGGTGAGGCACGGATTTGCCTCGCCCGTCCTTGCTTGCCTCGGGCGACTCTGTTTCAGATCCTTTCGCACGTCGTTGCTGAACTGGCAACGTCATCAGACTGACCCACAAGCTGCTGCGGCCTGCCACATGGTTTTTAAATCGTCACTGAAAACACTGTGGCTGCCTGTCGCCATGACGCTGCTGCTTGTCGTGCTTTTCTGGCCGCGTGTCCGCGCAGTCGTGACCGGACCTGCCAGTGTGCCCTCGTCCAGTCAGCATATGTCCCGTCTGCTCGACGGCTCGCTGCTGCGATATTACGTTCTTGATGGTTTGGCTCCGCAATCGCCTGTCGCAAACCTGGCCGGCTGGGCAGACACGCTGCGCGTTGGCACAGCGCCCGATCGACGTGCTCCACTGCGAGCCGCAGGACCATTGCATGAGCAGTTCTCAGTCCAACTCGACGATCAGGCACTGCTGGCACCCGTAGTTCAGCTGGAACAGTCGTTCACCGTGGAATTCCTGCTGCGTCATCACGGGCAGGGATTTGTTACTGGCGGCAACTCCACACATAGTGGCAGCCTGATTTCCATAGGCGACGGCGTCTACTCAGGGTTTGTGTTTTCGCTCGAGTTCCCATCCAATGTGCTGTCATTTCAGATTGGCCAGCCAAAGCCGCAGCCGGCTGTCCGGACACGTGCGATTCAGCGTATTCCACAGTCCGTCTGGACTCATGTCGCCGGCACGTGGCATGACGGTGAGCTTTCCGTGTATGTGAACGGACTGCTTTCGGGAAGGACGCGATCAACGTTGAAGTATCACGAAGTTGCACGCAGTTCTCGGCTGCGTGCGGGTTATGTCGGAAATGGGCTTGGCTCTGCACGAATGGACTTGCAGCACTTTGCCATTTACCGTCGCGCGTTTTCCTCGGCCGAGATGTTGTCATTAGCCAGCGAATTCGATGATTCAGTGTCGTCCACAGGTTCCACGCTGCTGCAGGCCGGAGACTTTCTGACAGAGGGGCGGGCGCAGGATGCACTGAACGTGCTCGGCCACGAACGTGCAGATACAATGCCAGAATCTCTCAAGCTGCGATTTCGATATCGGCGGGCGGAGTGTCTGCGGGAACTGGGCCGATATCAGCAGGCAGAGGAAATCTTTGCAGGCCTTGCATGGCAGGAGGGTGCGGGTGAATTGGGGCAGTTTGCGGCTGCCGAACTCCTGGCACTGCAGGCAGTACCTCCAGCACCGGCGTCTGAAGTCGCCCTGACTCCCGTCGATATCACTCGCCGTTTTCTGCGACAACTGGAACACCGGCGCATGCTGACGTGGAAACAACAGTTTGACTCGCGGATTCTGCCAGTGCTGCAGTCTGCCTGCAGCTCCTGTCATTCAGCAGGTCAGAACGGCGGATTGCCGCTGGCCATCCTCACTGATGGTGACGAAGCGGCGTTTGCCGGGGTTGACTTCTGGCAGTCCGTCAGTGAAAAGCTGGATCACAGGGGACACGATCCCGCGCATCACGAACTCCCGGAAAGTGTCTGTCGCCAGTTGCAATACTGGATCGCTGCGATTCCTGCGGCTGGTCTGGGCGAACAGTTCTCTGAAGATGCCGACGGAACAAGATATTTCGATCTCGGCTGGACTGCCGGTTCTGGAACTGGGCGGCGACTGACGAGATTGGAACTTCGGCACGCGGTTCGCGACCTGCTGGGAGTTGATCTGTCGGACGATCAGTTACCACCTCCAGACGGGTCTGGTGGCGAAGGTTTTGATACCAGCGCTGCCACGCTCATTATCTCGGGTCCGTGGCTGAATCGCTGGCTGACAACGCTGCAACAAATCTGCCCACAGATCATGCAGCAGCAAATACAACACCCGGATCACGTGGAATCGTCCGCACTGTTCAGGTCTGTCCTCGTACAGTCAACCGCCACAATTGAACAGCAGCGGGAACTGCTGAGAGCGGATCTGCTGCAGTTCATGAAGCGGGCCTGGCGGCGTCCCCCGCAGGCGGAGGAAGTGGAACAGGTGTTGCAGTACTTTGAGGAATGTCGCCAGTCGCAGCTGTCCCTCGCAGAATCTCTTGCACAGTGCCTGACCCGCATTCTGCTGTCGCCACGATTCCTGCTGGTACTGGAACCAGAACCGGATCAGCCCGGTCGGTAT
Organism: uncultured Planctomycetaceae bacterium; assembly: GCA_903858815.1. Classification (GTDB taxonomy): domain Bacteria; phylum Planctomycetota; class Planctomycetia; order Planctomycetales; family Planctomycetaceae; genus SXXK01. The sequence goes on along the minus strand of CAIOKE010000353.1, from coordinate 18,490 downwards.
CGGCTGGACGACTACCAGTACGCCACGCGGTTGGCACTGTTTCTGTGGTCATCGATTCCCGATGAGGTTCTGCTGGATGCGGCAGCAGCGGGTGAGCTGCGGTCTCGGGCCGGCGTACTGCGGCAGGTGCGGCGTCTACTGTCAGACCCGCGCTCACTGGCTCTGGGGCACCGCTTTGCCATTCAATGGCTGGGGCTCGAGCAGTTGGAAGTTCAGCATCCGGATCAGACCCTCTTTCCTGAATATAATCTGCAGATCGCCGCCCTGCTGAAGGAACAGGCAGCTCGCACTGTCTGGCGGGCCTTCTCTGAAGGACGGCCGCTGACCGATCTGCTGGCCTCTGACGAAGCGATTGTCAATGGCCGGCTGGCTCAATGGTATGCGCTGCCGTTACCTCAGACAGCCGATTGGCAGCATTTCCGTCTGCCTGAAGGACAGCGCGGTGGCATCCTGACCCTCGGCGCTGTGCATATTCACACATCATATCCTCGCCGCACCAGCCCCGTGCTGCGTGGACGCTGGATCCTGGAAACGCTGCTCGGAGAGACCGTGAAACCTCCGCCCCCGGGTGTGCCAACCCTGCAGGAAAGTTCATTGCAGCACGGTTCACTGAAGGAACAATTGGAGCAGCATCGGGCTGATCCCAACTGCATCGGCTGTCATCGTCTGATGGACCCCCTGGGATTTGCACTGGAAAACTATGACCCAGTGGGGCGCTACAGAACGCACGATGCAGATTTTCCAGTAGATGCGACTGGCGAACTTCCTGACGGATCTCGTGTGGTGGGGCTGCCGGGACTTGTCTCGGTGCTGCAGCAGCCACAGCGACAGCAGCAGTTCCTGCGACTGTTCAGCCGACGATTGCTCGGGTATGCTCTTGGCAGAGAACTGGACCACTTCGATGACAACGTGATCGAACACTGTGTTGATTGTCTTGGCCGTTCTGGCAATTCTGCAACTGTACTACTGGAAGAAATCTCGGTCAGTGCGCCGTTCCGCAGTCGTTATGCAGTTGGTAATGGTCGCACACTGCTGAAGAATTCCGCATTATGAAGACTCGCAGACGTTTCCTGCAGGGATCCGGGGTCAGTCTTTCGCTGCCGTGGCTGGAATCACTGGCCACGGGTTCCGGCGGGCGAATGGCACCACCATTGCGAGCAGCCTTCCTGCACTTTCCCAACGGCGCATGGATGGACGACTGGACCCCGGCACAAACGGGGACCAGCTATACGCTCAGCCCAATCCTGCAGCCACTGGCACCGGTGCAGAGTGAACTCCTCGTGCTGACCGGCCTTGATAAGGCCAATAGTCGTCCGGGCGAGGCGCATCTGGCATCGACAGCGAATTTCCTCACCGGAATGTCCGTGCGAGCAACGACGGGGCGGGATATTGGCGTTGGCGGTGTATCTCTCGATCAGCATCTGGCAAAAAGTTTTGTCGGTAAAACTCTGGTTCCATCACTGGTGCTTGGCTGTGAACCCGTTCGGACCGGAGTGGACAGAATTGTGAACTGGACACTGCTGTACAGTTCACTGATTTCGTGGGAGACTCCGCAACGCCCCGTGATGCCCGAAACCAATCCGCGATCGGCATTCGAAAGTCTGTTCAATCTCGACTCTGATGGTGCTCAGCGTACTGCCGGAAATCGACGATTGCTGGACCTTGTTCTGGAAGATGCTCAAGGTCTTCGTCCACGGCTTGGACGCGATGACCGCACGCGATTGGATCAATACCTGGATTCTGTGCAGACCGTGGAAAATCGATTGCGGTTCATCGAGTCGGCAGATCGGCATCCTGCACCGACGTCCCGGTGGAAACCGTCAGAACACGATCGCGAGCGGTTTCTCCAGACGATGCCATTGATGTATTCTGACACAGTCAAGTTAATGATTGACCTGCTGGTGCTTGCATTTCGGGGCGATGCAACTCGAGTTGTCTCGATGATGCTCGCAAATGATGCCACAATTCAGACGTTTGAATTCATCGGTGTCCCATATGCTGCACATCAGGTCTCACATCATCAGGGAAACGCCGAACAGATTGATCACTACCGTCGCATCACCACATGGTACGTGCAGCAGTTCGCCGACCTCGTGACTGCCCTGCGCAATATCCCCGAAGGCGACGGAACACTGCTGGATCACTGCATGCTGCTGTTCGGTTCCGGACTGTCTGACGGGAATCGCCACGATCACATGAACCTGCCAGTACTGATGGCCGGACGCGGGGGCGGTTCAGTACCCGTAGGGCAGCATCTGCAATTCACCGGCGACAACACGCCTCTGTGTAATCTGCACTGCTCGATCCTGAACGCGATGGGCCTGCCTGCAAATCAATTCGGAGACAGCAACGGACGCATTTTCTGAATGTCGACTAACCTTTCGCCGGATGGCATATTCACCCGCTTGGCGAGTGAGATGCCTCCGGTTCGGCAGGAGCCTCGCCCTCCCAGAGAGAACCTCCATTTCACTGAAAACTGACCACTGACCACTGACCACTGACAACTGACAACTGCCTCCGACTCCGGTTCGCCGCTGGGAACACCGAGCACCAGCTCGGTGACGCAAAATCAAGGACTCTTCGGTTCGGCAGGAGCCTCACCCTCCCAAGGGGGAACTTCACTTTCACCGAAAACCGAAAACCGAAAACCGAAAACCGTAACTCCGCCCCGTAACCAGTCCCACAGAAACACCACCGATTCCGCCTCACAGTTTTTGTTTTGATCCACAGCCAAACTCCTCAACACCGTCTCAACGATGCTTCTGCGATTTCGTGATTCCTTTGCCCTGCTGATTCTGCTGCCATTACTTTTCATGGCGGTTTGGATCGGCAGTCGAGTGTCCCGACTTCCACCCGGGCTCCTTGAACGAAATTCGGCTCAGTGGCAGCAGGCGGCTCGCTTTCGCCACACCCATCCGGATCTGCAGCGATGGTCGCTGCTGACCCTGGAAATGGACCAAAACCGTCCCTTGAATGTGGCCGACACACCAGCAACGGTGCTGTGGCACAGCCCAGCCACTGCCCTGCAGACGGTCACCGCTCATGAACCCGCACTGGCAGCTGTTCCTGTGGATCAGCAACCCATTGAATCAAGCCCGTTCAACGCCACGCAGGGATTTACCTTCGAGCTATGGTTTCGCTGGCACGATCGCGGCTCTGTCATTGGAGCCAACAACAGCGGTGCCGGAACACTTGTGGCAATGGGGGATGGAGTTCATGACGGATTCGCACTCTCAATCGCGTTTCCGGCCGGTGTCGTCAGTTACAGCCTCGGTCGACCAGCTCCGAAGGGCGGAATCACTATCGCCAGTATCACGCGAACGCCCCCCGACGTCTGGACACATGTCGCAGTCGTCCAACGCCTCGATCGAATGCAGCTTTACGTCAATGGACTGCTCGCAGCGTCCGCCGCTTCTTCAGTCACTGTCACTCAGCCAGCCAGCTTTCGCAGGCTGCGGATTGGCTATGCCGGAAACGGCGACAGTTCAGTACGAATGGATGTGGCGGAATGGGCGGCATACGCTCAGCCACTTTCTGGCAGCCAGATCAGTCTGCTGGCCCACGCCCCCGTTCATTCGAGTTCTGACGTTCTGGAAAAAGCGCGCACTGCCCTGTGCGCAGGTGATGCTACTCAGTGCCTGACATTACTGCAGCAGATTCCGGCTGACAGTTCCCTGTCCGCAGCTGCTCGCTTTACCGCTGCTGAGTGTTTCCGCGAACAGCAGCAGTGGGATGACGCACTGCAGATATTTCAGCAGGTTCAGCAAATGCCATCGTCCACCTCACAGCCGTGGCCCAGGCTGGCACAGCTGGAAGCCCTTGCGCTGCAGGCCGGTGAACGCCGCAGCTCCTCGCTGATCGCCCGTCGCGCCCAGACCGTGAATGTTGTGGACGTGGCCGCCGGTGCAGGGGGGAATCCAGGCTTCACAGCGGCGTTACAGGGCTGGCTGCAGGCTGCCACAATTCAGCAGGAACAGCCGCTGTTAGCGCAGTACACACAGTCCGTGGCACCTGTCCTGCAAACGCACTGCGGTGATTGCCACGAACAGTCCTTGTGGTTGAATCCTGCGATCAGTACGCAGCCTCAACAGCTGCTCGCTCAGAAGCTCTGGCTGCCCGTCCGCAGTCAGCTGCAATCCCGTCGCATGCCGCCCAGTGGCTGTCCCGAAATGAAAATCGCCACACGCCGACAGATCCTGCACTGGATCGGCGACCTGCCCGCGCCAGACCCCTGCGATCAGCAACTCACTGACGCACGTCGACATACGCTCTCACCAATCGCGGCCGTCGGACGACGTCTGACCAGAACCGAATTCTGTAACGCCATTGAACAACTGCTGAGCGTGACGCCCCGCTCTGATCTGCTGCCACCCCCGGAAGCCGCCGGTGGGGAAGGATTCGATACAGCGGCCGGTACGCTGATTATGTCCTCTTCTACCGCAGAATTATTTCAGGCATGTATCGAAGATTCTGTCCAGCGCTGTCTGCAGAGCAGGACGGACACGGCAGGTTCGGCTGAGAATTCCACCGGTCAATTCGCCAGCCTGATCCCCCGGCTGCAGCAGTCTCCCCTCAGCGCTCACCCTGCCATCCGTCAATGGATCCGCCACGCATGGAGACGTGATCCCACTGCCGCCGAACTGCAGCGACTGGAAAAACTGCAGCAGGATGCTTTGAACGACGGAGTTTCCTCGGCGGAAATGCTGACGGAAGTCCTGACGGCCGTGCTGCTGTCACCCTCCTTCCTTTATGTACTGGAAATCCCCCCGCACACCGGTAGCGACTTTCGCATCTCGCAGCACGAACTGGCAACTCGCCTCGCGCTGTTTCTCTGGTCAGCACTGCCCGATGAACCGCTGCTGACCGCCGCAGATCAGGGGCAACTGACAACCGATGAACAGTTGACACTGCAGATTCGCCGCATGCTCCACGATCCGCGAGCTGCCAGTCTGGGGACCAGTTTTGGACTGCAGTGGCTGGGGCTGGATCAGTTGCCTCGGGCGCAAAAGGATCTGACTGTCTATCCCGCATTTTCGCCGCAGATCGCAGCACTGCTGCAGCAGGAAGCTGCGTTGCTGGTCAGTACTGTTCTGCGCAACGATCGGCCGCTGGAAGAACTTTTGTCCGCAGACTATGTCTGGGTGAATCAGCAACTGGCCGACTATTATGAACTTGCTGCCGATTCTCCGCTGACAGACTGGCAGCAGCTGCAGATTTCTGATGGGTCTCGTGGAGGCCTGCTGGCACTGGGGGCCGTAATGGTCGCCACATCCACTCCAACTCGCACCAGCCCTGTCCTGCGAGGACGCTGGGTACTTGACAGAATTCTGGGACAACGCGTGCTGCCGGCACCGGCTGATGTCCCAGCCTTCGAACAGACTGCAAAATCTCACCCACAACTGACGCTCAGGCAGCAGCTGGAACAGCATCGCGCCAGTCCCACCTGCCGCGCCTGCCACGAACTGATGGATCCTCTCGGTTTTGCCCTCGAAGAAATGGATCCGGTCGGTCGTCGACGGGCAGGTATCGCTGGACAGCCGATCGATGCTGTCGCCACACTGCCTGACGGAACGCAGATCGCTGGACTGGATGGCCTGCGACGCGCCGTGCTCCAGCGAAGATCCCAGTGGCTGCCCCACCTGGTCAGAAAATTGACAGGCTATGCCGCTGGACGCGAACTGTTTGACACTGAAGAATGTTTGCTGGAAGAAATCGTGCAGCAAACCGAAGCCCGCGGTGCCACCGGCGTCGCCCTGATTCGCAGCATTGTGTCCAGTGAAATCTTTCAGTGGCGACGGTTAAGTCCTGCAGCAGAACTGGCGGTAGCACCATGACATTCAGGACGAACACACTCAGGACGAACAACAGTCGCCGACACGTTCTGCGCGGAGCCGGGCTGGCTTTGCCTCTGCCGTGGCTGCCGTCACTGTCGTGGCAGGCCTTTGCCAAAGATCCTGTGCAGACTCCGCCTCTGCGGACTGCCTTTCTGCACTTTCCCAATGGCGCGTGGATGCCGGACTGGACACCCGCTGAAAGTGGCGATCAGCTGATCCTGAGCCCCACGCTGCAGCCTCTTGAACCGCTGCGGTCGCTGGTCACCGTGTTTTCCGGACTGGACAAACCGCACAGTCGCACCCCCGACGGACATGCTCACAAAACCGCCAACTTCCTGACGGGTATGCCCGTCAACTCCACGACAGGACGCGATTTCAGTGCTGGAGGCATCTCGGTCGATCAACAGATTGCACAGCACTTCAACGGACAGACGCCGCTGCACAGTCTGGTGCTGGGAGTCGAACCAATAGCCGGTGGAATTGATCCGGCGAATGGTGTCACACTGCTCTATGGCAGTTGCATTTCGTGGCAGGCAGCCGGGCGTCCGGTGTTGCCCCAGGTTTCGCCCGAATCGGTCTTCGATCGCCTGTTCGGGCGCTCCCCTCAGGACATGGGCAGGACGGCGTCCCGCAGACTGCTGAATTTCGTACTGGAAGACGCCCGCTCAATTAGCCGCCAACTGGGAAAAGATGATCAGATCAAGCTTCAGGAATATCTTGAAGCGGTGGATACGATGGAATCGCGAGTTCGCTTTCTGAATCAGCATCCGCAGCATCCACTGTTGAAATTCGCCCAGTCCGCTCGTCCGCAGCGACCTCAGACTCCCGAAACCTTTCATCAGCATCTGTCTGTCATGCTGGATCTGCTGGTACTGGCGTTTCGCTGCGATGCCGTCCGCACCGCCAGTGTGATGCTGGCCAACGACACGTCGCAGCAGATTTTTCCACTGGACAACGGCTGGACCGAGCCGCATCACTCGGTCTCACATCACCAGACAGATCCACAGAAGATTCGCCAGTATCAGCACATTAATCGCTGGTATGTGCAGCAATTCGCGAATCTCGCTCAAAGACTGGCTCAGATTCCCGAAGGCGCCGGCACACTCCTCGACAACTGCCTGCTGATGTTGGGATCCGGGATGTCGGATGGAAACCGCCACGAACCCGACGACCTGCCAATCGTGCTGCTGACCGGACGGGCAACCGGCATCCATGGCGGTGTCCACAAACTGTATCCAGACCGCACTGTCCCGCTCTGCAACCTGTACCTGTCGGTCCTGCAGAAACTGGGCCTGCCAGCAACCTCCTTCGGTGACAGTGACGGAACCCTGTTCTGATCTTGCGCCATGCCCGGATGGTCCATTCCCACAACCCCATCCGGAACGAAGAGTCTGTCACCGAAAAAAATCCCCCCAACCAACGCCCCCGTTCCCGTGTGTTCCGTGGCTACCGTGCCCTCCGTGGTGAAGAAAAACATCTCCGCCGCGACCTCCCCCACGCACCTTGCAACGTCCAGCAACGCCGCCTTTTTCGTGTCTTTCGTGCCTTTCGTGGTTCAGGAATTCCCCGACTTACTCTGTTTCAACCACCACTGATCGCTATACGACGTTGATGTGACTGATTGCTGGGGGCCGAGCAGGAATGCTCGGGCTACGTTTGTTGTCCTCGCTGTTGGTCACAACCCCCACGTTTCCGTGTGTTCCGTGTCTTCCGTGGTTGAAAAAAAACGCTGCTCTGCCCCAGCCGTCCACTCGCCCGGGCAACTGCCAGCAGCGATTCTTTTTCGTGTGTTTCGTTTCTTTCGTGGTTCAGGAATCCCCCGACTCTCTCTGTCACCGCCGCTGCTGAGCTCTTCACGACGTTGAACTGAGTGAGCAGGTGTCCGGGCAGGAATGCCCGGGCTACCTTTGCTGTCCTCGCTGTCGGAAAAATCCGAACTCCCAACGCCCACGTTTCCGTGTGTTCCGTGTCTTCCGTGGTTGAAAAAAAACGCTACTCTGCCCCAGCCGTCCACTCGCTCCGGCAACTGCCAGCAGCGATTCTTTTTCGTGTATTTCGTGCCTTTCGTGGTTCAGGAATCCCCCGACCCACTCTGTTTCAACCACTACTGATCGCTGAACGACGTTGAAGTGAGTGTTAGCTGGGGGCCGAGCAGGAATGCTCGGGCCACATTTTTGTCCTTAACGCCAGGAACACCCGAACGGCTCGTGACCGCCCTCCCGCCCTTCCGTGTGTGCCTGTTCCCAGTGGTCAAAAAACTCATCACCGACGCCAGCCACATTCAGACTGCAGCAAATCTGCCGATCCTGCTGGATTCTCCGAAAATGCCGTGTTGACCACTGACCACATTCCCGCATTTCTTGCCGAGATTGCCAGCATTCACAAGAGATTCAAAAACTGCGTTAAACACTTTTTGACTTCACGTGCCGAAAATGGGACAAGGACTGTTCGACCACTGCTCGATGATTGGCCCGCACAGTCACCGACGGGAACGGAGTTTGCGCCGGTCACGCCGTGAAATGACCGTTTCACGGCATGGCAGCCAGCCCGGGTGATCTGTATAGCTCGTACCTCGATGACGCGGGAACAAAACTCGTAGTCTGGGCTTAAGCCCGGGCAAGAACTTCTCGTCATCCTTGAAATTCCCAGTGTTTTTCGGGGGATGGGACCGAGCAGGAATGCTCGGGCTACCTTTTGACTCGGCGTCCTCGGCACCGTAGCTAAGTTGTCCCGGATTGACATCACGCAGATTCCAGCAGAGAATCCCTGCTGCTCCTGGACGCTCACCGCACGTCTGCACAGAATGTCCCATGGCAACTCCTGAACAGAAACTCTGGGTTGAAGCGTGGCGGCGGGCCGGCCCGCGGCTGCAGCAGGTTCGTGACGCTGAACTCAAAAGTCTGGATGAAAACGCCGGTCTGCGGTTTCTTAACAGCCAGCCCTCGGCGGATCCTCGTCAATCGGGTATGGTGGCTTTTCAGGCGTGGATGATGCGCTGGAAGGCTTTGCAGCTGCAGCAGGAACTGCAGGCAGCACTTCGACAATGATTCCAAAGCAGCTCTGGCAGGCCGCCAGAAATCTGGACGACTTTCTGAATCAAGCGGGGTATCGCTATTGTCTGATCGGGGGGATTGCCATTCAGCGATGGGGTGAACCGCGCATGACCACCGATGTCGATGCCACCGTGTTCGCTCAGATTGGCAGCGAGCGTCCGGTGATCTCAGCCCTGCTGACACGTTACCAGGCACGCATCCCTGATGCTTTGGACTTTGCCTTGCAGGCACGAGTGCTTTTGTTGCAGGATCTGGCGGGCTGTCCGCTGGATGTCGGTCTGGCGTGTCTGGATTTTGAGGATCGCATGCTGGTTCGTTCCAGTGTTTGGGGCACTCCGGGGCACGGCCGGATTCGCACCTGCAGCGCGGAAGACCTCGTCGTATTGAAAGCCTTCGCCAATCGACCGCAGGACTGGATCGATATCGAACGCGTCATCATCCGCCAGGGACCACGACTGGACCGCCAACTGATCCTGCAAGAACTGACACCCCTCGCGGAACTCAAGGAAGACCCTCAGATCCTCCAGGATCTGCTGCAATTGCTGTCTCTGGATCGCTGACTGCTGCTCACCTCAATGGCTCGCGTCTGGCTTTAAATCAGGGAATGCACGTTCAATGCCGGTTGATAGTCAGGTACTGTCTGATGCTGATTGGGCCGGTTGCCGAGTATTGATTACTGGTGGCCTCGGGTTCATCGGTTCAAATCTTGCGATCCGCTTGTGCGAACTTGGGGCCAATGTCACAGTTCTGGACAGTCTTACCCCGGAGTATGGGGGCAATTTAGCGAATCTTGCGGGTTATGAGAATCGTCTGAAGATCAACATATCTGACGTCCGCGATGTACACTCACTCAGATTCCTTGTTCGGGATCAGCAGTTTCTTTTTAATCTTGCCGGACAAACCAGTCATATGGATTCAATGCAGGATCCATTCACCGATCTGGAGATCAATTGCCGAGCACAACTGTCAATTCTTGAAACCTGTCGCCACGTCAATCCCGAAGTACGACTTGTTTTCGCCAGCACACGCCAGCTTTATGGTCGCCCCGAGTACCTGCCGGTCGACGAAAAACATCCGCTGCGTCCTGTTGATGTGAACGGCATCAATAAGTTGTCAGGTGAATTCTATCATTTGTTGTATCAGCAGGTGTATGGTATTCCTGCCTGTGTACTGCGGCTCACGAACACCTTTGGGCCGCGTATGAGAATTCGCGATGCACGGCAGACATTTGTTGGTGTCTGGATTCGAAACATTCTTGAGAATCGACCGTTCGAAGTCTGGGGTGGCCAGCAACTGCGTGACTTTACATGGGTTGATGACTGCGTGGACGCCATGTTACGGGCAGCCACGCACCCTGCTGCGGTTGGTCGCTGCTTCAATCTTGGTGGCATGGAACCGATCAGCCTGCAACGCCTTGCGGAAGTGCTGGTTGAGGTCAATGGAAGCGGGGACTTTGTAATTCGCCAGTTTCCTGAAGAACGTCGCCGAATCGATATCGGGGACTATTATAGTGATGATCGCCAGATTCGGGATTTGCTGGACTGGCAGCCAGATACTGATGTGCAAACGGCACTACGAAAAACGCTGGATTACTTCAGACCCAGATTACCGCTGTATATCTAAGTACTGATGACAAGCCATGAAACCCGTTCCAGCAAATAGTCTTTCTGCCGGATTCTATTCCGAGCAGGCTGAACTTGAGGAAGCCGCCCTGCGCGTGATGCGAAGCGGTTGGTACATTCTGGGAGAGGAAACAGCCGGTTTTGAGAGGGAATTTGCGGCGTGGTTAGGGGCTCCCGCTGCGGTCGGAGTCGCCAACGGTACAGATGCGTTGATGCTTGCGCTGAAGGTTGTCGGTGTCAACGCTGGAGATGGGGTTTTTACTGTTTCGCACACGGCGGTTGCCACTGTTGCTGCCATTGAGATGCTGGGGGCTGTGCCGCTGCTGGTGGATGTTGACAATCAAACTCTTACGATGTGTCCACACAGTCTGTTGCGGGCAATTCACACAGCTCATCGCCTTGGAATTCCGCTGAAGGCCGTGGTTCCGGTGCACCTGTATGGGCATCCCTGTGATATCGGGGCTCTCATAGCTTTGGCCAGGGAATTTGACCTGCGAGTCGTGGAGGATTGTTCGCAATCGCATGGCGCCGAGTTTCAGGGGCGCAAGACCGGAACATTCGCAGACATCTCAGCCTTTAGTCTCTATCCCACAAAGAATCTGGGTGCCTTTGGGGATGCAGGGGTGATCGCAACCGCGGATTTGGAGGTCGCTGAGCGTTTGAAAATGCTGCGGCAGTACGGTTGGAGAGAGCGAAACAACAGCGAGATACCAGGCGTCAACAGTCGGCTGGACGAGCTCCAGGCGGCATTGCTGCGTGTACGCCTCAAGTCGCTTGACAGCCGTACCAGACGACGGCAGGAGATTGCTCAGGAATATCAACGGGCGTTTGGCGGTATACTGCAGACTCCAGTCGTGCTTTCCGGCTGCAGTCATGTTTTTCATCAGTACGTGGTACGCTCAGACGATCGTGACCAACTTCAGCAGCGACTGCGGCAGGCAGGGGTTGCAACGATGATTCATTATCCGAAGGCAGTGCATCAGCAAACGGCTTACGCTGGGCGCTTGCCGCTCGTTGACAGCCTTGCAACAACGGAATCACAGGTGGCGCGAATCCTGAGCCTGCCCATGTTCCCGGAAATGTCTGATGAGATGGTGCAGCAGGTTTGCCGGGCGGTGCTGGACCGCTGCACTGCGGCGTTGTGATTCACAGGATTTGTCTGTACAGGGGTTGCGGCTGAATTGCCTGCCGCGATATATCTTCAAATCTGCAGCAGCTCAATGAGTGCTTATAAGTGATGTCTGACCTACCAGTAAAAGTTATCACCCCCCACGACGGAATGGACGCGTTTCGTGACGCGTTCAGCAGTCTTGTGGCAAATCACAGACTGACTCGCGAGCTGGCATGGCGGATGTTTGTCCGTGATACGAAGGCCATGTTCCGCGGCAGCTTTCTGGGCTGGTTCTGGATCATCGTCCCGACGCTGGCCAACTCGATGGTCTGGATCTTCCTCAGCGGCAGCAACGTCGTCAGTATCGAAACCGGCACTGTCCCCTACCCGCTGTTCGTATTTGTCGGCAATCTGCTGTGGACGGCTTTCAATGGCTGCCTTGTGGGCGGTCTGGGAGTGCTGGGTGAAGCACAGGGTGCCCTCAGCAAAGTCAGTTTCCCCCACGAGGCACTGCTGCTGGTAGTGTTCTGGAAATCGCTGCTGAATGTGGGGGTCACCCTATTGGCACTTCCGCCGTTTCTGTTCCTGTATCCGTTGACGTGGTCTCCGACGATCCTGCTGTTTCCGCTGGGCCTCGCACTGACCATGCTGTGCGGGCTCAGTCTGGGCCTGATTCTGGTGCCAGTGGCAGCGTTGTTTCAGGATCTGTCGCGAGCAGTGCATCTGGGAATGCGGTTCGTGTTCTTCCTGACTCCCGTGATTTTCCCGCTGCCTGCTGCCGGGCTCGCACGCAAGCTGATGTTATGGAACCCTGCAACCTGCCTGCTTGTCACCAGTCGCGCGTGGCTGCTGGGCGGTGAAGCCACTGATCTGCCAACCGTGGCGATTGTATCTGTAGTCTCGGTGCTGCTGTTGCTGCTGGGGGTGCTGGCGATGAAAGTGGCCTTGCCGCACATTATCGAGCGATCAGGTGGTGGTTAGGCGATGACGCGAAGGATAGGAAAGAAGGCGTAGCGGGCGGTGTAGATGTTGGGGTTTGGCACCGGCGGCTAGCGCCATGCCGCTCGCTGTGGTGTGTGTGTTGGGTGTGGCATGTTTCGCTTGTCGCGGGTGACTTTCAGGTCGCCAACGAGTGACATCAACCAGTTGAATTGAAACTCGGATGTCTGAAGAAGTCCTGATCAAAGCGGAGCACGTCTCCAAGAAGTTCTGCCGATCACTGCGGCGGTCGCTGGTCTACGGAGTGCAGGGCGTCCTGCACTCCCTCAATCCTTTTGCCATAGGGCAGCAGGAGCAGGACCTTGTCCGACCGGTACTGGATCAGGAATTACGCCGCGATGAATTCTGGAGTCTGCGAGATGTCTCCTTTGAGGTCCGGCGGGGCGAGTGTCTGGGGCTGATCGGTCACAATGGAGCTGGCAAGAGCACTCTGCTGAAGATCCTGAATGGCTTGATTCGCCCTGACCGTGGCCGAGTGACGATGCGTGGCCGGGTTGGCGCGATGATCGAATTAGGAGCAGGCTTCAATCCGCTGTTGACCGGACGGGAGAACATCTACAACCAGGCTGCTTTGCTCGGATTCAGTGCCGCGGACGTAAAATCGCGGTTTGATGACATTGTGCAGTTCTCAGAAATCGAACATGCCATCGACATGCCGCTGCAGAACTACAGCTCAGGAATGAAAATCCGGCTGGGTTTTTCGGTGTTTTCGCAACTTGAACCAGACGTTCTGCTGATTGACGAAGTACTGGCGGTGGGCGATGTGGGATTCAGGATGAAGTGCCTGAACAAAATGTCAGAATTGATGAGCCGGTGTGCCGTCATCTTCGTGACTCATACGATGCCTCAGGTTTTTCGTGTCTGCAGCGAGGTCGTTCTGCTGCATCGTGGCTCTGTAGCGTATCAGGGAAGGGATCTGGCGACCGGTGTAGGTCGCTATTTCGATGAATTTAATTCAGGTGAACAGACAGTCTCGGGGTCGGGCGAAGCAACAGTGCTCGGTCTGCACGTAACCGGGGGCAGTTCCTCAGCTCTTTTGCACAAAACACTGGAAATACCCTTCGGGGCGGATCTGTCTATCTTGATAAACGTTCAGTTTCTTTCAGGCCTTCGACGCGGGCGGATTCAGGTGCTTTTCTGGAACGCAGAGTTGCTGCCTGTTCTTGAGGTGATGGATGCCGATCTGCAGGGACACCTGTTTGAGGCATCTTCTAATGATGGGCATGCGAATGTTCTGGTTAGGATGAAGCGATTGCTGCTGAATGCCGGGAAGTACACGGCCAGCGTAATTGTGCTGTCCGAATGTCAGCGAGTGCTGTGTCGCTATGATCAGGCCTTCGAACTGACTGTTGTGGCGGCCTGTGCCAGTGGTGCCAGCATGATTCTGCCGGCTGACTGGCAAGGTGTGTCTACAAGCTCTGAAAACAGTATGAACTACCAGGAATCGAGCAGCCAATGAAAACGATGATTCTCTGCGGCGGGCAGGGCACTCGCATGCGGGAAGAAACCGAATATCGTCCCAAACCACTGGTTGAAATCGGCGGTAGACCGATTCTGTGGCATATCATGAAGATCTATGCTCACTACGGATTTGCCGACTTCGTGCTGTGCCTCGGATATCGGGGCAATATGATCAAGGAGTATTTCCTGCAGTATGAAGCCATGAACAACGATTTCACGGTGTCGTTGGGGCAGCCCGAAAAGCTGCAGTACCACGGCGAACATGGTGAGACCGGTTTGCAGGTGACACTGGCCGATACCGGTCTGCATTCCATGACGGGCGGTCGAGTTCAGAAAGCAGCTCGGTATATTGATGACGAGACCTTTCTGCTGACCTATGGGGATGGGGTGGCCGATGTGGATGTCCGTCGACTGGTGGACTTCCATCACAGCCACGGTCGGCTTGCCACTTTGACCGCGATGCGGCCTACCTCCCGGTTCGGCATGCTGGAGCTGGACCCCGATGGCAGGGTGCAGCGGTTTGCTGAAAAGCCTCGAGTTGAAGGCTGGGCCAGTGCCGGTTTCTTCGTATTGAATCGGCGGGTCTTCGATTATCTGGACGGTCCGCAGTGTGTTTTCGAACAGCAACCGCTGGAGCGATTGGCACGCGAGCAGCAGCTGGTGGCGTATCAGCACGAAGGCTTTTTCTTCGCGATGGACACGTTCCGCGAATACCAGTACCTCAATGAACTGTGGGACTCCGGACGTTCTCCATGGAAGGTCTGGAGCTGATGTTCGCGACACTGGCTCAAACCTATGCCGGCCGCCGGGTGCTGGTGACCGGGCATACCGGGTTCAAAGGCAGCTGGCTGTGTCAGTGGCTGTTGAACATGGGGGCCACCGTCAGTGGCTACGCCCTGCAGCCGCCCACATCACCGGCCCTGTTCAACGCCCTGCAGCTGGATCAGCGGCTGCTGGACCTGCGAGCCGACATCCGAGATGCGGCCAGTCTTCAACGGCATGTCCGCAGTTTTGAACCGGAATTCATTTTTCATCTGGCTGCTCAGCCACTCGTCAGGTACTCCTACCAGCAACCTGTCGAAACCTATGAAACCAACGTGCTGGGGACTGTCTACCTGCTGGAAGCTGTGCGGCAGTGGAATCAGCAGTGCGCAGTGGTTGTTGTGACCACTGACAAGTGCTATGAGAATCGCGAATGGTGCTTTGGGTATCGTGAAGTGGATCCCATGGGGGGGGCTGATCCTTACAGCAGCAGCAAGGGGATGGCCGAGCTGGCTGTTGCGGCGTATCGCCGGTCCTACTGGCAGGATTGCCGGATCCGGCTGGCGTCGGCACGGGCTGGCAACGTGATCGGAGGCGGTGACTGGGCACTGGACCGCATCGTACCGGATTGTATTCGATCGCTGCAGGCCGGGCAGCCGGTGGATGTGCGCAACCCCGCTGCGACTCGACCATGGCAGCATGTGCTTGATCCGCTGGCCGGTTATCTGCTGCTGGGCAGTCGCATGGATATCCGCTCAGTCAGTGACGCGGAGGCTGCGGTCGTGTGCGATGGGTTCAATTTTGGTCCGGCGGTTGAATCCAGCAGACCGGTTCGGGATGTGGTAGAGACTTTGATCCAGTATCTGCCGGGAAGCTGGCGTAATCTGCAAAGCCCGAATGCGGTGCATGAAGCCGGCTTGTTGCATCTGTGTACTGACAAGGCAAGGCATACCCTCGGCTGGCGACCGGTCTGGGATTTTGGGCAGACGATTTTCAGAACAGCTGAGTGGTATCAGGAGTATGCCGCGACGGGCGATGCGCTCAGTGCGGTTAACCGGCAGCTGGCTGCGTTTCGGCAGGCTGCGTTATGAAACGCGCGTTTGTTACGGGAGCTTCCGGGTTCATTGGTGCAGCTGTCGTAAAGCGACTGTTGCAGTGCGGCTGGCAGGTCGCAGTCCTGCAGCGTACGGCGGCTCTGGGTGAGCGATTGGCAGCGGTGGCCGGGGACTTGCGGCTGATTCCTGCCCCCAGTGGACAGGTGGCTGAATTTGCAGACGACTTTCGCACGTGGCAGCCGGATACTGTGTTTCATCTGGGATGGGCGGGTGTCAGCAGTGTCCACCGCAACGATGCCGCGATGCAACTGGGGAATATTCAATTTGCCGTTGAGCTGGCGCAGCTGTGTGCAGACTGTCGGACCCCCCGTTTCATCGGGGCCGGTAGTCAGGCCGAATATGGCCCGAAGGACCTGCTGATTACTGAGTCGGAGTGTCCGACTCCCACGACACTGTACGGCGCCGCCAAGTTGTCGGCCTGCGTGATGACTCAGAGAATCATGGAACTGGCCGGTTTGCAGCATGCGTGGCTGCGGATTTTCTCGACCTATGGTCCGGGCGATAATCCTGACTGGCTGCTGCCATCGCTGATCCGGAAGTTGTTGCAGGGGCAGTGTCCGCCACTGACAGCCTGTGAACAAACGTGGGATTACCTGCACGTCGACGATGCGGCTGGGGCTTTCGAACGAGTTGCAGCCACCGGGACCACCGGGATTTTCAATCTCGCTTCCGGCGTGGAAGTACCACTTCGCGACGTGGTGATGCAGATTCGAGATGCAATTAACCCGGAGCTGCAGCTGGGCTTCGGTGCGGTTCCGTATCGACCTGACCAGGTGATGCGAATGCAGGTATCGACTGAAAGACTGCGAGTGATGGCTGGTTGGCGGCCAGCGACAGTGCTCAGCGACGGGTTGGCTCACATGATTCAATCATGCGATAGCCAACGGTCAGTTGCGCGTTGATCCCTTTGACCAGCGCAAAGGCAATGCAGAATCTGCTGCCGGGGCGTCAGTGAAACCCTGTTCATGTACCGGTTGACTTCACAGATCATGCGAGTTCTCTGATGAACGTATCTGAGTATGTGACGGAATTCCTGCATAAAGCCGGCGTTCGTGCAGCGTTTGAGTTGTCTGGTGGCATGATTATGCACCTGCTGGATGCAGTGCAGAGAGACGGACGACTGCAGCTGGTCAATGTCTATCACGAACAGGCGGCGGCGTTTGCCGCTGATGCAGTGGGACGCATGACCGGGATTCCAGGGGTCGCCTTTGGTACCAGTGGCCCAGGTGCGATTAATCTGCTGACGGGCATTGGCAGTGCCTTTTTTGATTCCTCTCCGGCCGTATTTATCACAGGGCAGGTCAATCGACACGAGCAACGAGGCGCTCGGCAGATTCGGCAGCTGGGATTTCAGGAGACCGATGTTGTGGCTATGGCCCAGCCAATTACCAAATGGGCCTGCCGCATCACAGATGCCAGTCAGGTCCCCGACGCCCTGTACCGTGCCTTTGATGTGGCCGTCAGTGGCCGTCCGGGCGCCGTTCTGCTCGATATTCCTATGGATGTCTTCAGATCTGCCGTTGATGCTCCGATGCGTGCCTGGGTTCATCCGCGAGTAGCAGCTGAGACGATTTCTGACGACGCTGTGTCGGGCTTTTGTCATCGGCTGAATGACGCGATTCAGGCCGCTCAGCGTCCCTTGATTCTGGCGGGCAGTGGTGTCAGGGCTGCCGGCTGTGAAGCTGAGTTTCGCGAATTCTGCCATGCAGCCGGACTCCCCGTGGTGTGGTCCCTGCTGGCGTGTGACCTGCTGGGTTCCGTCGATAGTCATGCCGTCGGGATGATCGGAACGTATGGTAACCGCTGGGCCAATCTGGCGGTTGCTCACTCAGATCTGCTGCTGGTGCTGGGAAGTCGCCTCGACATTCGCCAGACGGGTGCAGACACGCAGTCGTTCAGCGCGGGACGCCGTGTGTTTCATGTGGATATTGAGGCGGGCGAAATCAACAACCGTGTCCTCGGTTGTGACGGACTGCATGCTGACCTGCGGCAGTTCCTCGCGGCGGCAAAAACCAGTGTGCTCGGGCCGCAGAAGAAAGCGTGGCTCGAACAGATTCGTTCGCTCAGGACGCAGTGGCCGGATACCTCAGAGTTGTCCGGTTGTCCGGGCATCAATCCGAATGTGCTGATGCACCAGTTGTCTGCCAATCGTGCACCAGCAGCGTGGTGTGTGGACGTGGGGTTGCATCAGATGTGGGCTGCTCAATCGCTGGAAATCTCTGACTCCAGCAGGTTTCTGACCTCCGGGGGGATGGGGGCGATGGGATTTGCTCTGCCGGCGGCATTGGGAGTTGCTTTTGCATGCGAGAACACAAAACCCGTGGTGGTAATCGCGGGCGATGGTGGTTTTCAGTTGAACATCCAGGAGTTACAGACGGTTGTGCATCACCAGTTGCCGATCAAGATTGTGGTCATGAACAATCGCAGTCATGGCATGACACGGCAGTTTCAGGACACGTATTTTGGCGGTCGTTACGCTGGAACGGTCTGGGGCTATTCGACGCCATCCTTCGCTGCTGTGGCTGCGGCCTAT
>CAIOKE010000352.1 GCA_903858815.1 uncultured Planctomycetaceae bacterium | reverse complement strand
AGGAGGGGTTTCCGGGTCTGGAGCTGGAGACGGCTGAGGTGACGTGGCTGCCGCAGTCATCGAAGCAGATTTCCGGCGAGGATGCTCAGACGTTCAAAAAATTTCTGGACCTGCTGAACGAGTGTGATGACGTGCAGGAGGTGTATCACAACGCGGTGCTTGCTGAATAGCAGCGGATTCGCTGGATTCGATCAACTTTTTCAGACAGGAAACCGTGGTTCAGGGGTCTGCTGCTGATGACGGGTTGAATTTTTCGTTGACCTGCCGTTTTTCGGGAATGGGGATGTTCGGCAATGGCGAATTTCCTGGCGCTGCTGATCAGTCTTTGTCTCGGGCCAGTACCGCAGCAGGCTGTGCTGCAGCCTGCGGTGACTCAGGGCACGGAATCGTCCGGGGTTGTTGGTCGATTCACCGTGGCTGAGGCTGCTGCGGAAATTGACCGTTTGTTTCAGCAGGCGTGGCAGGCCAGTTCTGTGCAGCCATCATTGCCGGCAACGGACGAAGAGTACGTGCGGCGTTTGTATCTGGATCTGGCGGGTCGAGTTCCTGCGGTCTCTGAGGTGCGTGCGTTTCTGGACGATCCGAATCCGCAGAAGCGTGCTGCTTTGGTGGAAGCGTTGCTGGACAGTCCGGCGTTTGTGCGTCATTTCACGATTCTCTGGCGGAATGCTCTGATTCCGGACGCCTTTGATGACTTCGGGAATCGTCGCATGATTCCTGGTTTTGAAGCGTGGCTATGGACTCAGTTTTCGGCTGGCGTGCCCTATGATCAGTTGGTGCGTGAATTACTGACGGCGCCACTTGAGGCGGGCGGTGGGGCGGGTGGGCCGGCGTTGCGTACGGCCAGCAGTCCGCTGGCATTTTATGCAATTCGCGAGCTGCGTCCGGAGAATCTGGCGACCGGCACATCGCGGGCATTTCTGGGTGTGCGTCTCGATTGTGCGCAGTGTCATGACCATCCATTTGATCGCTGGAAGCAGGGGCAATTCTGGAGTCTGGCCGCGTTTTATTCTGGTTTCAGTCCGATGGATGCTGAGTCGGGCATGCAGATGGTAATGACTGAGCGGAGCGACAGTCACAGCATCGGGATTCCGGACAAGGGGCAAACGGTGCAGGCGGCATTTCTGGAGGGTGAGCAGCCTGACTGGAGTGGCGGGCGTACTTCGCGGGAGGTACTGGCTGACTGGGTCACATCGCCGCGGAATCCGTGGTTTTCCAGGATGGCTGCCAATCGCGTCTGGGCTTTGTTTATGGGTCAGGGGATTGTGCATCCTGTGGACGATTTTTCTGAGAACAATCCGCCGTCGCACCCTGAAGTTCTGCAGTTACTGGCCGACCAGCTGGTGGCTCATGAGTTTGATCTGAAGTTTCTTGTGCGGACTATCACAGCGAGTCGCGTGTATCAGCTCAGCAGCCGTCAGACTGATCCGTCGCAGGCTGACTCGCTGCATTTTGCGAGGGCGGCAGTTCGCGGGTTGACTCCCGAACAATTGTTTGACAGTCTGGCGGAGGCGACGGGGTATTATCAGCCGTATCGCACTGACAATCCATTTGTGATTGCCGCAGAAACTCCGCGGGCCACGTTTCTGGATTTATTTCGGGATGAGGGCGAGTCGCCGCTGCAGCGTGAGACAACGATTCTGCAGGCTCTGGCGATGATGAACGGTGATTTTGTGGATGCGGCCACCAGTCTGGAAAACAGTCAGACACTTGGCAGTGTGGTGAACTTTCCGCTGATGTCGGATGAAGAGCGTCTGGAGACTCTGTTTCTGGCGGCGCTCAGCCGGCGACCATCGGAGGCCGAGCGAAGTGCTTTGTTGCCTTATATTGAGCAGGCGGAATCGGCATCGGCGGCACTGGCGGATGTGTTCTGGGCGCTGCTGAACAGTTCTGAGTTCATGCTGAATCACTGAGTGGCCCCTGGTAAAGCGAGAGAAGTGTTATGGCAATTCAGCGGATGTCTCGCAGGCGACTGTTTGGACTCAGTGGTCTGTCGTTACTGGGCACTTCGATGTCAGGCTGGTTGCCTCGACTGGCGGCTCAGGTCCAGCAATCGGGACAAAGTCCTCCGCGTTCGTGCATTCTGCTGTGGATGTCCGGCGGTCCCAGTCAGATGGAGACCTTTGATCCGCATGCGGGTCATGAAAACGGAGGCCCGACAAAAGCGATTGAAACCAGTGTGCCGGGGATTCGCATCGCAGAGCATCTGCCGAAGCTGGCGGGTCAGATGCAGGATCTGGCTGTGATTCGGTCGATGACGACGAAGGAGGGCGACCATACGCGGGCGACTTACTACCTGCGGACGGGCTATTTGCCACAGGGGCCACTGCTGTATCCTGCGATGGGTTCTGTGCTGGGAAAATCGCTGCAGCGTGAGGCCAGTGATCTGCCCGCCTGTATCAGTATCAATCCCTTTCGAGCGCTCAGTCCGGCAGCATTTACATCCGGATTTCTTGGGCCGGCGTGGTCACCGCTGGTGGTGGCGTCTGAGACAGGGGCCGAGAATGATGTTTCCTTTCGGGTTCGAAATCTGAAATCGGCAGCTCGTCTCAGTGGTCAGCAGGTGGACGAGCGTCTGCGTTTGCTGGGGGTGTTGGAGCAGTCGTTTCTTGCCGAGCGTCCTGACGTTCCGGTTCGCAGTCATCTGCAGTCGTATGAGCGGGCGGTCCGCATGATGAAGTCTTCGTCGGTTGAGGCCTTTCAGCTGGAGCAGGAGGATGCTGCACTGCGTGAGGCATATGGCCGGAACCCATTTGGGCAGGGCTGTCTGCTGGCCCGGCGGCTGGTGGAACGTGGCGTGCCATTTGTTGAGGTTTCGCTGAACGGTCTGACGGATGCTGCTGGTCCCGGCTGGGATACTCATGCAGACAATTTCAAAGCAGTAGCCGATCTGTGTGGGGTTCTGGACCCGGCGTGGACCACGTTGCTGACGGATCTTCGGCAGCGGGGTCTGCTGCAGAACACACTGGTGATCTGGATGGGTGAATTTGGCCGAACGCCGAAGATCAATCCGAATGGCGGTCGTGATCACTGGCCGGGCAGCTGGTCAGCTGTACTTGGAGGTGGTGGGATTCGAGGTGGTCAGGTTTGGGGATCGGTGTCGGACGACGGTATGGAGATTCGGGACAACCCGGTCCGCGTGCCGGATCTGATGGCTACGATCTGTCGTGGTCTGGGACTTGATCCGGCGCTGACAAATCTCAGTAATATCGGGCGACCGATCCCGCTGGCGGATCATGGAGCGACGGCCATAGAGCAGCTGCTGGTCTGATTCCTGAAAACGTGTTCCTGCCATTGTCGGAGGCTGCAGGCTGGACGTTACGTGGCTGGTGCCGTTATCTTCTGTTTATGCATGCACTGGAATTCCTTGCCGACAAGTCGCCTTTTCCCAACGTGCCGATCGTGGCGATGTATGGGGCCGAACGTTATTTCCGTCCGGAGGTTTTGCGGCGGATTCCCGGTGCCAGTGGCGAGGACGCCGAGTTGTCGCTGACTCGCATCACCGGCGAAGCGGCCGAGTTGAAGTCTGTGATGATTGACCTGCGAACAGTGTCGATGTTTGGTGACAGGCGGGTACTGCTGATTGAGGACGCTGACCCATTTGTCTCAGAGAATCGAGCTGCCCTGGAAAAGTATGTCGCGGCCCCTGCCAGGGGGTCACTGCTGATTCTTGATGTCAGGGCGTGGAAGAAGACTGAGCGACTGTACAAGCTTGTTGAGCAGCACGGGCTGAATATTGAGTGCGGTGAGCTGAAGGGAGCTGAACTGATTCGCTGGATGCAGCAGATTGCGAAACAGGAGTACGGCAAGACGCTGGATCGTGACAATGCAGCGATGATTACGGCGCTGGCTGGCGACGGACTTTCCATGCTGCGGCAGGAGATTGCCAAGCTGGCCGCACTGGCCGGTGATGCGGCCGTAATTTCACGAGAGGACGTGATTGCTGCGGTTGGTGGCTGGCGCACTGAGACCACGTGGGTCATGCTGGATGCGCTGCGGGATGGGCGTCCGGGAAAGGCACTGGAGAACCTGCAGAAGTTGTTCCGGGCTGGTGAGTCGCCGGCGAAGATTCTTGGAGGCGTTGTGTTTTCGTTTCGCAAGTTTGCTGAAGCGACAGAACTGGCGCGTCAGGGAGAGAAACTGTCGGTGGCATTGGAACGGGCCGGAGTGTTTTCAAATGCGATTGGGCCATCTGAGCAGTATCTGAAGCGGCTTGGTTTTGAGCGAGCGTCACGCATCCTGTCGTTGCTGATGGAAGCCGACAGCGAAATCAAAGGCGGCAGTCGCACAGATCCGCAATTGCTGCTTGAGCGTTTGTTTGTGCGACTGGCCGGTGAAGTTGTTGTGAATGACCGCTGACTGCTGACCGGCGTTCGCTTAGACCA
Source organism: uncultured Planctomycetaceae bacterium (assembly GCA_903858815.1). GTDB lineage: Bacteria > Planctomycetota > Planctomycetia > Planctomycetales > Planctomycetaceae > SXXK01. The sequence continues at coordinate 2,261 of CAIOKE010000352.1, read as the reverse complement.
GCCAGAAGAAGACAATCGCCACGGCGGTGGGCATCAGTGCGCCGAGGAACAGTTTTCCCGGGTTGATACCCTCGTCGGAAAAAGCGGATGAGGACTGAAGAATACCGGCTCCTGCGGGGTTTGGTGCGTTGGCGATGACAGTTAATCCACCGCCGGAGACGGCACCTGCCAGCAAAGCAAACTTCAGCTCATCGCTGAGATTCGGCACCTGTGAGCCCAGCAGTGTGAGTGCGGCGTTGTCTGTGATGGCGGTCAGCGCGGTCGCTCCGTAATACAGCATCGAGCCACTCATGTTCTGAATGAGGGGCTCAAGCCACCATGCCTGCAGTTTGCTGAAAACAACAAGACCGGCAAGGAAGAATCCGACAAGCAGGCCTTCTTTGAGCTTCAGTGAATCCTGGTATTCGCGAGTGGCGGTGACCAGCCCCAGAAACAACATGAAGACTCCGAAGAATACGTCCGGGTAGTGCGAGAAGTAGACGACTGCGGCGAGGCAGGCGACGTGCAGACCGGTAAGCCATGTCGGGATGAATCTGCGAGATGCATCCGGGAGCTGCAGGCTGTTCAGTTGTCTGAAAAAGATGGCGGTGACGATCAGGGTGGAAACGACACAGGCGGCCGCCGATCGCCAGCCGAAGTTGGTCAGCATGTGCCAGAAGCCCCAGTTCCATTTGGAGGCAACCATCAGGACCGGGGGGGCAGCAAAATGTGTCAGGGTGCCACCGATCGAGACATTGACGAACAGCAGCCCAATGGTGGCGTAGGCCAGCGGACGGCTGATGCCACGGTCGAAATAGCGGTCTTTGAGCAGCATCGCCAGCAGCGTCATTGCAGCGGGTTCCGTGATGAAGGAACCCAGCAGAGAACCAAATGCCAACGCTGCAATGAAGAACGAAACGGTCTCTTTCAGGGGCAGCAGTCGAGCCACTGACAGGATCATCCGCTCGGCCAGCTGAACCACTGGTCGAGTGGCAGCGACGACCATGACGACGAGCACAAATTTCGGTTCCGTAAAGTCCAGTTCATTCTCGATGTACTGCACGGCGTGATGGATGGATCGGTGTGCTGCCGCGTAGGCAAAAAACATCACGGACGCCCACAGGCCGAAGACGATTTCCGTTTCGGCAAGAAAATGCAGCAGGTTTTCCTGCAGTGAACCCTGAGGGTAGTGGTGCGCCCACTGGGCGAATTTCTTGACTGCAAAGGTGTGCAGCACAGCCAGTGCGAACAGAGTCGTCGCAAGGACCTTGACGAACATGGGCTCAACAGATGGCTGAGCAGTTGCCTGGGACGCGATAAGGAATGAACAGTCGAGCCATGTCATAGGAAAGTCTTCCGCAATTTGCTGGTGGCATGGAATTCAGTGTGTTCTGAACTCGGCAGGCTGTCAGCGCACAGGGCTGTGCGGGTGGTCCGGGAATGGTAGCCGATCAGCTACGGGATTGCAGGGTCCCGCCGGACTGTTCACGAAAGTTGCGGAAAACGGGTGGTTCAGTCCGGCAGCAGTAAATCTGAGTCTCGCAGGAAGCGGACATCGCTCTGGCTGGAGTCTGACAATTTCTTCGGGGATGCGGCAGCGGATCCATCTGGACTGTCAGGCATCCATTCTGTGCGATGCTCAGGACCCTGTGGCCGTGGAACATCGGGGCCCATGTGGACCTTATAAGTGACGCCGGCAAAGGAGAGCATATCGCCGGGCAGTAACGCACCGCGGATCACTCGCTGGCCATTCACTCGAGTCCCGTTTGTGCTGCCAAGATCCCGGATGTAGACCAATCCGTCAGTTTTTACCAGCATGCAGTGCTGCTTGGAAATACTGGTGTGATCAAGGATCAGGTCACAGAGCTTGGGGCTGCGACCGACGACAGTAATGGGTTCTGTCAGAGTAATCGGGGCTCCGCCGTTTTTGGGCAGCAACTGGGCGATCATGGAACGTCTCCTGTACTGAACCTGTTTGCAAATATACCACCAAATCAACGGTCGATCATCAGTTTCTGCCTTTTTGTTCCCTTTCACCCCATCAGGTGCCATGCACCTTGATTCCGAATTCACGTGTTTTTACGATGAAAAATCAAGGAGATGATGTCATGCCACGTGTCAGCCGCAAGCAGATTTTTTCTGAAACCGATGTGCAGGTCTTCCATCTGATCAGTCGCTGTGTCCGCCGCAATCATCTGTGCGGCACTGATCGCCGATCAGGGCGCGATTATTCCCATCGAAAACTGTGGATCCGCGACCGGCTGGAACTGCTGGCCAGCATT
>CAIOKE010000351.1 GCA_903858815.1 uncultured Planctomycetaceae bacterium | reverse complement strand
TCATGGGCGGGCTCTCCAATCAGTACTCAGCACCATCCGGGTCTCCTTCCTGAAGTTCCGGATTGCCAGGCCCGTCATCAGATTCCGGCGTAACGGTTCTCACACCGTCTGCTGTCGCGAGCAGCCTTCATCTGAATCAGTATTTGGCCCGGCGAGGGTCGTTCTCTATTTGGATTGCGTGCGGGCAATCCCAGTGCCTTCACAAGGCACTTTGAGCACAGCTCAGCTGAAATTCGCCGAAACGAATCTCCTGCCTTCTCCGGACATCCCTTCCGTTACGGCAGACGCTGAACAGGCCCCCCGGCGAATCAACCCGTCGTGCTTCCTGGCCTCCCCGCAGCCACTGCAGAAACTCCGCAGCAGCCACCACTACAGGATGACAATCGCCACGATATTGTTCGTCGTTTCGACGGCAGCGACTTTAAGCTCTTTGACTGCCCTGCCTTGCCTGCACGTCTGAATGCTCGCATCAACTGCAGGGGTCAGTACGTTCGCAGCAGTCAGGATCGGCAGAGACTGCCGATGCCACATCCCCGCAGGACACCGCCTGCTCGCAGGTTTTCCCATGGCAATTCATTGTGAAAATGCGATTAACTCACAGTTTTCAACGCCAAACAGCGGGCTTTCAACCGTCAGTCTGCCCGCCACACACCCCGCAGCACTGGCCCGGTGTGCTCAATTGCAGATTTTTTGCACATTCCGGAAAAGTGATGCGTGCGGAGAATTCGGGCTTCCGCCTGCGAACCGTCTTTTCCTCGCTGCACGACTTTTCATGGCAACCGGTCCACACCGCGCGATCCGCAGCACACCACTTATCCGGCAGCCACCGTTCAGGCCGCTTTCGCTCGGCGAGCTGCGGCAAGGAAGTTCCCCTGCTCGTCCACATCTTCGAATCGCAGCGACAGACGACGCGAAATCCCGGACTCCTCCATCGTCACACCATACAGCACATCCGTCACTGCCATCGTCGGCTTGCGATGCGTGATCATGATGAACTGAGTATTCTGCTGGAAGTCCCGCAACACATTCACGAATCGCCCGATGTTGGCATCATCAAGAGCCGCGTCCACTTCGTCCAGAATACAGAACGGACTGCTGCGACTGCGGAAGATCGACAGCAGCAGAGCTACTGCGGTCAGCGTTTTCTCGCCACCACTCAACAGCGAAATACTGCGCAGCTCCTTGCCCGGAGGTCGGGCAACCACATCAATCGAACACTCCAGCACATCCTCCGGATCTTCCAGTACCAGATCCGCCTCGCCCCCACCGAACAGCCGACGAAACAGCTCGCGAAAATAGCCCCGAATCGTTTCGAAAGACTCCAGAAACATGCGACGGCTTTCCACATTGATCCGTCGCACCATTTCCCGCAGTGCATCCCTCGCAGCCTGCAGATCCTGCAGCTGCGTCTGCAGTCGCGTAAATCGTGTTTCCAGTTCCTGCAGATTCTCAAGTGTCTCGGAACCCACATGCCCCAGTTTTCGCAGCTGCTTTCTCAGCTTTTCCACCTGCTGCTCAATCTCTGCTCGCACCACCGGGAACCGATTGTCATCCTGCAGCAACTCAGCGGCCACACTATCGAACACGGGCACAGCCACCTCGGTCTCAACGGCTGCCGCATCCGTCCGCTGCTGCCGCAGCCAGACCGCGAGGGCCGATCGCCCCTGCTGCACTGCCTCTTCCACTTCCAGCTGAAACTCTTCACGAATCCGATCGGCTGCCGAATTCAACTGATGATCGATACCCTGCATCCGCAGTTCCACTTCATGCAGACGATCCTGCTCACGCCGCAGCACTTCCCGCGCCTGCTGCTCTGCTTCACTGGCCGTCAGGCGTCGTGATCGCAGCAGCCCGCGAGTGGCCCCGTCCACCGCTATTCGCCCCTCCAGCTGCTCCTCGCTCAGCAGACGCTCGGCGATCTCCGCCGCTGTATTCAGCTGAGACAGCAACAGATCACGACGTCGATCCTGTGCCGACACAAGTCGCCGATCCGCTTCCTGCAGCTGCTGGCGACGCTGCTCCAGCTCGTCAAGGACCGGCTGAATCGAATCCTGCAGCCCGGTCAGTCGCTCCTCCAGACGCGTCAGATCAAGGCTGGACTCTGTCCGACTGCGCTCCAGCTGTTCCAGTTCCCGCTGGCGTTCTTCGACGGCCTGCTCCACTTCACTAATCCGCGTTTCCAGAGCCTGCAGCAGATGCTGCCCCGACTCCAGCTGCGACTGAGCGTCACGCTGCCGCTGCTCCAGCTGCTGCAGCTCCAGTTCAATCTGACCGCCATCGTCCGCCAGAGCCCGCCCACGACGCTCACAGTCCACCAGCAGACGCTGCTGTTCAGCTAATGCCCCTTCAGCTTCCCGACAGGACTGCATCTGCTGGTTGATTCGCCCCCGCGCCGACTGCAGCTGATCGTCCGTGGACGTGATACTGCCGGAAATCGTTCGCAGCAGCAGCTCACGCTGGGCAATCTCGTGCTCCAGTCGATGCAGATCATTCCGCAGCCGACGCAACTCGCTCTTACGAGACAACAACGCTGATTCGTTGCGAACCGTCCCGGCAAACAGTGTCCCATCCGCCTCGACCAGCTCACCCTGCAGCGTGACAAAGCGAGCCGAGCCGCCCAGCTGCGAGTGCCAGCGCAACGCATCCGCCAGCGTTTCAGCAACCCACGTGTCCGCCAGCAGATGCGCTGCCAGCTCCGGCATACACTGCGGAGAACGAGCCAGACCGTCAGCCCGACCGATAATGCCCGGCTGACCAAACAACTGCACAGCCGCCGCTGACTCGCCGCAGAAGACACTGCGCACGACAGCACTCTCACCGCGTGGATCGGTCCACGCAACACGAGTCTCAAGTCCCGCGAATCCGAAGTCCGGAGTGCGTCCGCGACCCCGATTCCACCACGCATCGTCCGCGGTCCCCTCGTCTGCAGCATCGCTCTGCCACGGGGCCATCTGCCCACGCCGCAGCTCACCACGCAATTGAGACGCGTCGCAGCCACCGGTCGACTCAATCGACACAAAACCCACTCGGTCCGTGATCCGTGCACGACCCGAATTCAAATAGTCAATCAGTGGCTGCAGTCGAGTCACAACCAGCAGCTGAGCGCGCCCGGACAGTGCAATCTCCAGCAGCGCCGCCTGCTCCATATCCACATCCAGCAGATCCGCCACACTGCCCAGAATCTGATTCCACGGTTCCATGCTGGATTCTTCAGCACGTCGCAGAATCTCTCGCACCCCAATACCAAAACCCTCCTGCCGGTCCTCAAGGTCCTCCAGCACTGTCCGTCGTGCCAGCAGGCCACTGCGCTGCTCACGCAGATCAGCCAGCGACTGCTGACCATCACTGCGCTCGCCCAGCAACCGCTCCCGCTCAGAAAGCAGCAGGTCCGCCGCCTCCTCGGCCCCCTGCAGATCAAGACGGGCCTGCTCCAGACGCTGCTGCAGCTGCGGTACCGAACGCTGATAACCCTCCGTTTCGCCAACCAGCTCCACCGATCGCTGCCGCAGGACTTCACGGCGCGCCATGGTCTGGCGAACCTGATTCCGCAGCACACCCAGCTCTGAAGTCATGCCGGAATTGATCTGCAGCTGCCGCAACTGCTCCTCACGACGGATCGACACCTGCGTGCGGGCTGCCGACAGCGACCGCTGCACAACACCAATCTCCTGCTCAGCTACCTGCATTTGCCGCCGACGCCGCTCACAGGAAGACCGCTCCGTCGTCAGACTGGATTCCAGTGTCGACTGCTCCAGCTCCGATTCCTGCACGCGCTGTCGCAATAAGACCTGCTGCCGATTCAATCGCTGCAGATCCGACTCCAGCTCAGACTCGCGCGAAATCTGGTACCGCTGAGTCGCTTCAAGACTGGCCAGCCGGCTGCGCACATCACTGCGACTCTGCTCCAGACCCCGCAGCCGCTCATCGACCTCACCAAGCTCACGCTCCACAACCTGCACTTCCGCCAGCGCCTGCTGCTGCTCCGACTTCAATTGCGCCAGACGCTCGGCCGACACCGCATGCTCACGCCGCAGTGCATCACGCTGGACTGACTCCCGACGAAAATCGTCAGCCGCCAGTCCGACCCACAGAGATTCCAGCTCCCGCGATGCTGCCTGGTACCGTGTCGCCCGCTGGGCCTGAGATCTGACGGCACTGACCTGAGTCTCAACCTCTTCCACAAGGTCTGCCAGACGCGTCAGATTCTGCTCCACACGTTCCAGACGCTTCAGCGACTCAGTACGCTTTGTTCGCAACCGACTGACACCGGCCGCTTCCTCAAAAATCAAACGCCGATTCGCAGCATTCGACTGCAGAATCTGATCAACACGCCCCTGCTCAATAATGCACCACGCCGCCGCCCCGGCGCCCGTGCCCGAAAACAGCTCGCGAATGTCCTTCAATCGCGCTGTGCCACCATTCAGCAGATACTCCGAATCGCCCGACTGCCAGAGCCGACGACCCACCGAAACTTCGTCCAGGTCCAGCGGTATAAAGCGACTGCGATTGTCAAACGTCAGTGTCGCCTCAGCAAATTGTGACCCCGCTCGCCCGGAACTGCCGTTGAAGATAACGTCCGTCATCTCCTTCCCACGCAGACTCTTCGCACTCTGGTCACCCAGAATCCACTTGATCGAGTCCACGACGTTGCTCTTCCCGCTGCCGTTCGGCCCGACTACCCCCGTAATCCCGGCAGGAAAATCGAAAACCGTCCGGTCGGCGAAACTCTTGAATCCGAAGAGTTCGAGCGACTTGAGCATTCGTCAGAGCTTCAGTGGAGATTCTTCAGTGCAAAATGGCCCGACACATCAGTGTCAATGGCATCAGGGTTCTGGTTCCGTCAGATGTCCGAAGGGTCGTCGCAGGCGACTGAAGAATCCGGGCCGTGCCGCCTGCTCCTCTGCCGCCGCGGCAGCGTCAGTCGGTTCAGCGTCCGTCTTCGCAGATTCCTTCGAATCGGCCGACTCAGCGTCACCAATCTGCTCCGCAGACTCTGCTGTGCCGTCTGCTGCTTCGCCTGCAGACGTCTCAGTCGCCTCCGAGGATTCCTCACCCGTCCCCGCTTCCGCTGCCGGCTCATCATCCAGCACTCGAGACTTCGGCTGACGATTATCCCGCACCTTGTCAGCTTCTGTGACCTTGCTGAAGTCCAGATTCTGCAGCTTTTCAGCCGATTCGTTCTCGGCCACCTCGGCCGGATCCAGTGCGTCAAACAATTCCGGTACCAGCCGCGGGTTGCCGACCCGACGAGCCTTCGCTTCGCCTTCGGCTGCCTGAGTTTCCTCGGCACCATCCGCAGCTGTCTGCTCGCCCGACTTCGAAAAGACACGGCCGGTCTGGGGCAGACGATCAATCCCGAAAGGCCCCATCAGATTGTGCTGAGCATCAGCTTCAATCAGAAACTGCATCAGATCCGGATACGACGCATCCAGTTCACCAAGAGATCGCAGAATGTCGGCGAGGCGATTGGGAACCCGATACTTCTCCGGCTCGGCTTCCAGCGAATACCGAATCACCTCGACAGAATCATCACCCGCTTCACCAATCACTCGCAGTCGGCTGCCCGCGTTCAGAACAGCCGGCAGACTCAGTCCCTGTCCCGCTCCGAACAATGTGATTTCCGTCATCCGGCGTCGAGTTGCATGCACCATCGGCTCGCCACTGCTGTCAATCACGTGCACAACAAAGCGATCCCGAAACTCAATCGGACTCAGGAACGGATCACGCGGATCCAGTTCCTTCAGCGCTCGCATGGCACCATATCGAGTTTCCAGAGAATCTGCGCTCATCAGTTCCCGCAGAGTCACCACGGCCTCAGCATCGTCTCGAATGACTGACAGGGCCACAAGAGCATAAACCCGGAAGGCCGGCTGATTGATGGCCGCTTCACGCAGCACCGAAACTCCGGCAGCATCAGCCAGATAAGCCAGACTCTGAGCAGCTGCGAATCGCACTTCAAAGTGTTCAGACTGCAGTGCATCTCGCAGAAATGGCGCCGCATCTTCACCAATGGCCTCCAGCTGCAAAGCGGCTGCCTGACAACGCTCCGGATCAAGAATATCGCGAGCCAGGGATTCCGTCCGCATCCGCCGCGACACATCCGATTCATTCAGTGCAATACTGCGAATGACGGACTGATACCGCGGAATATTGTTGCGGTACTGCGGATGAGCCTGCAGTGAGACCAGCTGATCGGTTTTCGCCACGGCACAGGGCACCTTTTCACCGTACTTATTATACTTGTGAAAACGCTCCGACACGGCATCCGCCACACGCTTCGCGTTGCGAATCCCGCGTTTCTCTGACAGCATCGAAATCATCAGCTCTCGATCAATCTTCGAAATGCCACCGCCCGGAATTGTTCCCGCCATCAGCTCGGCCTGACGTTCACCACGCACCTGCTGCACTCCCAGGCCCGTCAGAATTGCACCGCCGGCAACCGCATACTCCTGCGGACGCAGTGCCACCTGATCGTTCACCTGATGCTCTTCAAACAGCCGCGTTTCCAGCAGCCAGCCACCCTTCAGACTTTTGGCCCGGGCATCCGGAGGCAGCACCACTCGCACGTCAAACTTCTGCCCTTTACGTACTGCAGTCGGCAGATAGGCAATCACCACAACCATCGCTGTATCCGGGGATGACAGAATGCGATTCGCGTCCTTGACGCCGCGACGAGCCATCTCATTCTGCAGCTGCGTCCGCAGACCGGAGGGGGCTGGATCGCCACCCTGACCATTCAGTCCCGTGACAAGGCCAACGCCCTTCAGAATCACAAGGCCGTTGCCCTGCATCCCGATGTATTCAGACAACAGCGGCGTCTCAACACGACTGCCAAAGTCGTTGTCTTCTTCCTTCTTTCGCCGCAGCGATTTCCCGTCCTTTTTCGTCTCGCCCTGCTTCTCAGCCTCCGACTTGTCAGGCAGACGCTCAGAAAACAGAGCTGCACCGGGTAAGCCCAGCAGGCCAGTCGTGCACCCTGTCAGAAACAGGGACAAAAGCAGGCAGCACACGGCAGACAGACGCCGCCGAGCAATCCTGATGAATGCAGAAGACACACATGTGGCCATACGCAGAACTCCGCCGCGACGCGGTTGCTGCAGGGCAGGCGCAGACAACATCGTGAGCACACGGAACAACCGCGCGCCAGATGCCGCACATACCTCAGACAGGAAAAATCAGCAGACAGGAGGGAACATCAGCCGAACGGCTGAACACTTCAGAGAGGAACGAGGACTCCGGACACTGCAGCGCCAGTACCAGGGATGCTGGCACTGAAACTCAGTCACAATCCGTTAGTCCGGCAGGAATTCAGATTCACCCGAGAAATCCTTGACACACCGCAGAAAACAGCGACAGCACCGGTCAGTGGCACTGCAGCCCGTCTCTTTGCTCAGCCCCGATGGCCTGCCGGATACACAACAAGCCTGCTCCGGAGAACGACCGCTGCGAACTGATTGGACTCGCAGACAGAAACGGAACAGAACTCAGGTCAACAACACGGGGATGACGTGTTGCTGACTGTCGAGTACCTCGGAAAGCCTCCGCAGACCCATGTCAGACTGCAACGTTACTGAGGACGCTCGCTGACAGCAACGCGAGTCAGCCGGATTGACGAGGGATTTGCAGCCCCACGCGCCGCTATGCTCCGCATTTCGGCAGGAAGTGCCCACCCGCCTGCCAACCCGCAAAGTTCTCTCCCGCGACACTGCAACTCCGGCAGAATCTGCCAGTCACTCCAACACAAACCGGGAAACTCCTGCGACGACCGTAAAACGGCTCAAGCGAGATTGCAGCCATATCCTGCCCCCTGCAGAATTCCGCAGTCGCCCGTCAAGCGACCCACAACGTCGTAATGGTTACGGCTGATGAGGTGTCGGGCGGTTCTGGCCGTTGGATAATGCATATGCGCATGGGGATTCTGGGCGGAACATTTGATCCGGTGCACTACGGACACCTGCTGGCGGCCGAAGCCTGCCGGGAAGCACTGCAGCTGCAGCAGGTTCGCTTCGTTCCCGCCGCTGCGTCGCCCCACAAACCCGACCGCCGAACCGCAGATGGTCACGCCCGCGCTGATATGATCCAGCTGGCCATCGCAGGCTGCCCTGAATTTGTGGTCGACCGCCGCGAGCTGCGACGTCCAGCCCCCTCGTACACAATCGATACGCTGCAGAGCCTGCGCAATGAGTTTCCTGACACTCAGTTGTTTCTGATTCTGGGAGCCGACTCACTACAGGATTTCCTGACGTGGAAAGAACCCGCCGGAATTGCCCAGCTGGCCACCATCGTCGCCTGCAATCGCCCAGGTAGTACCCCACCCAGTCCCGCACAGGTCGAAGCGTGGGTCGGCGCCCAGATCGCTGCTCAGGTCCAGTGCCTCGATATCCCGGGTATCGATCTGTCTGCCACCGACCTGCGACAGCGCGCCCGTAACGGCCAAAGCCTGAGATTCCGCACCCCCCGCGCCGTCGAAGCCTTCCTGACAGAACACCGCCTCTACCAGCCCTGAAGGACCGGTTGCAGCAAAGACCCAATGCGTCAGCACCTGAAACCCAACAGTATCACCATAAAAACACATTCGCAGTGAAATCGGCCGTGCAGGCCTCAAAAACCATTTTTGGGGGTGCCCCCTCACCCAGGGCTCCGCCCTCGGCATTACCCTTAAAACGGGGTGATTGCGACGCATTTCCGCTGCGGCGTTACAGGAAAACCATGCTTCTCGGCTGGCAATCCCCTGGGCGTTGCCCAGGGCTTCGTTGACTATGGCCGTTGGCCAATTTGGGGACGCGTGTGCGATCAACGAAAATCCTGTGCGCACCTGCAGGTTTCAGTTTGATGGGGTTGGCGAAAAACGCACTGGAGACTGCTTCAGTGCCAGGAAGAATACAACCGCTCAGGCGCAAACGACAACACCCGTCAGCTGACGCTAACGGCTTGCCCGGACGGCGGGGGGGCCGTTCGGCTCGGCAGGAGCCTCGCCCTCCCAATGGGTGCTTTGCGCCCACTGACCACTGACCACTGACCACTGACCACTGACT
>CAIOKE010000350.1 GCA_903858815.1 uncultured Planctomycetaceae bacterium | reverse complement strand
GTATTCAGCCATGCTCCAGCCGAGCAGACCCAAATTCATCCCGGCCCCCAAAATCAACAGCACAAACGCTGCACCCACGGAATTGGCGTGCTGAAACATCATCCCCAGCTGAGTCATCGCCAGCATCGGCGTCGCATAGACCGGGATGGCAAGGCCTGTCATCAGCAGTGGTGCCCAGGGATTGTCGTGATTGAATGTATGCTGCAGACTGTTCGCCGGCAGAAACGCGCCCGCCAGTCCTACACCGCTCAAACCAATCAACACCCACACCAAAGATGCACCACAGGATTCCCTCGCAGCCGCCGCAGCCACAGCCAGCATCCGCCGGGAGCCAATCCCATACGTCTCCTCCTCTGGAATCGGCAGCGAGGACTGCGGAAAGATCCAGTCCCAGATAATCCCGGCTGCCGTGACAATCACCAGCGAACTCAGGGCAAACGATACAATCGCCACCGGCTCAGACAACGTCAGCCCGTACAACAGCGACAGCGGATTGAAGAGCGGACCACTTACCGCAAATGCAAGGATTGTTCCCCCGCGAACTCCCGCGCGACGAAGTTCACGAATCACCGGTATCACTCCCAGCGAACAGACCGGCAGCAACATCCCAATCAGCCACGCTCTGAATAGTCCCCAGCGCGTGCCTTCACCGAAGAGTCGACGCGTGCCGGCCACACCGAAAAATCGCCGCAGTACAGCCGCCGTGATTAAACCCGCCAGCAGAAACGGTGCCGCCTCCACAAGGCTGATCACAAATCGAAACAAAAACCCCGCCACCATCTCCGCTGCCATCTCTGTGCACTCCCCGCTTACTGCTGACTTCCCGCTTTCGTCTTCAGCTCATCTGCCAGCTCCTGCAGCTGGTCCACTGCGGCGTTCCAGGCATTCATGTCGGGCGATCGCCCCGCTGCCAGCTCATCCAGCACCTGCTGAAGCTTCGGCTGCTGAGCCACCGCGGAGTCGAAACCCGCGCGCCGCAGGTCGCTGTCTGCTGCCAGCTCTGGTATCCAGCCGACAATCTCCCGCAACTGCTGCTGGCGACGTCGACTGGGCCTGACGGCCCCCGATTCGTCAGCCGTCAGCATCCGCCGCAGTTCTGTCGGCAGCTCATGGATATTGTCAGGCTTGTGAGCCGGACGAACATGGTGATGATGCTCGTGGTCGTCCTCATGCTCATTCTGCTGATTCTTCGCCGCCCCGGATTCGCGAACGGATTCCTCACCGCGTTCACTCTCACTCTGATTGCAGCCACCGGCCAGACACAACAGCACTGCCATCGTAATCAGTCGGCTGTACTGCTGTCTCTGAAACGTATCCCGAGAATGATCTGCCAGATTCATGGGGAATACTCCGGAACAGGCGTTCGACTCAGAATCTCTTCCACCACCCCCGCGCACTCCTGTATTGACAGGCCAAGCCGCACATTCAGAACTGGCAGGGCAGTGTCCTGAACGTCGTCCGGTGAGACAAAGCTGCGTCCCTGAACCCATGCCCGCGCCTGAGACACTCGAAGCCACGTGAGCAGTCCGCGGGGACTGAGTCCCAACGGCACTGAGGCATGTCGGCGAGTTGTTCCGGCAAGTCGCACCAGATAGTCCCGCACCGCATCACCCGCTGCAATGCCCGCCACCGCCGACTGAATCTCCGCCAGCCGACCGG
>CAIOKE010000349.1 GCA_903858815.1 uncultured Planctomycetaceae bacterium | reverse complement strand
GAGTCATGATCCCTTTGTCAAAGCCCGTCTGAGCCAGCCAGTGATCACTGATCCGCGCCTGAATGTCCACAAGCGCGTTACCCAGTCCAAAAACGTCGTATTGCATGCCGGCTTACAACTTTCATTACGTGTTTCAGAAAACCTCGAAGGCAGAGCCGGAGATCCTACAGAAAAAAACACCAACGGTCGAATGTCCCGCCCGCATCTGGACAGTCATCGGCAAACCGAGAATTCAGGCAGCCAACTTGTGAGGCAGCCAGTGAGCCAGTGAGCCAGACAGGCCCCTTGAAGAAAAGATGGTCCACGTCAAATATCGCCTGCGGTGTGATTGTACTGCGCGAGCGGTGGTTCTTGTTTCGCCACCGAAAGCAACGGAAGGAATCACACACCGGATATGCTTGACGCGGAGGACAGAGCCGTAGCATGGGCTTCAGCCCATGTACGAACTGCTCGTCACCCTTGAAATCCCCAGTGTTTTTTAATGAACGGGGCCGAGCAGGAATGCTCGGGTTACATTTTGTCCTCGGTGTCAGGAATGCTCGGGCTGCAATTTGTTCTCGACGACATGCTTGCCCGCCATCACCTCTCTTGCCCCGGTAACGACCCACCACGCCTTCACTAAAAAACGGCCCGCCGAACGTCAGCCCGCGCCCCCTCTGCCGCTCACCCACAATTTGGCCAACGGCCATCCACAACGTAGCCCTGGGCTTCGCCCAGGGGAAATCACACCCCAAACAACCCACAATTAGCCAACGGCCTTAGTCAACGTAGCCCTCGGCAACGCCCAGGGAAAACCCCAGCCTAAAATCATGGATTTCCTCTTCCGCAGCAGCGGAGCGGCATCGCAAACGTCGCCTTTTATGGGTATTGACGAAGCATTCCTGCCCGGCCACCCTTTACCTCACACAAAACCGCTGACCAACATACGGTGTCCCTGACGCGACCTTTCTCCGCATCGATCCCCACAGGGCAAGAAGGTGCACCGGAAACGTTACCGAGCTGGTGCTCGGTGATCCCAGGGACGCGACACCGTAGCATGGGCTTCGGCCCGTGAATCTTCAGCGCCCAACACACGCAACGTACCCCTCATCAGGGTGAGGCTCCTGCGGAACCGCGAATTCGTGGATCACCATCACCGAACAATCGCACTGCATTCCCAGGGTGGCCGAGGCTTCAGCCGATCGACGCTGCAACAATCACTCCACCCCCGCAACATCACTCCTGCCACTTCAGTGACGCACCACGCGACTCAACACAGAGATCCCGACACAGCCGAGGATCAGATTGGGCACCCACATGGCCCACAGGGGATTCACCGAAGCGTTCTTGGAAAGATTCACCATCAGAAACATGACCGGATAGTAAATCAGCAGAATCGGCAAAAAGCACATCACGAACGTGGTAATGAACTGACGCCGCGCCTGCAGCATGGCAAACGGACCACCAATAAACACAAAAAACAGACAGCTGGCTGCCATCGAGAAACGGCTGTGAATCTCAGTACGGAATCGCAGCTCCTGATTGCGAGCACGTCGCTGCTCTGTCTGCAGCACCGTCAACTGATCCCCGGACAACTGCTGAAAATCGCCCAGCATCAGCAGCATGGCTGCTTCCTGAGCCGCCTCAGACTCCTTTCGCCGCTGAGCCACCTGCTGCTCCTCAACACCCCGCCGCAGGGCTTCCAGCGTCATGTGTCGCGACTTCACTCGTGCCAGCTCCTGCGGCAGCGGAAACGTCAGCTCAGTCCGATCCAGTTCCGCCAGTGTATCCCCGCCCGATCGCGTCCCCCGCGCATTCTTCAGCAGGATCCGAATCACCTTGGCATCCAGATCAAACCGCATCGACGCTTCCGCCGCTCGCATACTGATCTGCTCGTGGCTGCGAGTCCGGTACTGGAACGTGGCATCCTTCAGCACCCGATTCTGCACTTCATGCACAGTGATCGAAAACCCACGCACCGGATCACTGAAATGGCGATCATGGGCCAGTGCATCCAGGAAGATGTCTTCCATCGCCTGAGTCACAATCTGTTCGATATTGGACACAGCCCACGGAATCACATAGCTGGTAAGACTGAATGACGATGCCGTGAGCACGCCCCCAAGCAGAAACGCCGGCCACAGCAGCTGCGTTGCACTGATCCCCGCCGCCTTGGCCGCCACAACCTCCAGATCGCCCGAGATTCGTCCGTAGACAATGCAGACCGTCAGCAGCAACGTCGCCGGGATCGTAAACGGCAACATGCTGGGAACCACAAATGGCAGGATCTGCAGAATCTGAGCCAGCCGCAGACCACGCTCAGTCGCCTCCTGAAACAACCCCAGAAACACCAGCATCACAGTCAGAATGGCGACCAGCAGCAGAAACACCCGCACCAGCTCACCAAGAATGTAGCGCTGCAGCAGCTTCATCGGACCGTCTCCGCTGCCGCCCATGCTGCTGCTGCAAACATGGTCAGATGCGCGCACCCGCAGCCCACGCTGCGAATGCAACCGGTGGATGCGCTTGCCCGCCCTGCTGATGCCCTGCTGTCTTGTTCGTGCCGCGTGACCATTGCGTCCTGCAACTCACTCACTATCCGTCACTCACTATCCGTCACTCACTATCCGTCACTCACTATCCGTAGCTACCACCCAGAGCCGACGCGGAAGACGAACCCACACCCCGGCACGACTGACAGCAGCCGACTCGAAAAACCAGAGCTCCCGCAGTCCTCAGGACCCGCAGAAACATGCTGCCACACTGTCGCTACGCAGTCTAAATCCACCACGAAAATGCGACAACCCCGGAAAACCTGGCTCGTCAAGCAGAATCCGTCCCGATTTCATCCCCCCGCCACCTTCCCGCGGACTTTGTCGGCATGTTGCCGAAAACCGACACTTTTTTCCCAGTTTCAGCAGACAAGCCGGCCTTCACCTATTCATTCGGATTCCGTACAACCACACCGGCATTGAGGGAAAACGCCTCCGATTCTCGTTATTCTTACGTCCCGATCCCTGACTTTTTTCATCCCGCCTCTTCCCACGTTAAGGCTGATCACCCATGACCATGTCAAAGATTTCCGGTGGTTCCTGTAACCGCCGCGCCGCCCTCCGCAGCATCGCCTTCGGTGCTGCAGCCATCTCGGTCCCCTCGACTGTCCGCGCAGCAGGATACCGTTCCGCGAATGACCGCCCGGTGTTTGCCACCATCGGACTGCGAAACCAGGGAATCACCATCACCAGCAAATCCCTCCAGTTTGCCGACTTTGCAGCCCTCGCCGATGTCGATTCCAACGTCCTCGAAGCCAACCAGCAGGGCATCGAAAAAGCCCAGAAGAAACGCCCGGATGGGTACAGCGATTACCGAAAGATCCTTGACCGCAAAGACATCGATGCGGTGATGATCGCCACCCCCGACCACTGGCATACAAAAATCTCCGTCGAAGCCATGCTGGCCGGTAAGGACGTCTACTGCGAAAAACCACTCACCCTGACCGTGGCCGAAGGCAAGCTGATTGAAAAGATCGTCAAACAAACCGGTCGCGTCTTTCAGGTCGGCACGATGCAGCGAACTGAAAGCGATCAGCGATTCCTGCAGGCTGTCGCACTCGTGAAACATGGTCGCATCGGAACCGTGAAGCGGATCACCTGCGGCATCAACGGGATGGAACCTTCACCCGTCATTCCGGAAGCTCCGGTGCCCGCCGGTCTCAACTGGGACTTCTGGCTTGGCCCGGCTGCCCAGGTGCCATACCGTGCGTTGCCCGAACTGCGACAGGGCTACGGTGGCGGAGTCCCATTGTTCAGCAATTGCCACTACTCGTTCCGCAACTGGCACGAATACTCAGGGGGCAAACTCACGGACTGGGGTGCTCATCACGTCGACATCGCCTGCTGGGCCATCGGTGCCACGGAAACCGGCCCGTCAAAGATCGTCCCCGTGAAATACAAACTACCGGTCGAATATCGGGACGGAAATCCGCTCGCTGCTGATCAGTACAACGCAGCCACTGAATTCCTGATTCGCGCCGAAATGCCCAACAACGTCGAAATGCTGATCACCAGCGAAGGCGACAACGGAATTCTGTTCGAAGGAACCAGCGGTCGATTCTTCGTCAACCGTGGCAAGATCACTGGTGCTCCGGTGGAAGAACTGAAGACGAAGCCACTGCCTGAAAACGCGATTGAACAAATCTATGGCGGAAAGGTCAGTGCCAACCATACCGCCAACTTCATCGAAGCGATGCAGTCCCGCAAGCAGCCGATTTCTGACGTCTGGTCTCACAACCGGATGCTGGAAATCTGCCATCTGTCGAATATCGCGATGCGACTGGGGCGTGAACTGAAGTGGGATCCGCAGACACGCGAAATCATCGGCGATGCTCAGGCCAGCACCTTCCTGTCACGGGAAAGTCGCAAAGGTTTTGAAATTCAGATGTAAGCCCTGTCTGTCTGCCGGCGACCACTGCGGTCGCCGGCCTTCCTGAATCACTGCGATGGTGCCTTCCCTGTGCCCCGGTCTGCTCTGATCCTTGCTGTGCTGCTGCTGGCAGCCGCTGGTGCGGCCGGTCTGTGGTTCCTGTCCGTCCGTCGCGCTGATCCTCAGTACTGGCCCCGCAAACCTCTGCAGAACGTCCCCACCGCTCACGCGGTCCGGCCAGCAGACTGGGCGGAACTGACGCTGGCAGGTGGTCCCGGAGGAAATGACTGGGTGCTGCTGCCCGATCAACCCCAACAGCCGCCCTTCAGGTCCAGTGTTCAGGCGTCGCAGCGCGGTTTTCTCGCACCCCAGGACTGCGTGGAATGCCACGCCGAATACTGCGAAACGTTTCAGCACACATCACACGCCCGGACCTCCATGCTGCCTTCCACAGACTCCATCCTCGGCAGCCTGCAGCCCGGTCATAATGTGCTCACCACCGCGCGAACCGAACTGCAGTTCCGGATGCAGCAGCAGGACAACGCAATCGTTCAGCAGGTCATACTGCAGCATCCGGAAACGCGTACGGTGTTTACGGGCAGCTTCCCCATGGATCTGGTCTTCGGTTCCGGAAATCACGGTCAAAGTTATTTGTGGTGGAACGCCGATCGCCTGTATCAGGCTCACGTCAGCTACCTGTCCGAAAGCGACGCGTGGGTCAACAGCCCCGGTCCATATTTTGATGGAACCGCCGACTTCGCTCGCCCCGTCCCTGTCCGCTGCATGGAATGTCACGTGACGTGGATTGCTGCCGATCCCAAAGAGATGAACCGTTTCGATCGCAGTACCCTGATTCCCGGCGTCACCTGCGTACGCTGTCACGGTCCGGCTCATGAACATGTCGCCTACCATCGACAGCATCCTGACGAAACACAGGGGCGGCGGATCGTAAATCCCGCTGCTCTGACAATTCAGCGGCAGAATGAAATCTGTGCTCAGTGCCACTCCGCCGGAGAAGACCATGCATCACTGTTTGGCTATCGCCCCGGAGAACCACTGGAACAGTGGCTGCAGCTGGATCTGTCTGCCAGTGCCGAAAGCAATGCCGACCCGCATGCGGCCAATCAGCTGGCCCGGCTGATGCAGAGTCGTTGTTTTCAGCAAACCAGTGGTTTCGCCTGCACACTGTGTCATGATCCGCATCAGAATCAGGCCGACACCTTAACCATCACAGCTCAGCAGTGCCGCCAGTGCCATCAGCAGGATCCGTGTCCCGAGGTGCAATCGGAAAAAACGGGAAGCCTTGCCCGCCAGCGTTGCGTGGCCTGCCACATGCCGGCTCGGCGCGATGCACAGGTCGCTATGCAGACACGACAGGGCAATATTGAAGCGTTGCTGCGCGACCATCAGATCGGAATCTGGCCCGAGACCACGGCAATCGAACGCATCCGCCTTGAAGCCACTCTGAAACAGACCCTGCAGTCAGTGGAAGGAGCCACCCCTTGAAATACGTCTTCATCCCGCTCTGCCTGCTGAACCTGTCGCTGATACTGGCCGGTTGTGCCGGTGATGCTGCTCCGGCACCCAACACCCGCCCTGCCGACGGCTCACAAAGCACAGCCGCTGGTCAGACCCCGGACACAGCCACGGCGACTCAGGCACCACCAGCGTCCCCTGCCAAAAGTGCAGTGGTCGGCAGTCAAACACCAATTCAGGGCACAGGACGACCACAGCATTTTCGCTTTGCATCAAAGCTGGAAGGTTCCGGTATCGACTTTGTTCAGCTGAGTGGCAATGCACCTGAAAAGCCGTTCCCTGCTGCCAATGGAACGGGCTGCGGTATTCTGGATGTGGATCAGGACGGCCGTCCGGATCTCTATTTCGCCTGCGGCGCGAAATTCCCGCTGCGTCCGACAGCGCGCGGCCCACTGGATCGCCTGTATCGCAACCTTGGCTCCTGGAAATTTCAGGACATTTCTGCCGCCGCTGGAATCGGAAAACCCGGATACTCGTGCGGAATCGCTGTCGGAGATCTGAACAGCGATGGTTTTGATGATGTCTATGTCACCCGATTCGGCCCGAATCAGTGCTGGATCAGTCAGGGTGATGGTACTTACATGGAACAGGCGTCGGAACTGGGCATCGATAGTCCGGAATGGGGCACAAGCGCCGCAATCGCCGACCTGAATGATGATGGGCTGGCGGATATCTACGTGTGCAACTACGGCCAATGGACGTGGGATACCAACCAGTTCTGTGGTGATCCGGTTCGCGGCATTCGAATGTTCTGCAGCCCGACACATGTACCACCACAGCCCGACATTCTGTATCAGAATTCCGGCAGTGGTTTCACAGACGCCTCAGCGGTCGGCGGCATCCGCGGTAACTCGGGCCGGGGACAGGGAGTCCTCGTGGCGGACGTGGACGGCGACACCCAGGCGGACATTTACGTCGCGAATGACATTCATCCGAATTTTCTGTTTGTTGGCGAAGATGGACGCTTCGTGGAAATCGGCGAAGTTT
Organism: uncultured Planctomycetaceae bacterium; assembly: GCA_903858815.1. Taxonomy (GTDB): domain Bacteria; phylum Planctomycetota; class Planctomycetia; order Planctomycetales; family Planctomycetaceae; genus SXXK01. The sequence goes on along the minus strand of CAIOKE010000349.1, from coordinate 9,267 downwards.
CCGGCACCGCCTTCGATCATCTCGGGCGAGCACAGGCAGGCATGGGACTGGCCACGGCCGACATTGATCGCAACGGAACACTGGATCTGTTCGTTACCAACTACCAGGCAGAACACAACGCACTGTACTCCAACCTTGGCAATCGAGCGTTTCTGGAGGTGGGCCTGAGTGTCGTTCCTGAGGGCTCACTGCCATGGGTTGGCTGGGGCACATCGCTCACCGATTTTGATCTCGATGGCTGGCCTGATCTGATTGTCACAAACGGTCATACGGACGACACGCTGGCCCAGCTTGGTCGCGAGGGCGAATATGCTCAGCCGGCGGCCCTGTGGAAAAATGATCGTGGTCGATTCGTGTTATCCGGGCCCGCCGGAGACTACTTTCAGTCACCACATGTGGGACGCGGTCTTGCGACGGCAGATTTCGATCTTGATGGGGACATGGACGTCGTCATCTGCCATCAGGATGCCGCCCCGGCCCTGCTGTCCAACGAAACACCAGACCCACGACAGCTGCCGCGGCACGTGTCTCTCAGGCTGATCGGTCGTCGCTGTCATCGCGGTGCGATCCCCGCCACGCTCCACTTGCAGGTGCAGCCTGTGCAAACCGCAATACTGCACGCCGGAGGCAGTTATCTGTCCGCTTCGCAGCCGATCGCGGTACTGACCGCCAGTGAAGCAGATGCAGAAAAACTGCCGCCTGTGCAGATTCTCTGGCCGGACGGCAGTGAAACCACAGTCGACGGATTGTCTACCGGCCGCGTTTACACTATCCTGCAGTCTTCCGACGGAACTCAGGAACCCCTGCTCTACCTGATTCCCTGATCCTCTTCCCCCCAGCTCTGTTTCCCAGGATATGCACTGTGTCTGACAATGCCGGTTCCAGATCATCAGCGCCAGCTGCTGCTGAATCCTTCAGTATCGTGCGCGTATTGATTCTGTTGCTGGTCGCAGCAACGGTCGCTGGCGGAGTCTATTTTGCGGTCTTTCAGGAACGAGGTCCGCGGCCACGCCAGAAGTTTACCGGGCAGGTGCTTTTGAATGGTAAACCCGTCACCGTTGGTGCTGTGATGACTCAAAGCGTCGACGATGAATACGACGTCGGGATTGGTGAACTTGATAAAGAGGGTCGATTCGAACTGAATACGAATGGCGTCGAAGGTGCTACCGAGGGAACTCATCGAGTGGCCGTCAGCAGCATGGCGCCCGGAATTCCGCCACGTCCGCTGGTCCCCAACAAATACCTCGCACAGGGCACCACACCACTGACAATTACCGTCAGCAGCGATCCATCAAAGAATCATGTTGTGCTTGAGCTGGAGGGCGAAGTGGAAGCTCCCCCTGCATTGCAGGGACCTCCGGGCGGCGGTGCTCCTGCCGGTGCTCCTGCCGGTGCTCCTGCCGGTGCCCCGGGCGCGGCACCCGCAGAAAGTCCGGCTCCCACTCCGACAGAACCGCAGGCGGCACCGGCCGATCCAGCCGCTGCAGCCACCCCGGCTCAGCCACAGTAGCCGCACTCGTCAGACACCGGCAACCACCCTCAAACCACCCCGACGTGCACGTCAGTCGGGGCGAGGACCCAATTATTTCGCTCCAGCAAAGTACTCCAGCATGTCCATCAAGGTCCGCTGTATTTGTGCCTGGGAAGGCAATGTCAAGGATGAACTGGCTGGCAAAAAGGTCCGCTGCCCGGATTGCAAGGGGTCCATCGAAGTCCCTCAGCCAGCCACGATCAAACCATCACAGCTGCAATCGATCCGAGTGCAGACTGCGGACTTTTCACTGGCTGATTCTTCACCCGGACTGAAGCCACTGACCGGCGAACCCGCTCGCCCGGCTGCTGCACCAAAGCCCCCATCAGCCGCGACACCACCGGTTCCTCCGATACCGCCACCGATACCACGCAATCCACCTGCCCAGCCTGCTGCTGCGAAAAGCCCGGCACCCGTTACAAAACCCATTCAGCCCGTCGCTGCAACAACCGGCCACGGCGCCACTGCTGAAGCAACAAAACAATGCCCGTTCTGCGCCGAAACCATTAAAGCAGCAGCAAAGAAATGCCGGTTCTGTGGCGAAAGCCTTGACAGCAGCAGGAAAAAAACGGCTCGCAAGGTCCAGGAGAATCCCTTTGACCTTGTTGACAACACCAGCACCGATGATTCCTCAAATCCGTTTGAAGAGCTCGAAAGTGATGCCGCAGATTCCTATAATCCGTGGGCTGCCTCGCAACCCCAGACGCATGCCCGCTCACGCAGCACAAAACTCACAGGCGCCAGCCCGCTGCATCGACTGGGGGCCCGATTCCTGGATGGCGTGATCACTCTGCTTGCTTTGATTCCGGGTTACGGAATCATGTTCTTCGGGATTGCACAAAGCTCACCCGGCAACCCCAGTTCGCTGATCCTCGTCGGCACCGGCGTGCTGCTCATCACAGGCCTGCTGTTCTTCATCATCTCCATCGTACTGACGATGCGCAGCAAGGGCATAGGCAAATCCATTGCAGGACTGACGGTGTGCGATGCGGTGACCGGACGACCAGCCGGATTTCTGAAAACTTTCGGCCGTGAATTGATTCCCGGACTTATCGGAATCATCCCACTCCTCGGACTGATTTTCGTACTCGTCGATGTTCTCAGTATACTCCGAGCCACACACCGGCGTCTGATTGACGATATGCTCGGAACCGTCGTCATTGCCGACTGAAACGCAGCCCACCGCCCACTTCGGGAGGGCGAGGCTAACGCCGAGCCGCAGAGCGGGCGATCAGCGTTACCAGGATGGCAACCAGGAATCCCAAAGGCGAACCCTTAGCCGTAGCCAACGCAGGTCACCCTGACGGGCACTGGCGATGCATTTGAGAGTGAACAGTGTGAGTTGACAAGGTTGTGCGCGACAGCTGAGTGGTGTTTGGGATTGTCTATGTGACTCAGCCGCCGAGGATATGCTGCGGGCGAAGGAATGAACAGGCGAGTTTCAGTTGGAGTGGCCTTTCAACTGCTGCTGCAGTTGTGCAAGCATCTGAGTCAGATCGTCGATGTCATAGGTGGCAAATTGTTCATCAGTGCAGTTTGACAGTTTCAATAGTTGCTGCAGCTGCAGAATCTGCCCTTGCAGCAGGCCGCGGCGAATCCCGCGTGCTTCACCGATCTCAATCCCGCGTGCTTCGCCGATCTCAATCCCGCGTGCTTCGCCCCGTGCTTCGCCGATCTCAATCCCCTGTTGCTGGGCATAGACGATGCGAGCTTCCTCGTCACGCTGGGCTTTCACTCGAGCGTTGTATTCGTGAAGTTGTTCTGGTGTCTGGGCGATCTTGTAGTAACTGGCTGATCTGTTCGGTAGTCAGTTCCTGCGCATGGCGGAGAAACCAGCACCAGCGTTCGATCGGGCTGGCAGTATACAGGGTTTCTGCAGTGACCTGAAGATGATTCAGCTGCAAAAAGTGAATTTGCAGATCGTCAGTTATTGTGATGGGCAGCGTTTGTTCACGCAGTCGGAAGTCAAGATGCAGCTTTGCGGGCTGCCGGATGAGCGCCCCGGACAGAACGCAGATGCTGATGGACGGTCGCAGGTCCGTGTAACTCTGCCCCTGCTGCAGCCTTCGGACATACGTCTCGGCTGTGTAGAAGACCATTCTTTCGGCCATTCCAGCCGGCAGTGCGATCTGGACTTCAATGTTGAATTTTCGTCCGAGAGCGTCTTCGGCAAGCACGTCGAGGATAAAGAATCTGCCGTCGTCCGACAGTTTGCTGTGCACGGTATTTGGAAAGGTGACGTCCGTAACGGGTATCTGCCCGCCCAGCACTGCGTTGATAAATCCAATCGTCAGTTTTTTTTGCTGCTCGCTTCCAAAAAGCAGCTTGAAGGCGTAATCGATCAGGGGATTGATTCCGATGACCATGGGATTTCCACGTTCGAACAGGGATTCATGGGGCACTGAAAACCTGAGGCATTCCTTTACGCACCCACGTAAGTACTTTCATCCCACATTACTTCAAGCAATATTTGGCTGAAATATCGGAAATCACCGGGGGTCGAGGGCGCTGAATTCCGGTTAGATGTCGGTGTTGCCGGTTTCGATCAGGCATCTCACCCCTGGGACCACCGAGCACCAGCTGGGTAACCCCCAATCACAACACCCCTCAGCTTACACTCACGGCTCGCCTGAATGGCGGGTGGGGGCAGATCGGCTCGGCAGGAGCCTCGCCCTCCCAAAGGGGACTTTGCGTGCACTGGTAACTGATAACTCTCAGACGGCAACGGCAACACCGCGCACTACACCTGACTGAAAGCCGAAAAAAAAGCGGACCTCGAAAGGTCCGCCCTGGCATACAGCCTGCACACCACACACGTCTGCATCGAGGTCAAACGTCACACACTTCCACAGCCTGACGCAGTCCGGCCAGCGGATCACGGTTCGGAATGAACTCGTGCCCGACATACCCGTCATACCCCAGTCCCACCAGCTTGCGCAGGATCGGTGGGAAATTGATCTCCTGGTTTTCATCCAGTTCACAACGCCCGGGATTTCCTGCCGTATGAATATGCCCCAGAATGTCCTTGTTCTCTTCAAGACGACGGATCACGTCGCCGTTCATCAACTGCACATGATAAATATCAAACAGCAGCTTCACCTTCGGTGAACCGACGCGACGCACAATGTCGGCGACGTAATCAATATCGTCCCCCTGATAACCAGGATGGCCCTTCATCGGATGACTGCTGTCCCGAGTATTCAGGTGCTCAAGACAAATCGTCACATTCTTTTCTTCCGCATACGGCGCCAGCTGCTTCAACGCCGCCACACAGTTGGCCGCACCTTCTTCAGCACTGATCTCACCGCTGGCCGGATCCTCCGGATTCCGCCATTTGTAACCCGTGAACGCGATCACCGCGGGAAAACCGTACTCATGACACGCATCAATCGTCTTCTTCGTAGCCGCCAGCACCTCGTCGTGAAACGCCGGATTGTTCAGCCCTCGCATGAACGGAGCACCCGGCATGCCGTTCGCCGCGAGGGCACATGTCAGATTGTACTTCTTCAGCATCGGCCAGTCCTCAGGACCACAAATCTCAATCGATTTGCAGCCCAGACTGACGGCCACCTGACACGTCTTTTCAAAACTCCAGAACTCACCGGCAATATTGAAACACCAGAACACTACCGAGTGCTTGATGTTGCCTTTCAGTTTCAGTTCAGTCATTGCTTCACTTTCTGTATTCAGTTTTGGTCAGGAATTGATTCCCGGAGACGGCCTCGTAACCCACTCAACGTTTCTCTGCACCCGCGTCATCCAGACGGCCAACTGCCCACAACATACCACGAGTCACCAGATCCAGATAACGATCATCTCCAACTGTCACGTTATTATGCCCCAGTGTCGTCGCAAACACTCGAGTCTTCCCATTGTAGCGATTGGTCCAGACACAAACCGCCTCGGCCTGCTGCTGAGCACCATCGCGGCCCGCCCAGCTCTGCTTCCCCAGCGCCAATGGCTCTGCCGTTTCCAGCAGACGACCCGATGAATTGTTATACAGCTCTTCCTTGTCTGTCGTCCACCCCGACATCCCCTTCGTTATCGCACTCGTCTCACTCAGAAACGAAATCGCTATCGGCTCCTGCGGACCATGGCCAGTACTGGCCAGACCCGTGAACTCAAACCACGGCGTCTTCTGAGGATACCCTTCGGTGCGGTAACTGTGCATGCCACAGTGCAGCACCACCGCCGGCAAACCCTCACGGTGCGGACGCAGTATCCGCTCCACCATGCGAATGTCCTTCACGTCCGATGTGCACTCGTCGTGAATCACGACGTCAAAACCCTCCGCCCAGTTCTCCTCTTCATACCACGGATTCAAATGCGTCGTTCCACGGTCCGGATCAAAGCTGACAGTCCACTCCACCGCAGTCCGCTTCGAAATCCCCTCCGTCAACAACTTCTGCTGCTTCGGATAGTCATGACAGCAGCCACCCAGCACCAGCAGAGCACGAACAGGACGCTGCTGAGCACTGGCAGTCTGAGCATCAGTCGAGAAGAGTCCAGCTGTCAAAAGCAGGCCACAAACTGCCTGAATCAGACGACGACACATGGAGGGATTTCCTGGGAGGTGGGAGGAAACTGTTACGGTACAGCTTCTCATCATAACAACCCGAAACGGCAATCTCCAGTCGCCGGCATTCCCACAATCCACTCACCAGGAACGCCGCAACTCCAGTCGCAGCATGTCACTGTAATGAGTATCTCCGGTCAAACCCCGCCCATAACCGCCGTACAGGTCCGTGTCTGCCGAAAAACGCCACCGCAATCCAACCTTCGCATTCACTATCGTGTCACCGTCGGCGTCCACCACTCGAGTCACTGGACCAGACGTCGTAATCGCACTGCCACCATCAAGAACCGTCCAGCCAACCAGCTCAGTCACAGTCGATACATTCCGATGACGACTCTCCTCGGCACACGCAGCGGTCACCGCCCCCACAGGGCCAGCACTTAATTCCGCTGCCCCAGCACCGGCCCGGTCGACGGCACACGCGAATCCGCCTCACCAATCCGCGACAACTGAATAAAAACTTCCACACGCGCATTGCTCAGTCGAGCCACCTTCGCGGCAGAGGCTGCCTCAAGGTCAATTCGCACCTCAACAACCCGAGCATCCGTGTCGCTGACCGGGTCATTCGTCAGGACCACCTTGCGAGCCACAGCGTTGCCGATTTCTGCCACAATACCACTCAACTCTTCACCAGAAGCATCCAGCACCACCTTCGCCAACAACCCGGGACTCAGCAGCCCCACATCGCCCTCATACACTTCCGCGACAGCCTGCATGGATCCCACATCCGCCAGTTCCAGCAATCCCTGCGGATCAACACGCTCGCCAGGGAACGTACGAATACGGAGAATGCGACCGGCCAGCGGAGCCTTCAATTCCGAGCCGGCCAGCTCGGCTTGCGCCGATGCCACTGCTGCCACCGCCGCGTCGATGTCCGACTGCGCTGCACGCATGTCAGTCTCACGCACCTCAGACAAACTCGAAAGCAAACCCTCAGCTCGCTGCTTCTCAAGTAACCAGCGATCCAGTTGCCACTGCTGCGATTCCAGTTGTTCGTCGCTGATGGCCTTCCGAGCATGCAACTGCACTGCTCGCTCCGCCTCACGACGTGATAACTGCGACTGACGGTCGGCCAGCTCCACTGCCGCCCGCTGCGCCGCCAGATCACCCGCTTTGGAACCCGCCTGAACCTGCTGCAAATGCACCTCGGCTGCCCGCAGCCGAGCCTCAGCTTCGGCAAGAGCTGACCGCCGACGCTCGATGTTGTCCAACGTCACCAGCAACTGACCTGCAGCGACGTCCTGCCCCTCTGAAACATGCAGCTCACGAACTGTCACCCCGTCGTTCCCAGACTCCGGATACAACTCAAGAATCCGACTGGCAGGTTCCAGCCGGCCCAGAGAATGCACCTGCGTCCGAGCCGCTGGTGACACGGGCGACACTGCCGCAGTTTGAGTCGCCGCGGCACCGGATTTCCAGACGCCACCCCAGACGACAACGCCAGCAGCCGCCGAAAGCAGACATCCAGCCAGAATTGTTGCCAACCACCACGGTCGGAACTCACGCGACATAAGCACACCTTCAACAGACGGGAACACAGCCGTAGTATAGGCCCCGAATTCGCTGCGGCACCCGGAAATGCAGGCTCATAGACTTCGAAATCAGGATTTCCCGGTCCGAAGATAAAAAAGGTTCAGCACAAAATCATCTGCTGCACCCGCACGGCAACGGTCCTGAAACCTGACGATACGGCCAGCAATAATCATGCTGTTCACAGTCCAGATACGAGTCTTTCACCAGCAGAAAAATACAGACCACTCAGCAATCGCCACAATACCCGTCGGCTTCCGCTGACCCGAAGTGCTTTACCACAGCAACCTGAAAAAACCTCCCAACAACTGCAGAACCAGGAACGATCGCGTCAGCACAACAATCGCTTCCACAGGCTCTTCGCACCGGTCAATGCCCCTTCAAATCCCCCATTACCAGAATGTTCAGGACGTTGTCTGCGGGACGTTTCCACAAGTTACTACATGCAATTTCCCGACAGCCCTGCTATTGTTCCCTTACAGGTCCGTGCACAATCACATCCGACCTGCCCCGCCCGATTCCCCGCTGCCTGCTTACCAACCACCGCAAAATCTCCCGGTATGTCTCACCATCTGCTACGTTCCGCCATCCTGCTGCTGTATGTCCAACTGACGCTGTCCCCCCCTTGTCGGGGCGACGAGCAGGCGGCGTTTGATTCCGTGGTCACGCCCTACCTGCAGACCTATTGCGTCGCCTGCCACAACTCACAAAAAGCCCGCGGTGAACTGGACCTGACGCAATTCCGCAGCCCGCAGGACATCATCAGTAACTTCCGCCGCTGGCAGGCCGTCATCGAGTTTGTCGAGGGGGGCGAAATGCCTCCGGAGGACTCCCAGCAACCCTCCCTCGAGGAAAGTCGGAAACTCGTGAACGCCGTCCGCGCCGTGCTGATCTCCGAGGCACGCAAACAAGCGGGAGACCCCGGAATCGTACTGCCTCGCAGGCTCTCAAATACCGAATACGATCTGTCCATCCGCGATCTGACCGGCATGAACATACACCCGACACACGATTTCCCACCGGACCCCGCCGCTGGCGAAGGCTTCGACAATACCGGTGAAGCACTCAGCATGTCACCCAGCCTCGTGAAGAAGTATCTGTCCGCCGCCCAGCGAGTTGCCGATCACCTTGTACTTCGCACAGATGGACTCAGCTTCGCCCCGTTTCCAGTCACCTCGTGGCACGACCGTCGCACTCTTGCTGAAAACGCAGTCATTCAGTTTTACCAGCAGCATGACATCGCAGTACCCGATTATCTGATCGCCGCATGGCGGTATCATCACCGCGCACCTGACCTCGCATCCCGCACACCTCAGGAGTTTGCTGCCAGCGCACAACTCAGCCAGACATGGTTCCCACAACTTTATCACTTCCTTTCGGGACTCAAAGATCATCCCGACTACCCGGCAGAACTGCAGCAGGCATGGACCAGCCTGCCAGCCCCCGCGTCCGACTCAGACCGACCACCCGAATTGACTCGTCTGATTGAACTCGTCGAACGCTACCGGCGCGATCTGCACTCCCCCGAAGGTGAACTGATCAAACCCAATGCCGGCAACTGGCCCATCGGCCACCTTGCCGATCGGGCCCGCACTGCCAGCGCCCGACGTCAGTACACCGGTAACCACTT
>CAIOKE010000348.1 GCA_903858815.1 uncultured Planctomycetaceae bacterium | reverse complement strand
GTAGGCCTTGCGCGACTGACTGAGCACGATTCGAAACATCCATGGACGACGCTTCTTCCCGTTCGCATCAATCACAAAGGCAGCGGTACCAAAATCAATCTGAGCTTCGTTGCCGGGCTCAACTTCCATGCGGCGAAACGGCAACGGCTTTTTTACGCCGAGATGCTCGATGAATCGGCGGACGCTGTGATAGCTTCCGGGAAAGCTGTGTTCGTATCTGAGATCCTGATGAATTCGAACCGAGGACAGTCGTTGGTCCAGCTTCGAGGTAATCACTTCGCGGTATTGCTCACAAAGGCTCTTTGGACCACTGCGTGCGGGAAAGCCTGGAAGGCACACTGGCATCTCCTGCCCGGTGATCCGGCGTCATCGCACCGAGATCAACGATCAGCCGCCCATCACGTACAAGTTGGCCATCTGTGTATTCGAAGGTTCGCCCGGTGTGGTCAATGCCATGTGATCCATGAAACGAAGCGGTGCAGGTTGCAATTTGCGGAAGGTTCTGATCCGGCGCGCCTACTCCAATCCATCGTGGATACACCGTGAAGCCGTCCGGGAGTTTGTCTGTTGTCGTTAGTCTCTCCCAATGCGGACAATCGATCATCAGTGTTTGGTTGTCGCAGAATCTGGCCCGCCCACCCCACGTGTCTGATTGCGGCCAAAGCGCGAGGGCGGTCAACCAGGGCAAGCGACTGATGGCAGTCCGCGCATAATCCACTCCGCGAGTTTTGGGGCCACGGTATTTTGTCGCGAAACAGGCGAACAGCCTGCCGTCAGGGGAAACACTGCAACCGTTTTCGTAGATTCTTCCGTGAAACCATGAACCTGGGAGAATGGAATCGTCCGCTGTGTTCCACGCCAGCAGTCGCACCCATTGCGAAGGGCCTCGACGGATGATGGCTGCCATGTTTGAGGCGGATGAGAATTCAATGTGGATTCGAGGCTTCAATTCTGTGACCTCTTCACTGTTTCAGAATCGAGGTCACCGGGTGGCGTCAAGGCGCCGGTGATTTCACAATCCTGACGGGTGGCCGACCGGGGCGACTGTGTTCCATGGTGGCGATTCGAATGCCTGCTTCACGCGAACAACTGCTTTACCGGACTCCGTTTTACCATGGCTGGTGCCATGGTCGTTGCTATCGGCCGCATTGCGGAACGTCAAATAATCCGGGGGGAAATGATCGGCTTTGACGACTGGATCGTGGCTGCTGAGGTGTGGCGGAATGGGCAAGTCGGAAGGCCTTCAGGTGGCACGGGGCTTCATCTGCAACTGGCAGTTCCGCGGAACATCGGGTGGTTGGCTTCGGCTCGGCGGGAGCCTCGCCCTTCCGCGGGGGAGTTTTGTGTGTCTTGAATTTGTGGGGGTGAACGGTGGCCGGGCAGGAATGCCCGGTCTACGGGTTTGGGGGCACACTGAAAGCTTTTCGTCGTCTCGGCGGGAACGGTGGCCGGGCAGGAATGCCCGGTCTACGGGTTTGGCGGCACACTGAAAGCGGTTTTTCCGGCTTGTGGAAAGCCAGCAGGAAATCCGGGTTTCTCGAGAGGGGGCTTTCCGTTCCCTCGTGCGCCGCTTTTGCTTACACTGTCTGGAGGACCGACCCGATTGGCGGGCGTTGCGGGTGTTTCGGGCGGTGTTTGAGGCTGCCGGGACCTGCGATTCATGCGGTGAACACATTCCGCAGGTGCTTAGACTTACCAGAATTCCAAAGGTATTTGATTCATGGCTGCTTCGACATCAATTCTTGCCGAAAAACTGCACGAGTATCCGCAGCAGGGAGTGATCGATGGAACTGCTGGTTCGGCAGGTTCTGTTCTTGATGACTGTCTGAATCAGCACGATGGGGTGCTGCAGTTGCTGCACCGTTATGCTGGTCGCACGTTCTGTACTCCAGGAAAGCGATTGCGGCTTGCTGAGCAGTCTTATTACCCCGATTACATGAATGGCACGGGGCTGGATGAAATCTGGATGTGCTGTACGGTGCCGATTGTGACTGGTGTGATTGATACTCGCACGCAGAAGGCACCTTTCCGTGAAGGGGAAGCCCACGTGCTGACTCCCACTGGTCAGGTGATATCCCTGCAGGATCTGATTGAGGCGAATCCGACGGCGGTGATGGGTGCGAAGGTCACGGCGTTTGCGAAATCGGTGTTTGGTCGTGCAACGTGGCCGATCGTGTCGAAGAAGTTTGACAATCTGAATCCGATTCCGGATCACCTGCACTGGTCAAAGTGGGAGGTGTACGACATCAACTCGTTTGACAACCCGGGCGTCAGTGCATCGCATTACTACACAACGGCGATGGGGCTGTATTCGTTTGTGACGAGGGACCAGTTTCTTGCCTGCATGAAGCGTTTTGGTCGGGGCGAGTACAACGGGATCCGCCATCTGGCTCCCCACGTCATGATGCAGCTGGATCATGGCTTTGTGATGCCGAACGGTGTGCTGCATTCGCCCACCAACCTGTGTACTCATGAATTGCACGTGACGATGGACGAGCATTTTCTGGCTGAGGACCTGACGCTGGATGGTCGGATTGGGGCTGCGGATGCGTTCTATGCGTGCCGAGAAGAGGACTATCCGCGTGCTCGGCACGAGGACTGGGATTACCTCGTGGAAAAATTTGATTTTGCCGCTAATCAGGATCCGGAGTTTGTGTTGAAGAATTCGCGTCCGGCGATTGTGGCGGACGAGTTTGCTGCCGAGGGTGTTGATGCAAAGTGGATTGTGTACGGCGATTTTCTGGGTGATCAGAAGTGTTCGATTCTGCGTCTGACATTGCAGGCTGGGGCAGTGACAAATTTCTGTCCTGAGAGTCCGACGTTGTTCCATACGAACGGCGGCAGTGGTCGAGTGGGCAAGCTGGAGGTTCGCTATCACCATGGCATGGTGCTGGGGCAGATCTATTCTGAAATTGGCTTTATCACGGCGGCAGCACTGGCGAAGGGTGGCGTGGAGATTCGGAATACTGGCAACGAGCCGTTGGTTCTGACCTTTGACTTCCCGCAGCATGCTCACTCGCGTACTCCGGGGACCGCCGCGAACTGACTCGGCCAGTCAGGGTGCCGACGCGATTCCGGCAATTCCGTACGATGATCGGGTACAGGCCACTGGGGTTTCTCCAGTGGCTTTTTTTTCGTTTACACTGAACACGAAATTCCGTTTGGGAGGGCGAGTGTACTGGCGAACTGCGGGTCGTTGTGTCAGCGTCACCGAGTTGGTGTTCGGTAGTCGTAGGATGGGCTTCAGCCCGTGTCATTACCCACAAGACCAAGCGGTCCCATGGAGCGATTGTTTCGTTTATGTTCTGCCTGCGGGGCTGCGATTCAGGTCTGAAGGGCCGATTCAATGCGTGTGACGTTGTGCCGTTCGTGCAGCAATACCCCCTTTTGCTGCAGTGATGGCTCACCGGGGCATGCCGCGCCCCGCATCGCAGACACCCAATTTTGTGGGTAACGACAAGGCTTCAGCCTGTGTCGTCCACCGCGTTCAAGCCTTCCACGCGAGCCGTCGGTGGAAACCAACGGGTGTGAGGTGCTGGTGGAGCTGCTGAGTGGGGGGGGGCTGGTGCCGTGGACGATGTGATGAGCGACGGTTGTGCGGTGCATTGAGTGTAACGCGTGTGCACCTGTCGCTTGTCCTTTTTCTGCGAAGTACCGAACAGGCATGTTTCAGCTGTCCTGGTTTTTGAACTGCTGCTGGAGTTGTGTGAGTAACTGAGTGAGCTGGTCAATGTCGCAGGCGGCAAATTGTTCGTCGGTGCAGGTTGGCAGTTTCAGCAGTTGCTGTAACAGCAGGATTTGCCCCTGCAGCAGGCCTTTGCGAATCCCGCGTGCTTCACCGCGAGTTTCGCCGCGTGCTTCACCGATTTCGATCCCTTGTGCCTGGCCGATTTCGATCCCCTGTGCCTGGCCGATTTCGATCCCCTGTTGCTGTGCGTAGATGATGCGAGCTTCTTCGTCGCGTTGTGCTTTGACGCGAGCATTGTATTCGTAGAGTTGTTCCGGTGTTTGTGAGATCATCTCAAGCACCCTGGCGGCTTCTGTGAATTCCTGATCGGGGAGCAACTGGCTGATCTGTTCGGTGGTGAGTTCCTGCGCGTTGCGTAGAAACCAGCACCAGCGTTCGATCGGAGTTGCATTATACAGTGTTTCCGCGGTGACCTGAAGATGATTCAGTTGTAAAAAGTGGATTTGCAGATCGTTCGTCAATGTGATGGGCAGTGTTTCTTCCCGCAGTCTGAAGTCCAGATGCAGTTTTGCAGGTTGCCTGATGAGCGCCCCGGCGAGGACGCAGATGCTGATGGACGGCCGCAGATCCGTGTAGTTTTGTCCCTGCTGCAGTCTTCTGACATAGGTTTCTGCGGTATAGAAGACCATTCTTTCGGCCATTCC
>CAIOKE010000347.1 GCA_903858815.1 uncultured Planctomycetaceae bacterium | reverse complement strand
TGCTGCAGCTGCCGGATTGTCACACCCGAAAGAAACTGCATCACCTGAAAACTGCCCACCTGTGGATCCTGACCCATATCGAACAGCTTGCAGATGTGCGGGTGCGACAGCAGCCACACACGGCCGTATTCACGAGCAAAATCCTGGGCTGCCGATTCATTCCAGCGCAGCGCGAAGGGCAGCAGCTTGATCACCACCTGAGCCGCACTGCCCCCCACAATTCGCGTGGCATCAGTGGCCAGCCATGCCTGTCCCATGCCGCCACTGTCCAGCAGACGCTGCAGCCGGTATCGCTGCTGCAGAACCGTGCCGGGAATCACCTCTTTCCGCACTTCAGGCACGACACGGGAAGTTTTCAGGGATTCGTCCGAAGACATGACGGTGGCACCTGCAGGAGCATGGCAATCAGGGGGCGGTTGGGGTGTGGGGAAATGCTAACGGAGGGGTCGGGGAGATTCCACGAAGTCACGGGAAAATCGGACCACGAAGGGGACACCCGTCAGCTGACGCGGACGGCTCGCCGGGGGGCAGGCAGCGAAATGGTTTGTGTGGGGACAAGGTGGCCGGGCAGGAATGCCCGGGCTACGGGTGGTGGCGAACACGGCCTTCGGCTCGGCGGGAGCCTCGCCCTCCCGAAGGGGAGTGGGGCGGTGATGCTAAGGACTGACGCGGCTGCCGGCACACAGTGCCGGTTGGAAGGTCAGGATCGCTGCTGCGAACGCCAAACGCAGAAACGCACGGGATGGGTTTACATGGGACCTATGGGACCTATGGGACCTATACACCACGGCAAAAAACGCAAAATCGCAGGAATCGCATCAGAGAATCGCACAGAGCCCAGAGTGTCAGAGATCAGAGCAACAGAGGAACCAGAGTCCGAATCCCATGAGGATGACTGGGGAAACTACTCCAACTCACACAACACTCGCAAACCTATGCTGCTGTAACGATCGTCGGGCGTGCCATAGTCGCGGTAGCACGAACGCAGGTCGAATGGCCCGCCGTCCCACCCGCCACCACGCAAAACACGCGAGGAACCGGAGGGCGGGCCAGTTGGATCCTGCTCAGGAGACTTACCGTAATACTTCTCATCGTACCAGTCGGAACACCATTCCCACACGTTGCCGTGCATATCGTACAAACCAAACGGGTTCGGCTGTTTCTGTGCCACTTCGTGTGCGTACTGCCCCAATTTGTTGCCGTCATACCAGCCGAACAGATCCAGTCGGACTTCACCATCCCCAAAACTGTAGCGAGTCTGCGTCCCGGCTCGGCAGGCGTATTCCCATTCTGCCTCGGTCGGTAACCGATACTTTCGATCTTCCTGTTCACTAAGCAACCGACAGAAATCCATCGCATCATCCCAGTTAACGTAACTGACTGCGTGGCGATCGCCATCTTTCGTGTATTGTTTTCCCTTCCACGGACTATTCCCCATCAACTTGCGCCACTGTGCCTGTGTTACCTGCGTGGCAGCAAGGTAGAACGGGCGCGTCAGTTTGACCGAGTGCTGCGGTTGTTCGTTGGTGTTCCCCTGCCCCGCTGGTGACCCCATCTGAAATGTTCCCGGGGGGATCAGCCGCAGGTTCATGCTGAGCGAGTTTTCGACCTGCAGCGGAATCCCCAGGAAATCGCTCCAATCCTGCTGTACGGCCGCAGCCACTTTGCCGTTACATGGCGATGTCAGCGGTTGTGGCTGCTTTTTGGTGACTGGTTGAGGCCTGAGGGGCGCAACAGGCGCAGGCTGCGGGCGGACCGGTGCTGCCACTGCCGAGGCCGCTGCCTGCAACTCTGCCTGCAGGACCACGATCGCTGCGGCAAATTCTTCGGCCGTCTGAAAACGGTGCTGCCGGTCCTCTGCGAGTGCGAGGCGAAGCACCTGAGCGATATGCGTGGGGAATTGCTGCAGGTCAAACTGCCGCTCACGCACAGCAGGCCCCACCAGCAAGTGGAACATCGTCGCCCCCAGACTGAACAGATCGGTCCGAGTATCGAGGACAACACCCTCCAGTTGCTCTGGTGAAGCGAAGGATCGCGTACCAACCTGCTGGCCAGTCTGAGTGATCCTGTCAGACTCGACTGACCTGCGGACCAGCCCGAAATCCGAGACTTTCACAACACCAAATTGGTCCAGCAGCAGATTGGCCGGCTTGATGTCACGATGAATCAGCCCGCTGGCGTGTGCTGACTGCAGACCATAACAGACCTGCAGCATCCAGCCACAGACTTCGACGGGGGGAATGGGTCCGCGCTGCCGCAGAATCGAATTCAAGTCGCTGCCATGAACCAGTTCCATCACCAGCCACAAGCCCTGCGCATCTTCCCCCCAGTCCAGCAGCCGAATAATGTTGGGATGCAGCAGCGGAGCCACGAGGCCGACCTCGCGTATGAAACGCAACCTGTCCGCCGGGGCAATGTGTTCGACCGGCAATCGCTTGACCGCCACCGCTTGCCCCAGTTTTTTGGACCGCGCTTCCGAGACAATTCCAAAGGCCCCGCGTCCCAATTCGCGTCCAGTCAGGTCATAGTGGTGTTCCAGCACTTCCTGAGGAATCTGGTGCTGTCCGGCGGGCGGGGCGGCAGGGGACACCGCTTTGGCAGCCCCCCGCGGCAAACCGCGTTGTGTGAGCAAATCCTGATGCTTGTCCTTTGACATCGCCCAACTGCCTGTGTTGAAAATGGTGTTCCAGAATGTCCGCCACCGCCCCCGCCACCGCCACCGCCCCACACGCCACTCCCAATCCTACCATGCAGGCAGGCGTCAATCCAACCCCGCCGTCAGGTTTGCCAGCGAAGGCTGGAATTCCTGCGTTGTCGACATCCCACGACTGCTCGTCAGACCTTCCACCTGCAGCCGCAGCTGCTCAAGCGATACCCGCGGACCACCACGGCTGACCGCCAGCTCTCGCTGAGCCTGCAACATCGAAATTGCCGCGTCCGAATCCGTCAGCTCCGTCGTCCGACGCTCCAGCTCCAGCTCCAGATCTTCACGGCTGGACTGCAACACACCGAGGGCCGCAGTGCCCTGCTCCACCTCTGCCAGCAGACTGCTGATCTGAGACTCCAGCTGGTCGCGAGTCCACATCTGCCCAAGGGCCAGTACCCGCGGCTCACCACTGTGGAATCGCTCGCGAAGCTCAAGGGCAGAACTGGCAGCCGTCCGCACCTGACGCTCCAGCTGCTGCTGACGCTCACACAACCGCACATGCTGCTCCTGCAATCGCTTGCGGTACTGACGCAAAGCACCCGCATCCTGCTGGACAGAACGCAGCAGGTAAGCAATGTAACCGGCAGGATCGTCGTGCTGCTGATCCGCAGTCCACGTCACACTGTATTCGTAAACACCACACGCCACGGCTGCAACAAACATGACCACTGCCAGCTGACCAATCCTGCTACGACTCATGACTGCACTCCCAACTTGATGGTGAAGAAACAACTTCTGCAATTCAGAGTGATCAGAGACGGGGAAGTTGCGCGAAAACCTGAAAACCCAGCCTGACCCTGCTTTCCCACCGGACCACAGACGGCAAATATGTTGATCCTCTTCGCAACTCTGGGTAACATGCGGCTTCCGGGCAATCCACCCAACCTCCAACAAACCACACGGACATGAACAAATGAACATACCCCCAAAAGGCAGTCGGTCGAAGTCAGGCTTTTTCCGGTCAGGCTGGGTCAGTTTGTGGTTCTGGGTGTTGGGACTTCCGGCTTTTGGTCAGTCCGTGGCCGCGCCTCAGTTGCAGGATTCGGCTGGTCTGACGTTGCGTCTGGTGCCCGCCGGCCAGGTACAGATGGGGACACCATCTGGTGCACCGCTGGTGCAGCCTGAAGAGCAGCCGCGGCACACGGTCACGATTGAAACGGCGTTCTACATGGGTGCGACAGAAGTGACTCAGGGGCAATGGTCGGCGGTGATGCAGACGACGCCGTGGCTGACGCCGTGGAATTCGCAGCGACTGTATGTTCGTCAGGGAGCGGACTATCCGGTGGCGTGGGTGACATACGCCGAGGCGACCGAGTTTTGTCAGAAGTTAAGTGAGCTTGAGCAGGCGGTGTATCGTCTTCCGACCGAGGCTGAGTGGGAGCATGCGTGTGGTTATGGCGGTTCTGGCGTGTGGAGCTTTGGTGACGATGCGGCAGCGGCTGCCGAGCACGGGTGGTTTCGTGAGAATTCGGTGACGGATATGTATTCGCTGGTGCATCGCCGTGTTGCCCAGAAGGCCGCGAATCGTCTGGGGCTGTATGACATGCATGGCAACATGTCCGAGTGGTGTGTGGGTCGATTTTCGGATTATCCGTTGACGGCTGATGGGCGGGCTTCATCAGAAGACAGCGCGTATGGAGTTCTGCGTGGTGGATGCTGGTATGTGACTGTTCGTCAGGGCCGCACAGCAACTCGCGATCGGCTTCTGCCCGATCAGATTCTGGGCAGTGCGGGATTTCGCGTTGTGCGCGAATTACCGCGTTAGTTGGTGCGGGCAAGTGTGCCGCCGGAACGCGAATGGCGTTGCATGGGTTTTGACGGGGCTGATAGGACCCTAAAGGTCACATAGGTCCTTTAGGTCACATAGGTCACAGCGAAATCGCAAATCGCAACAGAGGAACCAGAGTCCGAATCCCATGAGGATGACCGGGGAAACTACTCCAACTCACACAACACTCGCAAACCTACGCCGTAGTCACGACTGCCGGGCGCGTAGTAACTGCGGTAGCACGAACGCAGGGCGACGGGTACGAGGTCCCACCCGCCACCACGCAAAACACGCGAGGAACCGGAGGCTGGGCCAGTCGGATCCTGCTCTGGAGACTTACGGTAATACCCAGAATCGTACCAGTCGGAACACCATTCCCAGACGTTCCCGTGCATGTCGTACAAGCCAAACGGACTCGCTGACTTCTGACCGACAGCGTCGGCAATGGCACTGCCAAAGAGGATGCTGAAGAATCCAGCACCATACCACGCGAACTGCTTCAACTGGTGCTCATCGTCACCAAAACTGTCCCGCGTCGTCGTACCCGCACGGCAGCTCCACTCCCACTCCGCCTCTGTTGGTAAACGATAACGACGACCATCACGAGCACTTAATCGCTGACAAAACAGCACCGAGTCCTCCCAACTGATGTACGTGGCCGCGATTGTTTCACCGATTTTTACATACTCCATCCCCTGCCACGGTGTCGTGCCCATCAATTGCTGCCACTGACCCTGAGTCACGGTGTGCACGCCAAGAGAAAACGCGCGGCTGATCGTGACCTTGTGCTGCGGATGTTCATCATGGCTGCCCTGACCTGCAGGTGAACCCATCGCGAACGTACCACCGGGGATCAGGCGGAATTTCATCCCCAGATCATTTGACCATTCTTCGGCCTGACCCAACCGCCGCGACAACGCTTTCTGCGTCGATTTTGCCACTGCCGCGGAAAAGGGGACCACGAGGGCACTCAAGGCTGCCGGGGGCACGGTTTCCGCAGGCAGCGTCGCAGCTGACGGTACCACGGCTGCCACCGGCTGGGTCGCTGCCAGCGCCGGGCCGGCTGCCGGGGCGTGGCCGGCAGAGGCCGTGTGCTGTAACTGCGAGACCATCTGCAGGACAGCAGCCACATCTGCTGCACGTTTCTCACGCTGCGGACGCAGCAAACTGGAAAACAGCCCACGCAGACTCTGATACTCAGCCCCCAGAGCATCCAGATCAAAAGCCCGTGAGGTGTCCGCCTCACCTGCCGCAAGGTGATACAAGGTCGCACCAAGACTGAACAGATCCGAGCGTGCATCCAGCTGCTGGTCACCCCGCAGCTGTTCCGGAGACGCATACGCGAAGGTCCCCAGACCTGTTCCCCGCGAACTGGTCAATCGCTCACG
>CAIOKE010000346.1 GCA_903858815.1 uncultured Planctomycetaceae bacterium | reverse complement strand
ATTGAAGTCGTTTTGACGCCATAAGACGACTTTTGTCCTCGGCGTCATTCCTGCCCGGCCGCCTTTTGCACGTACGAACCTGCGACCCGGCGCACGTTGGCCCGTCGCTCAGCCATCCCGTGGACTGATCACCACTCAACAAAGGAACCTCGGCATCGTCACCGAGCTGGTGCTCGGTGGTCCCAGGGAAGTCGCCCCCGTATTGCCAGCTGCGGCTGCGTACGGGATTGCGCGTTGATCCGTTTTTTATGGTGTACTGCGGTGTACTGCGGGCACGCCTGTTCAGTCGATGGCCTGCCGCAGATATTCGAGGTTGGTCAGCCCGCAGACAGAGATTTGGTCATCAAGTTGTGCGCGGACACTTCCTGGGCAGATGATCCACAGGTGATCAAGCTGCAGATCGGTAAGTGCAATACGCATGGAACGAGTGGTGCGGGGGGATTCGCTGTATTTGAATTCGAAGCCGAGGCGGCGACCATTGTGCTGCAGGAAGAGGTCCAGTTCGGCACCAGACTGGGTGGCATAAAACCACGCGTCGGCGGGCCGCAGCAGCTGCAGGATCTGTTCGAGTGCGAAGCCTTCCCACGACGCGCCAACTGTGGGATGTCCCTGCAGCTGGTGGTGCGTGGACAAGCCCAGCAGGTGGTGCAGCAGCCCGGAGTCTCGCAGATAGACTTTAGGGGATTTGACCAGGCGCTTGCCAAGGTTCTGAAACCAGGGAGGAAGCTGCCGGACCATGAACGTGAGACTCAGTTCATCCAGCCAGTTGCGGACAGTTTTGTCGGACAATGCCATGGAACGTGCCAGCTCTGAAGCGTTCCAGATCTGGCCATGACGATGAGCCAGCATCGTCCAGAAACGACGCATGGCGGAGGCATTGATGCGCAGTCCGAATTGAGGCAGGTCGCGTTCAAGGAATGTGCGGACGAATGATTCACGCCACGCGGTGCTGTCAGCATCGTTGTCAGCAAGAAAGGAGCGGGGGAAGCCACCACGCAGCCAGAGTGATTCAAGAGCGGCCGGGCCGGTCTCGGACAGGTTGAAGCCGTGCAGGTCAACAAACTGAATGCGGCCGGCGAGGGATTCTGAGGAGTGGCGGATCAGTTGTGGGGCAGCGCTGCCGAGGATCAGAAAACGGGTCTCGGTGTCAGGTCGATCGGCAAGGACACGGAGGATCGGGAACAGGTCGGGTCTGAGTTGGATTTCGTCGAGGATGACGAGTCCTGAGAGTCGGCTGAGTGTGAACTCGGGGTTGGTGAGTCTGAGCAGGTCGGTTGGTGATTCAAGATCGAACAGGTGTGATTGCGGGAACAGTCGTGCCAATTCGCGAGCGAGGGTGGATTTCCCGGTTTGGCGTGGTCCGAGCAGTGCGCAGATCGGTGACCTGCGGAGCGTCTGGCGGAGCTGTTCAAAGTACCACGGGCGGAATATCATTCATGCATTTTCGAACTGAGGATTCGAAAAAACAAGGAATAAAGCTCAAAAAAGAGAGTTTTCGCTGGGATTTTATGCAGACTCGCAAGCCAGATTTGAGTTTTTAGCCTGAAAATTCGGATTGCTGTTCCGAAAATACAAGAAACATTTGTAATCGTTGTTGTCACCCGAATTGCGTAAGGGTTAAGTGCTGCTGGGGCCTGCTGATGGCTGGTTTTGGGCGCAATTCAGTGCCTGATTCAGATCGCTCAGAATATCGCTGATGTGTTCCAGTCCGATGCTCAGGCGAATCATTTCAGGCGGAATTCCGCCCTGCAGCTGTTGTTCGGGTGAAAGTTGTGAGTGCGTGGTTGAGGCGGGGTGGATGGCGAGGCTGCGGGCATCGCCAACGTTGGCAAGGTGTGAGAACAGTTTCAGTGAATCGATGAAACGGGCACCAGCGGCAGCTCCGCCGTTGATCCCGAACACCACCATGGCTCCACCACTACCACCAAGGTATTTCTGAGCGCGGGCGAATTCGGGGTCGTGATCAAGTCCGGGGTAGCGAACCCATGCCACCTCGGGATGGGCCTGCAGGTGTTGAGCGACAGCCAGCGAATTGCTGCAGTGCCGTTCCATGCGCAGCGGCAGCGTCTCGATTCCCTGCAGGAACATCCACGCGTTATCGGGCGAGATGCAGGCACCAAGGTTACGCAGGGGAACGGTACGCATTCTGAGGATATAGGCCAGCGGGGCGAGATCACCAAGATCGTGTGCCCAGCGCAGGCCGTGGTAACTGTTGTCGGGTTCATGCATCAGGGGAAATTTTTCAGATTTCCAGTCGAAGGTGCCGGAGTCCACCACGATGCCTCCAATGCCCGTCCCGTGTCCGCCCAGCCATTTTGTCAGTGAATGCACCACCACATCAGCACCGTGTTCGATGGGACGCAGCAGAGCGGGAGTTGTGAAGGTGGAGTCAACAATGAGCGGAATGCCGTGCTGATGAGCGATCTCTGAGATGGCACGCAGGTCTGAGATGTGCAGTCCGGGGTTGCTGACGGATTCACAGAACAGGGCTTTGGTTTGTGCTGTGATGGCGTGTGCAAAGTTGCGGGGGTTGGTGGGATCCACAAAGCGGACGGTGATACCGAATTGCGGCAGGATGTCATTGAACTGTGTGAAGGTGCCTCCGTAGAGGTTATTGGCGGATACCACTTCATCTCCGGCCTTCAGAATATTGATCAGGCTGTAGAAGACGGCAGCGGTTCCAGAGGCTGTCGCAAGAGCTCCGACGCCGCCTTCCAGTGCCGCCACGCGTTTTTCCAGCACGTCGTGCGTGGGGTTCATCAGGCGGGTGTAGATATTGCCCAGTTCCTGCAGAGCGAACAGTCGAGCGGCGTGTGCGGTGTTATTGAAGGTGAAGGAACTGGTGCGATAGACGGGGACAGCGCGAGAGTTCGTGGTGGGATCTGCAGTGTAACCAGCGTGCAGGCAGGCGGTTTCGAATTTCATCGAACGTGGCTTTCCATGTGTGTCATGTGTGTCTGATTTGAAAAGAACTTCCACGCTGTGGAAGTTGAATTCCTCTGGTTTTGTCTGATAATCGGCTGTTGGGGTGCTGGTGATTCTGCGAACTGTCAGAATCTGCTGCCGGTGTCTGCAAACGGTCTGCGGTGGGGGGCGAAACAGGTGGCTGGACTGCACTGGCTGCGATCACTGAGTTGGCGAACGATTCTCGCTGCAGCATCAGCTCTGGCGATTTCGTGGGTGGTTCAGTTGTGGATGGTCCGGGAGGCCGGGATTCGGGCTGTGGATCAGCGGGAGCTGAGTGTCGCCCGTCTTCTGCTGGCGCAGTCGCGTCAATCGTGGTTACCTGGCAATTCGGCCGTCCTGCTGGGGGCTCGCGCGGCAATGCTGGATGGGGATCGTGAAGAGGCCGAGCGTCTGCTGAAAGACGCGTCGTGGCTGTCCGGGGACGCTTTGGAATTCGAAAAAGTTCTGCTGCGATTCCGATCGGGTGACACGGGTGATGCAATCGCGTGGCTGAGTGGTTCTCAGAACGGCCTCGACGAACCCGCGATGACGCAGGTGCTGGAGGCACTGATTGACGGTGCCCTGCGGGTGCGTGACGATGCTCTGGCCAGCCAGTGTCTGGAACTGTGGCAGGGGCAGACGGGTGTGAGTGTCGGTGCCGTTGCGTCGGGTCCTGTGTGGCAGCAGTCAAAGCTGGAATCCTGGCAGGGAGATCTGGCATGGAGTCAGGCGTTGCCGGATGTGGCGATCCAGCATTTTCGTCGGGCGATTGAGCTGGAGGGCGGCAATGAGATCGCGCGGCTGAAGCTCGCGGAATTACTGCTGCAGTATGGGGCAGTGGAAGCTTTGTCGGAGCTGCAGTTTCTGCGTTTGCGGAAACCGACCAGTCGTGATGTGCTGCTGAGGCTGGCTGCCTGTTATCGGGAGCTGGGGGAACTGGAGCGTGCTGCGGAAGTCCTGGACGAGCTCCTGAAATATCGACCGGATGACATGTCTGCGCTGCTTGAGCGTGGCAGACTGGCTCTGGATGCGGGGCAGCTGGCTGATGCGGAGCGCTGGCTGCGTGATGCTGAACGTCGCGTGCCATCGCATCGGGAAGTGCTGTTGTCTTTGGCGCGATGTCTGCAGCTGGCTGGTAAGACTGTGGACGCAGAGAATTATCGCCGGATGGTGAATTCGCTTGATGCTGGTGGTCTGCCCGGTATGGGCGCGGGCGGGACGGCGGCTGGGGGGGCACTATGAGCCTGCGTGGAGTGCTGTTGTGGATCATTGGTGTCGTGCTGATGACTGTCGGACTGGTCATCTATCGCGTGTCATTGGCACGAGCCCCTGTGCCTGCAGCGGCAGCGGTCGGTTCATTCCTGCCTGAGCAGTCTATCCAGTCGGTGCCACAGTCTGAGTCAGCGACGTTGCCGGGCCGTGAGTCCATTTTCGCAGACGTGGCCGCTGCAGCTGGCGTGCAGTTTACCTGTCGGACCGGTGAAGAGTCAGATTTTTATACGATCCTTGAGTCACTGGGTGGCGGGATTGGCCTGCTGGACTATGACGGAGACGGCTGGCTGGATCTGTACTGTGTCGGTGGCGGGCGTTTTACCAGTCGCACGGCGCATGGGATTGAGGGTCTGCCCGGCAGGTTGTATCGCAACGAGGGGAAGCTGAAGTTTCGCGATGTGACAATCGCAGCGGGGCTGGAAGCCGCGACAATGTATTCTCATGGGGCCACAGTGCTGGACTGGAATCAGGACGGGCGTCCGGATCTGTTGCTTTCAGGATATGGCGGGCTGACTTTGTACTGCAACGAGGAGGGTCGGCGCTTCCGCGATGTGACTCGGGAGGCCGGACTGACGGATGCGCGCTGGAGCACCAGTGTGGCCGCCGCTGATCTGTGGGGACGTGGGCAGTCGGATCTGTTTGTCTGTCGGTATGTGGACTGGTCATTTGCTCGCGATCCGGTCTGTTCTCTGCGGGGAAAGTCTGAGGGCCGCGATGTGTGTGCTCCGCAGAATTTCGCCGCAGTGCCGTCATCGATTTACAGCAGTGACGCGGGGGTTTATCGGGATCACTGGGAACAGTTGAAACCGGCCACGGAGGGTAAAGCGCTGGGGGTGGTGATTGTGGATGTGAATGCAGATGCTCGCCCGGACGTCTATGTTGCCAACGATGCGTCTCCGAACTGGTTGTTCATCAACGAGGGAAACGGGAATTTTCGTGAGTGTGGTCAGGCTGTGGGTGCGGCGATGGACGACAGTGGTCGCTACAACGGCAGCATGGGTGTTGATGCTTCAGATTTTGACGGCAGCGGTCTGGCGTCATTGTGGGTAACGAACTTTGAGAGTGAGTTACCGGCCTTATACCGAAACACGGGAACGGCGGGCTTTGCTTATGCCTCGCAGTCGGCTGGAATCGGCCGTCTGGGAGGTCAGAATGTCGGGTTTGGCACCTCCTTCCTTGACTACGACAACGACGGTTGGGAGGACCTTGTGTTTGTCAACGGCCATGTTGTGCGGTACCCGGTGGGGGCTGATGTGCGGCAGAAGCCGGTGTTATTGCGAAATGTGGAACGCGGTGGTCGACGCATGTATCAGGACACAACGTCATCTGCTGGCTCGTGGTTTCAGCGTGCGGCACTGGGGCGTGGTCTGGCGACCGGTGATCTGGACAACGACGGCTGGCCCGATGTGGTTGTCAGTCACAGCAATAGTCCGGTAGCGATTCTGCGGAATGGTGGAAAAGCGGCACAGGGGGCGGCAGCCGGGCGTCACTGGCTGGGACTGCAGTTGCAGGGGCGCGGTCATCGTCCGCTGGCGGGGGCTACGGTGATGGTGCAGTTGAATGATCGCAGGGTGACTCGATTCATCCGTGGCGGGGGCAGTTATCTGTCGACCGGTGACTCACGACTGTTGGTTGGATTGGGCGAAGAGCAGCAGGTGAGCAGCGTCACGGTGCAGTGGCCGTGGGGCCAACAGCAACAGTGGACTGTTCCCGCGGTCGATCGATACTGGCTGCTGCGCGAAGGTGAGACGGAAATGCTGGACGCCGCGGGAACTCCAATCGGATGGTGATGCCTGCCATCAGCAGGATGTGGGCAGGATATTCACCCGGTCCAACGGAATTTCAGCCGATGAGTGAAGTGCCCTTTGGGAGGGCGAGGCTTCCGCCGAGCTGAACGTCCCCTGTCCGCCCTTTGGGAGGGCGAGGCTCCTGCCGAGCCGAAATACCGTTCGATTTTCGTCCCCGAACTCGCGCCCGTCGGCCCGAGGGCGAGCCGTTCGCGTAACTGACGGGTGCTGTCACTGGGCAGTTGGACGGGCTTTGGGGTGACTCACCGTCGGCTGGTGCCGTTCCGCTCACGATGTGTGTAGTGCTTGAATTGGGATTCAGGCCTGCAGGGCCGATTTCCGGCAGCCCGGGTTCAGGGGCTGCGAGACAGCGCAGGAAGGTTCTCGCAAACACACCGTTCGTGGGTCATTGCAAGGGGGCGTGCCCGGGCTCAAGCCCACTCTACCGTGGTGTTCTCGGCACCGAATGTTGAAGACGACACTGGATGTTTTCGAACGCGTTGCGGTGTTACCGCTCGAACTGAAGCCACGGCTGTTGTTGGTTGTTCCAGACTGATTGGCTCGGCGGAGCCCGCTTCTTGTCATCGGATTGTCATACGGTTTCTATCGTGGGGTACCTCGGGGCACAAGGTCGTTCAGGGGCCGTGGTGACTGGAGCTGTGTTCCCGAAATTCGCTGCGCAGGTGAGGATTCGGAAAGCACAGTATGAGTGTTTGCAATTGCGCCGCAGCATTAGAGAATACAGGCAGGTCTGCGCCGTTCTTCAGGGTCCTGTTTTCAGGTTGAGAGTGCTATGAATCAGCAGCAGGTAGAGGCATTCGTTGAGTCATTGCCGAATGTGCAGTCATCAGAGGCGTGGGGTTACCGCTTTTACTTCTATGGTGATGATCATCGGATGCCCTTTCTGACGCTCGCAAACAGTGACAGCGAGTACGACAATCGATCCAATCTGAATCGGGAAGGTGTGTTTCGTGTCAATCTGGGGGTCCGCCCAGAGACTTTTCGTGGCATGTTTCCGCCTGTGGAATCTGACAGTTCAGAACTCGACTACACTCAGTTAAACGTCTTTTTGCCTCATCCGGATTATGCGAAACAAAGTTTTCTCTGCATTCTGAATCCGTTGGGTGACAACGTTGGCCGACTGCAGGAACTGATCCATGAGGCTTATGCCGTGTCGCGGGCTCGCTACGAGCGTCGTGTGACCGAGTGAATCACTGAGCAGTGCGATTTGATTCGATATTGGATTTTCTTGCGGGTGCAGGCAGTGTGCAGGCCAGTCGCAAACCGACGGTCTGCTGGGGGCCCACTTCGGGGCTGACGGAGGTTGCATCCAGCCGTTGCTGCAAAGCGGTGTCCTGCCAGCTGCCTCCGCGATGGATGCGCGAAGGTGCTGCTGAGGTCTGCAGGTTGAGTGTATCCCCGGGTTCAGGCGTGGTTCGGGCATTGGCTGGTCGGTCGATGGTCCATTCAGAGACATTTCCATGGCAATCGAAGAGTCCGCTCAGGGACGGCCGTTTCAGTCCCGAGGGCTGTGGTCGGTCGATGTCTGGCGCTGACCATCCCAGCAGGGGCAGATACTGCGGATCGGTTCCGCATTGGTAGTCCGTGGTGATGCCTCCGCGAGCTGCAATTTCCCACTCGTCACTTGTTGGCATACGGAATCCCAGGTGAGAGATTTGCAGTTGATTGAAGTGGTCCGGGGCGAGTGGTGTGGGCTGAGCGGGGAGGGCCGGGAAACACTGCCACGATTCGGCCGGCCCACGAAAGCGGGCGGTCAGGGATCGGCAGATGCTGACGGCGTCAACCCAGCTGAGCCCGCTGGCTGCGGCATCTTTCAATAAATCGTCGGCCGAAGCCTGCTTCTCTGCATCATTGCTCAGCAGGGACGTGATTTGTGGCTGGCAGAGTGCCATCACGGAAGCTGGCAATTCGCGGTCGCAGACGGCGAACGGCGTTGTGATGCGAACAGTACGGGCTGGCGTGCCAATGGTGTATTCGCCGGCGGGGAATGCCACAAAGGTCAGGCTCAGTTTTGTGGTTGCCGCGCGAGCAGCCGTCGATGAGGTGGCGGTCCTGGCAGTCGGCATGTCGATGTGCAGTCGAAACCACTGGCGATCGCTGCGTGGATCCCAGGGGATCGAGACCGCATCAGCTTCATCAAGGAGCTTGTGATAGCCCCATTTTCGCAGCACCCAGCCACTGATGCCGTGGATTGCAGCACTGGGGTCATCCTGATAAAGGCGTTTCAGATGTCGCGGCAGTGTTTCCCGGACTGCCGCGGGCAGCTGTTCGGCATCCCAGTTACTCAGTGCCAGCAGCATGCCAAACGCCACTCGGCTTTCTTCCGGCTGTAGTGCGATCACTTCACGCCTGACCCGCGTACGTTCGTTGTATTCGAAGCACAGGACGAAATCGCCGACTGAGACTGGCCATTGTCCGCACAAGCGTTGAAGTTCGCTGAGAGTCTCGGGATCCTGAGCCAGCTTCAGTGCTTCGTTAGCTTCCGAGTGGTGGTTGCAGGCCGCCAGCGTGAGCACTGCATTGGCATTGCGTCTGGCGATCGCTGCCGGTTGCACTGTACCGGCGGCACCCGGCATGGGTTCGGCGGGGATGCGACTGAGTCGTTCAATGCTGGGGCCATGCTTCAGCGCCCGAAATGGTGGGATCAGCAGCTCAGCCTGCGCTGGTGTGGCCTGCAGCAGCAGGTCCAGCAGCAGCTGGGGATTGGAGCCGGCGTAGTCCGCGAGTGCTGCAGCGGCACTGGTCTGCTGCAGCGTTGACGACTGTGGATCGCTGAATCGCTGCTGCAGGTGTGGCAGCAGAAGTGCAGCGATTGGTTGCAGCAGTCTGCGCAGTTGCGGTTGTTTTTCTGCAAAACTGGACGTCAGACGCTCGGCGACAAAGTCAAGCGTCTGCTGTGACCAGCGATCAGGTGCTGCGTAGCCGGGTAAGCCTGCCAGTCCCAGGGCTGCCTGAAAACGGCGTTGATCAGTCCTGTTGGTATCCAGCAGAGTGGTTTGCCATTCGGCTGCTGCTGCTTCAGCGTTCGCCGCTAGGCGATCTCGAATGACCGGAAGGACACTGAGGTCGGCGGTCAGTAAGCTGGCTGTCAGTACGGCGACCTGCTTTGGATCCCGTGGCAGCAATGCCAGTCGGGCGGCGAGGTTGGCGGGCTGCCGGGACGGGTCGGCTCTGAGGTCGGCCTTTTCGGCGAGGTGTGGCAGCAGCAGGGGATCGAGGGAGTCACCGGCCTCGTCTGCCTTCACCAGGAGTTCGGGCAGTTCCGCGGGAGGTGCAGTGACGAGGCTGTAAGCCAATTGGCGGGTGCGAAAGTTCTGCAGGCTTTGCGTGCCTGTGTACAGCAACGCAACCACGGCGATGGTACACAGCGTGATACATCGAACATGGAACCGCTCGGCCGCACGAATCATCCGAGTATGGGCATCGGACCAGCGGGTACGATCGGTGCATCGTGCGATCTGCAGCCATTGCAGCAGAGTGGGCAGGTGGCGGTGCTGCTGCTGTGGCAGCCAGTTTTTCAGCAGATCATCGAACAGCAGCTCGGCGCGTCCCATGCGGGTGCCTTGCTGCTGGGCTGTCAGCCACGCTCGCAGGATCGGAATCAGAAAATCGTGGGTCAGATGCCATGACGTTTGTGGAACGGCAAACTCAACTGTGGGGGACTTGCTGGTGCTGTCCGCGTTTGCCGGGTCAGAGGTAGTGACCGTGATGTCGGTGTTCTCTGTCACGTCCTGAGTGATGTCGGAGACGCCGGCTTCGGATCGCGTCAGTTCTGCACTGGCAGCAGTTTTGACAGCAGGTTCCGGTGGAACGGCGTTGGTTGAATTCAAGTCGTCGGTCAAAGATGTTTCAGTGCCGGCGCCGGGTGCTGTGTTGGGGGCCGGATGGTTTGGTGAAGGCTGAGCTGATGCCGTAGACGATGTGCTGCTGGTTTCGACCGCGATATCGTCCGTTGTGTCTGCGGTGGTATCTTCGGTCGAAGTTGTGGGCGAGGGGGCTGTGGACGCTGATTGAGGCGGAATAGCAGCGACAGGTCCTGCTTGCGCAGGAATGCTGGGAAACTGGGTGATGATGTTGAGTTTTGAGGAAAGTTCCTGCAGCAGGAGCAGGGCCTGATCGGGTGGCACATGCAGACCAGCTGTCTGAATCAGTTCAGCGGTGGTACGAGTGATTCGGCGTTGTGGTGCAGCCGGGTCAGGCAGCAACGACTGAAGCAGTCGACGTGCCGTAACGTTTGAATCGATCTTCTGGCTGGTGACTGGCAGACCATCAAAAGCGTTCTGCAGCAGCTGGACCATGACATGATCAGCAGTTTTGAAATCCTGCACACTGGTGGGTTGCCATGTCAGGCTCAGGCTGTGCTGTAGAAACGGTGCCAGCTTCCACTGAGGAACTCGACCTTCCTGCAGCATGTTTTTCAGTACCTGCTCGATGAAATTCTGCTCTGCTGAGGTCAGTTGTCCTCGCTGTTCAAGCTTTCCATGAGAGCGTCCGAAATGGGTCAGCAGAGTGGTGGCCTGCTGTCTGCTGAGTGTTTCCAGTCGAAAGTGGTTGAAATCGGGAACAAGATCGATATCCAGTACGCTCATGAAACGTGTGGTAGAGATAAGCGCGGTGTCAGTTGCCACCAGCAGCGTTTGCAGTCGGCTGCCATCGCAGTGCCGCAGTGCAATGGCAAGCGGAGTGCATGCGTAATCGTCAGTGTGTTCCAGCCAGTGTTCGAAGTGATCAATCACGAGCAGAATTTTGGGTCCCGGCGACTGACGAATTTCATGCAGCAGCTCAGGGAAGAAATCCGGGCTGTCAGCGTGGTCCGCGAAGTTCAGTTCGGGGCAGGCGATCTGCAATGCGGTAAGAAGCTGGCGTTCAGAATGACCTTTTGCGGCGTCGACATGGACTGTGGTAATACTTGCCGGCAGCCGTGGCACAACGCCAGCCTGCAGGAACGACGTTTTTCCTGCACCTGCAGGGCCACTCAGCACTCCTGTCGCAAAAGTCTGCTCAGCGTGTGTTGTCTCAATGCCTGTGATAAGACGCGTGAGGATCACAGGAAGTCCGTGCACATCGCGAGGCCCATCAATCAGTTCCGGAAACTCTGCGAAGTCGTCGACTGCGAATGGGCTGAGCAGTTTGAGCGACGGGATCTGTGGACTGGGCGCAGACGCTGCGGATGGGTCCTGCAGCCAATGCTGAAGTTTGGCGGCAAAAGCGCCGGCCGACAGACACCGATCGGTCCTGCGACGTTGCAGATTATCAAGGCAGATCTGCTGCAGGCCGATCGGGACAGATGGCTGAACATTGCGCGGAGCGATTGCATCCGCCTGAGCAATCTGCTGCAGCAGCAACTTGTGGGTACGGCCGGCAAACGGACGCACACTGGTGAGCAATTCGTAGAGAATCACAGACAGGGTAAAGAGATCACTGCGGTGATCGACCCGATGCAGCTCCCCGGCGGCCTGTTCGGGGCTGTAATAGGCGGAAGTGGGCGTGAGTGGCAGGCAATTGAGGAAGGTACCCGATGAGTCTGGTTCGATCAGAATGTTTTCGGGGCACAGTGATCGATGTGCCAGTCCCAGCTTATGCATATGCTGCAGGGCCTGAGCGATGGGAATCAACAGCTCAGCAGACTCACGAGCGTTGGGCCGTTTTGAGGTCAGCTGATGCTGCAGAGTTGTGCCGTTCACTGTTGCACAGACGATTCGCAATTGTCCGGCTGGAAGCAGGCAGGAATCAAGGATTGGAACGAGCTGAGCGTGAGGGTGGGTCTGCAGTGTACGACACAGATGCAGCAGTTGCGTGGTCTGAGTGTGCGACAAATCGCAGTAGTAGTAAATGACCACCGCGCTGGAGGTTCTGGTGTCAGTACCGTTCCAGACGGTGAGTGAGGCGGATTCGCTTTTCAGTGACTGGCAGACGTACCGAGGGCTGGCCGCATGCTGCGGGTCCGGATAGAGCAATTGGACGATCGCAGGAACAAGACGTTTGAAACGCTGTGTCAGCTGTGTAAGGGCAATCGGTTGCGCGGTAGACCGAGCGGCAAAGTATTCGGCGACAGCCTGTTCCAGCTGGGTCGGTGCCTGTGGGGCTGCGGGTGCGGCGGGCGCAACGTCGAACCCGAGCTGCGGTGGCAGCGCTGAGCCGGTACGTGACCGGTCGGTTTCCGGTCTGACAATGGGAGACATCGATCAGGCTTCCGCAGTAAGATTGGGGATCTCTTGCATGCAGTCTGCGGTCGTTCAAACGGGACGGCAAGAAGATGTCGCTGGGGATTCCGGTAGCGCGGGTGATCTGTTTGGATCGTGGGGGTTGTGTGCATTGTATGGGGTGTGTCTCCCGGTGCTGTGGGCTGGAAGGCATCGGTTTTTTCAGCGATGGCACTGGCCAGAACACACACTCGCCCCGTTGTCAGGCGTCAGTGAAGTCCCCCGCCTTGGGAGGGCGAGGCTCCCGCCGAGCCGCAGTGAGTGGTCAGCCGAACCCGTAGCCCGGGCATTCCTGCCCGGCCGCCTTTTGCCTACACAAACCGTGTCGCCCCGGCCGATAGCCGAGCCGTGAGTGTAAGCCGACGGGTCTGGTCGCTGGGCGTTACCGAGCTGGTGCTCGGTGGTCCCAGGGGCGTTCCCATTGGGAGGGCGAGGCTCCTGCCGAGCCGAAACAGACGTCGATACGCGTCTCCGTCCCGCTGACCTGCTTGCCATGCGGTTTGAATCACCCGATCACAAGCGCCTCTCCGGGCCTCACCTGCATGATCAGGGCGTGACAGGCAGTTGCGGTGGCTCACCTGCCTGTGCTGTGACTTCAAATTGATCGCCGGCCTCTGCTGCTGACGTGAAGAAGCCACAATTCTGCAGATAGAAATGCGATCCCTCGGCCCCTCCAGCGAAGTCCAGCCGGTGCCGCTGATCTCCCGTAGCATCCACTCCCAGTCGCCCTTTTGTCACGGCATGCCATTGCTTGCTGGTGTCACGCACCCAGACGTTGCTGTAGTGAACGCGGCGACCAATGTGGCCTGTTGAAGGGTCAAAGTTTTCCAGAAACGAATGGAAGCCCTTCAGCGTTGTTGTGGTCTGCGGTCGGCGAAAGCTGGCAATGAACCTCCATGTCCCATCAGCCGCGTCGCTGAACCAGCAGGTGTATGTTGTCGTGTTGCCGTCTTTGTCGGGTTGCACGCGAGTCAGGAAGCGACACACGGTGCCGGCCTTCCACGGATAGACGAGATAGCTTTGTCCACCGGAACCTTCATTGCCGAACTCACCCACATTGACATCAGGTCCTTTGGCCAGCAACCCGATTCGCTGCTCTGCGGGAATGTCCTTCGGGTTGTCGGTATTGAATGGGCTCCAGACTGAAAACAGGATTCTTCGCTCGGTCGCGCTGTTGACCTGCATGCCAAAATAGCCTTCGCTGAATCCATTGGCCATGAAGTACGAGCCGATGGTGTCCTCGCCTTCCGGAACGGTAAGTTCTGTGTAGGCGTACTCAAGTGACACGTTACGGGGGACTGTATAGTTGAGATGTGCTGACGGCCCGCGGCGTCCCCAGTAGAACATGTTGCCGTCGTTGTTGCGGACGAAAGCAACTTTCAGATCTGGTGTCTCGGACTGCACCAGCAGCTGCCGCAGACTTCCGAACGTGTCGCCCTTGCGGCCAATGCCTCTCAGATCCAGTTTGACGTAGCCGTCCTTTGCGACCTGCACTTTGCCAACGGGCACAGTGCCATCGGTGGCCTCGGGGACTGAAACCTTCAGTGCAGCGTCGGCAACCTGTACCTGCAGATCTGCAGCTGCCTCGAATTTGCCGACAAGACTGAGCTGCAGGCAGGCGGGGCGATCAACGTGGAAGTAGACGGTCCAGACGTCCTGCGTGGCACTCCATTGAAGGCCGTTATCGCGACGCAAGCCGCGGCCACCAGTCTCAGGAGCAGTGCGATACGTGTTCCCGGCGACGGGGATCGACCAGTCCTCAGCGGACACCGAAAGCATCGGCAGCACCGTAACGAACAGAGATGCAATCATCGTTGTGCGCATGTCAGGTACCATGGCGGAAGAACTTCAAAGGAGAGTATCAACTGGAGAGCACACTCTGTGATTTTACTGCGTACTGTCGACAGTTGACAATTGGCGAAGTCGCCGGTCCGCATTCAGCCGCATTTTCCCATGAATTTCGGGTCACCGTCAACTGAGGTGCGTGGTACGAGGACGTCTTGAGGACGCCAGTGCGCAAAACGGATCACCCCTCTGGGAGGGCGAGGC
Source organism: uncultured Planctomycetaceae bacterium (assembly GCA_903858815.1). Classification (GTDB taxonomy): domain Bacteria; phylum Planctomycetota; class Planctomycetia; order Planctomycetales; family Planctomycetaceae; genus SXXK01. The sequence continues at coordinate 883 of CAIOKE010000346.1, read as the reverse complement.
TCCTGCCGAGCCGAAAGCCCCCCTCGTGACGACTCGTCTCCCGCCGATCCGCAGAATCCCCTCGGGAGGGCGAGGCTCCTGCCGAGCCGAACAATCCTTTCGTGCGGGCGCGTCTCCCGCCGAACCGCTGTTAACCCTCATTGTTCGCCCACAACCCTGACCCCGTCATTCCTGCCCGGTCACCCTTGCCCCACACAAAGCCCCACCCCACCACACATTTGCCCTTCACTCACCCATTTGCTGCACTGACAACCACTCCGCAGAGGCCGAACCTCGACACCACCCTCACGCTGGTGCTCAGTCGTCGCAGCATGGGCTTCAGCCCGTGCTCTTCGCCGCATTCAAGCCCCCCGGAGGCGAGCCGTAAACATCAGGCGACGGGTGTTCTGATGCTGGCGTGTCCCCGGGCGGGTGCGCGGCTTTGACCCTGCCATGACCTGGCAGAACACAGGATCCGGACCGTGTCATCCACTTGTCGCGGGCCGGACGTGATTGCAGCAGCAAGTGCCGTTCAGATCAAACATCTGGATATTGCGAGCGATGATTCGGAAGAAGACAAAACACTACTCCAACACCACACGAATACCGCTGTTAGTGTTCCGGTCGTACGGAGTGAGGCCGCCGCGGTTCGCACAACGAACGAGGCTCGGTTCGAGGCCCCAGGAGCCGCCTCGCAAAACGCGGAAAGACCCCGAGTCGGGCCCCCTGGGATCGGTAGCGGGTGAGCTGGCGTAGTAGTTCTCATCGTAGCAGTCGCTGCACCACTCCCAGACATTCCCGTGCATGTCGTACAGCCCGTATGCATTCTGTTTGTACTTACCTGCTACGCTCGTGAAGGCTGCTCCGTCGTTAAACGGAAATGGCGGATAAACATAATCTAAGT
>CAIOKE010000345.1 GCA_903858815.1 uncultured Planctomycetaceae bacterium | reverse complement strand
GGCTCCATTGAAGCGCCGCCTCCATTTGCAGGCTGCTGAGTCCTGCGTGGAGTTTCCGTCCTCACCTGAGGACGGCTCCATTGAAGCTCCAGCCAGACCTGCCGCGGGCTCTTCCACGTGCTCAGGTTTCCGTCCTCACCTGAGGACGGCTCCATTGAAGCTCTGTAAAAATGCACTCAGGAATTGAATGTGCAAATGTTTCCGTCCTCACCTGAGGACGGCTCCATTGAAGCCAGACCAGACTTGAGACACGACTTGAGACCGGACTTGAGGTTTCCGTCCTCACTTGAGGACTGCTCCAATGAAGCGTTGGCAGGGATGTCGTACACGGCGCAATTTGTGTGGGCAAAGGGCGGCCGGGCAGGAATGCCCGGGCTACGTTTTGACTGACCACTTCGTTCGGCTTAGCAGAAGCTTCGCTCTTCCAGGGAGACGCTGCCCGATGGCGTGCGGTTTGTTCCCCTGTGACGGGTGATCAGCATGCAGCCGAGCCAGCGCGGGGGACTGACGCAAGGAAGGGAGCGTCCACGAAATGATTGAGAATTCGATCGGTATGACGTTTGTACGAATCCCCGGCGGAACCTTTTTGATGGGTTCCCCGCCGGATGAGCATGGGCGTTTGCCGGGTGAGACGCAGCACGAGGTGACTGTGAGTCGCGATTTTTACCTTGGCGTGTGTGCCGTGACGCAGGCGGAGTACGCAAAGGTCATCGGGGCGAATCCCAGTTTTTTCCAGGTCTCACCAGACCATCCCGTGGACAATGTTTCCCATTCGGACGCACAGCGGTTCTGCCGGATGCTGTCTCGACGACGCGACGAGCAAATTGCCGGACGACGGTATCGACTGCCAACAGAAGCGGAGTGGGAATACGCATGTCGAGCCGGTGCGAAAACGGCGTTCAGCTTTGGAAATGACGCAGCCGATCTGGCGCGATTTGCGTGGTACGAGGAAATCAGCGGTTTACAGACGCACGCTGTCGGCAGTCAACAACCGAACGCTTTCCATGTGTTTGCGACGAGCAAAGCCCGGCGCGCGAGTTTTAGGGAAATCACGAAAGCCATCTCCCGCAGAGGCGCAAAGACGCAGAGCAATCAACAAACAGCAATTCTCTCTGCGTCTCAGCGTCTCAGCGGGAAAATTGCCCCCATCGCGGCTACCCGCGTGGCGGTGACACAGGAATTCTATGGCGCAATAGCGAAGGGCAATTTCTACTTTGCGGTACCGAGCTGGTGCTCGGTGGTCCCGGGGTGGGGGCAGGTACCGGGGTTGTTTAGGCGAAGGGTGGCCGGGCAGGAATGCCCGGGCTACATTTGAGAACTGACCCCGTGTTTCGGCTTGGCAGGAACCTTGCCGTCCCAAGGGGGGGCGGCTGCCGGATTGGTCGGCTGCTTTGCCTCTGGAGGGCTCTGCGGTTATTGTGACGCAATCGGTGTCACGTTGTGGTGGGGAAAGCGGACCTTTCCTGTTGCTGAACCTGGTGGAATTTGTCTCATGCGCTGCGTGTGTTTATTTGCTGTACTTCTGACTGTCCTGACGGCAGGTTCTGCTTCTGGTCAAACGGCACCGGACCTGCCCGCTGCTCCTGTGTCAGATCCTGCGCGGCCTTTTCCCCAGAATCGCGTCAAAGATTTTTACAGTCGACAAGGGCAGGCGTTTCTGGACAGTGGTCGCTCGACTGCCGCGGATGTTCTGCCACAGTTTCCGGGATTGGATGGCGGTGGTTTTGGTCACTGGGGGCAGAATCCGGAAGACGTCAGTTTTGATCGATCGCTGAATGAGACAGAGACGGGCAACGTGGTCAGCCAGCTGACACGGCACTTTGGTCGGACGACAGCCAAAGCTGTGAATGTGCGTCTGGATGCCAATTCGCAGACAGCGGTCCTGTTTGATCCCGAGCAGCTGACGTTTACTGAGGCGTGGGACGGGTCCTTTGTGGTCTGGGGGTTTGTGCGTTTTGGGTTAATGGATGGTGTACGAATTGAGGGGCGTCGGTTGTGGCCCCACGGGGCTGGTCAGTGGCAGCTTCCGGATGGCACTGTCCGTCGCTATCTGGGGTTTTACCGGGCTGGCGAGCGTGTGGTGTTTGTGTCTCAGATCGGAGCAGCTCGGGTGCTGGATGAGTGTCGGTTTGCCGACGGTCGCATCATTCGCAGTCTGTTGATTGATGGAAGTCTGCCGGCTGGGGCTGCGTTGCGTCTGGCGACTGCCGGAGGCGGTGCTGAGTTTGTTCAGGGACCGCAGGAACGCAGTCTGAGGATTTCTGAAAACGGGCTGACGGAACGGATGGTGCTGGCTGAAAATGCGGGCACGGCCCAGCTGCAGGTGCTTGACGGGTCTGCACAGCTTGTGTTTGGAGATCGACCTGCTCGCGAGCTGAAACTGCAACTGGAGACCTTTGACGGTGCCGCAGAGGCGCGCGATGCCCAGCCACTGTCGGCGGCTTTTACTGACGCCAATCCGTTGCTGCAGTCACTGTCGCAGCAGCAGTGGCCGCAGGATCTGCCCGGTCAGTGGGTGCATCGCCGTGCTGAGACGCTGGCTGTGCCGGGTGACGGCAATGGTCCGCTGACCATTGATACTCTGACCCTGCCCCATTTTCCTCAGAACCCATTTCGCTCGGCCATGCGCATTGGTGGTGTGGGTTGTCTGAGTGATGGTCGGATTGCGGTGGCGACGCTGATGGGTGAGGTCTGGTTGTGTTCCGGTTCCGAAAACATTGGTGGCAGCAATCGCCTGTCGTGGCAGCGTATTGCGGCGGGCCTGTATCGCGGGCTGGGTCTGGTGGTGCAGCAGGATCAGGTGCTGGTCCTTGGTTCCGATCAGATCACTCGCCTGCACGACCTGAACGGCGATTCTGAGGCGGATTTTTATGAATGTGTGACGAATGAGTATCCGACGACGGGGGGGCATGACTTCTGTACGTCGCTGCAGCAGACTCGCACGGGCGAACTGTACTGGTCGGTATCAGCGCGGGATTTTGGTGTGGCTCATCGGGACAGCTCCGGGCGGATGGAATCGCTGGGCAGTGGACTGCGCAATTCGAATGGGATTGGAGTCAGCCCGGATGGCAGTGTTGTGCTGGCGTCGGTGCAGGAAGGCACATGGACTCCGGCTTCCGCCATTTTCGAAGTCAGCCGGGGCAGTTATCACGGTTTGAATGGTCCGCGTCCGAATCACGGGCGGTATGGGTATGACCTGCCTCTGCTGTATCTTCCTCGCGGCGTGGACAATTCCAGTGGCGAGATTGG
>CAIOKE010000344.1 GCA_903858815.1 uncultured Planctomycetaceae bacterium | reverse complement strand
GTTGCTGCCTGATCAGGAATTCACTGAAGCCGCCAGGGTGCTTGAGATGATCTCCCAAACGCCGGAACAACTCTACGAATACAACGCTCGCGTCAAAGCACAGCGCGACGAAGAAGCTCGCATCATTTACGCACAGCAACAGGGGATCGAAATCGGGCAGCAGCAGGGGATCAAGATCGGGCAGCAGCAGGGGATCGAGATCGGGCATGCTCAAGGTATCAGGATCGGTGAGGCTCGCGGGATTCACCGAGGCTTGCTGCAGGGGCAAATCCTGCAGTTACAGCAGCTGCTGAAACTGCCAACCTGCTCTGATGAACAATTTGCCGCCTGTGATATCGACCAACTCACTCAGATGCTCACACAACTGCAGCAACAGTTCAAAAAGCAATACAGTTGAAATACACCGGTTCGTTCCTTCGCACATCACTGAAAGACGGCAGGTGCACACTACAGACAGCCCTCCCAAAACCACCCTGAACAACTCGCTCGTACAAACCCCATTCGTGTGATTCGTGTCATTCGTGGTTGAACACAAGGCACACCAGCAGTAAACCATCCATTTCTGTCCGCTACTGCTCCACGTCACCGCGGAAACACTGTAGAATGCAACTCCGATCGAACGCGGGTGCTGGTTCTTCCGACACGCGTCAGAACTTACACCCGCCGGCCTCAGCCAACGGCACGCCCAGGCGCTCCTGAGCCCCCCGAGCATCTGCTCGGGGACGCGAAGACAACGACCAACGGCTCGGCGGGAGCCTCGCCCTCCCAAGGGGAGCTTTGCGCGCACTGGCCACTTTATTTCGAGGCGTAGGCCGGCTACTTCTGAATCTGCTGCACACGAGCGAAGGCGACAACAGTGGCAAGCAGCAGCGCAACCTGCATCACGTGCACGCCGGCATCTGCGAATTCGAAATCCAGCAGGCTGCGTAAGGCAGACAGCAGCCTCAGAATTGCCCCCAGCAGACCCACCAACTGCCCTGCCACAAGTGCCAGATCTGCCAGTGAGCTCCACGCCCAGTGCTGGACCAGTACGGCTGGGCGGTGCGGAAAATCGTATCCACAGCTTTCGCAATTGACGGCTGTCGCAGGCAGTTCTGTTCTGCAGGATGGGCACCACGCCATGGTTCTGTGTCCGTGAATGGAAAGTTGTGTCAGGAAGGTGCAGAAACGGAAAAGCAGATCGAGTTTCCGGGAAGCTTCCGTAGATTTGAACACTGGTTGTTGTTGCATTTTCCGCCTCGATCGTCAAGGGTGTTGCTGGCGGGGCAATTCGGCCTGTCATGATCCTGAATCACGGGGTTGGCGATGCAGAATCTCTGGTTGTTGCCTCGTGTGCTGATTGTGTTTTCGGCAACGCTCTGCCGTGCGGCAGAGCCTGTGGTGTTTGTGCTGGCCGGGGATTCCACCGTCACTGACCAGTCGGGCTGGGGTGGTGGTTTTACCGAATTTCTGACTCCGCAGGGTCGCTGCATCAATCTGGCTCGCAGTGGCCGCAGCTCGCGCAGTTACCGCTCGGAAGGCTGGTGGCAGCGATGTCTCGAACAGAAACCGAACTTTCTGCTGATTCAGTTTGGGCACAATGATCAGCCGGGGAAGGGGCTGCAGCGGGAATCTGCTGCAGACGGCGCGTTTCGCGAGCATCTGCGGCAGTATGTGCGGGAGGCTCGTGAAATCGGCAGCCAGCCAATCCTCGTCACACCTCTGACATGAAGACGCTGGACGGCTGACGGCCGGATTGAGCCAACTCTGCAGGACTACGCGACGGCAGCGCGGGCGGTTGCGACAGAAACAAATACCCCACTGATTGACCTGCACAGCGCCAGTATCCGGCAATGTGAACAGCTGGGCCCACTGGCGTTCCGTGCTTTTGAGCCGATGCTGGTGACGGGGGCCGATCACACTCATCTGAACGCTGATGGAGGCCGAGTGACGGCGGTTCTGGTGGTGCAGGAACTGCTGCGGCAGAAGCCTGAACTGTCTGTCTGCTTTGACACCCAGCAGTTGGCTCGGCATCACGAGCCGCGCCAGTTGCAGAAGTCACTGCAGCAGAAGGACCTGTTGCTGGAAGCCGATGACAGGGCCATCACTGTACGGCGGGGCAGTCAGCTGGTATTGACATGGAATGCTGTGCCCCTGCCACTGCCATCGGGTATGGATCCGTGGCTGCAGGGCAGCGGGTTTCTGCACCAGCGAGTGATTTCCACGGCAACGACTGATCAGGGAATCAGCTTTGAAGTGGACCTGATCCATCGGGCTGAGCAGGAATCGGTGGTTGATATTCTGCGGGAACGCTGGCACGTGCATGTCCGCTCAGCGGAAACCGACTGTCATGATTTTGAGATTCAGTCCACACAGTATAATCAAACCGACCTGCCACTGCAGGTACTGCAATATCACTACGGCGGCTTTGCAGTACGCGGTCCCGTGGAGTGGTTATCTGCAGCAAGTGATACACAGATTGTGAATTCGGCGGGTGCCGATCGTGAGACGGCCAATCGTCAGCATGCTCGCTGGGTCGCGATGACAGCTGTGCAGAACGGTCAGCAGGTGACCATTGCCATGCTCAGCCACAATTCCAACTTTCGGGATCCACAGGCCGTTCGATTCCACTCCAGCAAGCCGTATTTCGTCTATTCACCGGCGGTTGACGGGGAATTCCGCATCGAGCGTGGTCAGCCGTACGGCTCACGGTACCGTTTTCTGGTCTGTGATGGCCCGCCACAGGCGGAGTGGATCGAGCAGATCTGGACTGCGTGGCAGTCTGAATAAGTGCCACGGTGCGAACCTACTTCAAAGGCATCCCTGGCTCTGGTCGACCATTGGTAGTCAGAATCTGAAAGTGGTGCACAGCTGCAGCAGCCGGATGATCGCTGGTCCACACAATCTGCTGCTGCGGATTGACTTCAATCATGGAGACGCCAGTGGCGGCCCCGTGACTGCCCACAACGGTATTGCCATTGGCCAGTCGCTGGGCACCGCAGGGATCCCGGAACTGATTGTTGACATGGCTGTTATCCACCTTCCAGATCACTGTGCCGGCGGGATCCAGTTCAACGACTTTGTTACCGTGAGTCAGTGAAGCAAGCGTGTTGCCGTTATCCAGTCGAATGGCAGTAAAGGGCCAGTTTTCAGCCGGTCGTCCGCCCAGTTCAGCGAGGTCTGTGGGCAGCGTTCGGACGATCGTTCCGTCAGGGCGATATTCCTTGATGCTGAAGGCCAGCAGGTGCGGCACGAGGTAGTTGCCATTTCGCAGCTGACGCGCCATGCGAGTCTGCATATGGGCATTGTCGGTTTCGGGCTGCAGTGGCACGGTCAGTACCAGCGTGCCCTGCGGAGCGATCTCCAGCAGACGAGGCTGTGGTCCCAGCTCCGTGATGAGAGTGTTGCCGTTATACAGTCGCTGGGCGGTGCCGATTTCACGATTTTCCGGGCTCAGTTTCCATTCAAAGACAACCTGTTTGTCACGAGTGACCTCCTGCACCACATCGCTCCATGCGATCAGCACATTTCCGCTGGGCAGGATGAAGCCGTCACGTGAACGACCGCGGTACTCCCATTCAATCTGACCATTTTCATCGATGATCGCCGTACGATTGCCGAAGACGATCAACGAATGCCGGATCGCTGCTGGCTCATCAGCTGATGCCGCAGTCAGTACGGTGCAGCCGGTCATAAACAGAGCGGTCAGTTGCATGAACAGAGTGCTGTGATGAAGCATACCAGTGAGTTCCGGAGGGAGTGTGAGGCGGGGACAGCTGGCTGATCAGGAATCTGTGAAACCTGAGCTGTTTGGGAACGCCAGCATTATTCGTTGGGGTCTTCGGTGTGATACGTGAGCAGGCTGGTGATCTTCAGAGGATGCAGGCGTTCGCGTCCTTTGAGAAAACTCAGTTCGATAACGCAGGCGGCGCCCACAATTGTGGCACCGAGCTGGTCAGTCAGGCGACGACAGGCCTCTACTGTACCGCCTGTCGCCAGCAGATCATCCACCAGCAGCACCTGATCACCGGGCTGCAGGGCATCGGTATGGATTTCCAGTGAGTCGGATCCGTATTCAAGGTCATAGCTGAATTGCCGCGTCTGCCACGGCAGTTTGCCTGGCTTGCGAACCGGTACGAAACCCGCATTCAGTTCCATGGCGAGGGGCACACCGAAGATGAATCCGCGAGCTTCAGCGGCCACCACTTTGGTGATGCCGGTGTGCAGCCATGGCTGAGCCAGCTGCTGTGTCACTTCCCGGAGTGCTGCGGGTGAGGCGATCAGCGGAGTGATATCGCGAAACATGATTCCGGGTTTCGGAAAATCGGGAACAGCGCGGACGAAACTGCGAAGATTCATGATGAGTGCAGCCTTCAGAAGGAGCGAATTCGGGCCGGTGTGAGCGGGCAGAATTTACGCCGAGTAGCCGGCAAACGGGAAGTCTGCAGTGTATGCGGACGATTGGCGATGTTCACGCGCCCGGCCGCTGCGGGCGCTCACTTTTGCAATTCTGTGGGAAGCCTCCCGCCACGAACTTGAGGGAAAATGTGAGCGGGGAGGCGGCCGCCATGAGAGGCGTTCCGGTTATGCCGATTACGCCGGCTCGCATCCATCTGTGAACTCGATTTCAGCAATTTGTTGTGCCCACTCAACGACATGCTGCAGACGAGCGACCTAACGTTTTGCCTGTGTGCTCAAGACTACCTGACTGAAAAAGTCATCGCCAATGCTCTGTTTTGACAGCAATTGGTGCTGTCGCAGGTAGTCAGTGCTGCGATTCGGCTGCGAATTGCGGCTTATGCAACAGGAATTTTCTTCATAAGACTGCCGACGTGCATCGCAGCTCGTCTCTGGGGGGGTCCAGATGGCTCGTAATTCATCCGGTTCACTGCTTGTTGTTGACGATGATCGCCATATTCAGAATGCCATGGCCGATTATCTGCGTAGTCTGGGGCATCGGACCGAAACCGCATCGACCTGTCTCGAAGCGCTTGAACGAATGGAGGAATTTCCATTCGAGGTTGTCATCTGTGATGTGAATCTGCCGGACAAGGATGGATTTCATCTGCTGCAGTGGGCTCGCGAACATGCTCCTGAGACTGCCGTGATCCTGCTGACGGGATTTGGAACGATTGAGAGTGCGGTCGAAGCCATCCGGATGGGTGCCTTTGACTATCTGACGAAGCCGGTCATTGACGAGGAGCTGCGGTTTTCCATCGAGCGGGCCATTGGCCAGCGTCAGATTGTGGAAGAGAATCGCAAGCTGAAGGCACAGCTGTCCGAACGCTATGGACTCTCCAGCGTGATCGGCAAGGACTACAAAATGGTCCGCATGTTCGAGCTTATGGAGAGCGTAGCGGATACCAAGACAACCGTATTGATTCTGGGTGAGAGTGGTACGGGCAAGACCATGACGGCTCGGGCTCTGCATCATCTCAGCAATCGCCGCGACAAGCCGTTTGTGGAAGTGGCCTGCGGGGCACTGCCGGAAACGCTGCTGGAAAGTGAGCTGTTCGGGCATGTGGCCGGTGCGTTCACCGGAGCGACTCATGACAAGATCGGACGCTTTCTGCAGGCCGACGGAGGTACTCTGTTTCTGGACGAAATCGCGACAGCATCGCCTGCACTGCAGGTCAAGCTGCTGCGAGTGCTGCAGGATCGTGAGTTTGAGCCGGTTGGTGGCAACGTCACTCATAAGGTCGACGTCCGACTGGTTCTGGCCACCAATGTGGATCTGGAAGAGGCGGTCCGGGAAGGCCGCTTCCGAGAAGACCTGTATTACCGTATCAACGTGATTACTCTGACCCAGCCGGCTCTGCGGGATCGCCTCGGTGATATCCCACTGCTGGCCAATCACTATCTGCAGATCTTCAGTGAGCAGACGGGGCGTCGGATTACTCAGATTGAAGAAGCTGCCATGCAGGTACTGCAGCACTATCACTGGCCAGGTAATGTGCGTGAGCTGGTGAATGTGATTGAGCGAGCGGTGGTGCTGTGCCGGAACGGGGTGATTACTGCGACCGACCTGCCCGAAAAGCTGTTTGCTTCCGCAGAAACTCGTGCCAATGTCACCGCTCATCTGGGCAATGCGTCACTGAAAGTGGCTCTGACTCAGCCGGAACGACAGCTGATCATTCAGGCTCTGGAAAGCACTGGCTGGAATCGCCAGAAGACAGCTCGCGCTCTGGGCATCAATCGCACGACGCTCTACAAGAAGATGAAGCGCTATGAGATCGACTTCGAGTCGGTTTACAAGCATATGTGATGGGTATGGCGAGAATTCGTCGCACTGACCTGAGCACACTGCAGCCGGACTTACGCAAGTCCGGCTGTTTTGCTTTCCACAGGGCAGTTTGCGGACTGCTGTGTCCCTGCTAGACTGTCGCAGCGCTGCGGGAAACTGTTGCTCGTGGCTGGTCAGACTGAGGACAGAAAGCAGTGGGTATGCATCAAATTATGCTGCGGAAATTTTGCCGGCTCTGGCTGGTCTGTTGTGCCGGACTGTTCTGCGGACTTTCGGGATGGGCGGCGGAAAAACCTGCTGGCGAGCGTCCGAATGTACTGCTGATTCTGTCTGACGATCAGGCCTGGACCGACTATGGATTTATGGGGCATCCCGTGATTCAGACGCCGCAGCTGGATCGTCTGGCAGAGGCCTCTGCTCTGTTTCGTCGTGGATATACTCCCACGCCACTCTGTCGTCCATCGCTGATGTCCATAATCACCGGTCGCTATGCCCATGACCATGGTGTGGTCGGGAATGATCCACGTCCGGACAAATCGCTGAGTGACGAGGCCTATGCGGCGTTACGTGAACAGCTGATTGCAAAGGTGGATCGTGTCCCAACGCTGCCCCGGTTGTTATCCGCTGCCGGCTACGCCTGCCTGCAGACTGGCAAGTGGTGGGAGGGCAACTGGAGGCGGGGTGGATTCACCGAAGGTATGACTCGCGGCTTCCCCGAACCTGGCGGCCGTCATGGTGATGACGGGCTGAAGATCGGGCGACAGGGAGTGCAGCCGATTCTGGACTTCATGGATCGTTCGCTGGCAAAGCAACAGCCGTTTTTTGTCTGGTATGCGCCAATGCTGCCGCACACCCCGCACAATCCCCCCGCTCGACTGCTGCAGAAGTATGAGCTTCCCGGAGTTGCTCCTGAGCTGGCGAAGTATCACGCGATGGTGGAATGGTTTGATGAAACCTGCGGGGAACTGCTCAAGGCGCTGGATTCCCGAGGCATCGCGGAAAAGACGCTGGTTGTGTATGTGACAGACAACGGCTGGATTCAGGCAACGTCCCGGATGCAGTTGGGCGCGGGCTGGACGCACGGATTTGCTCCGCGTTCAAAGCAGAGCGTGTACGAGGGTGGAGTGCGAACTCCGGTGATGTTCCGCTGGCCAGGGCGGATTCCGGCGGCCGATCGGGGGGAGCTGGCGACGACGCTGGATGTTTTCCCAACCGTGCTGGCAGCCGCTGAGCTTCCTGTACCGGATGGCCTGCCTGGCCTGAACCTGCTGCCCGCACTGACAAGTGGCAGGCCCATCGAACGTCAGACAATCAGCGGTGAAGGGTTTGTTCATGACATCGCGGACCTGAATGTGCCGGAAGCGTCTCTGGTGACTCGCTGGTGTATTGAGGGCGAGTGGAAGCTGATTCTGAGCTGGGAACCGCCGGAGGATCGATATGCGTTTGTGCACAGTCTGAATGAGCGACGTCCGCAGTTGTTTCATATTACGGCAGATCCGGAAGAGCGTAAGAACGTGGCAGACCAGCATCCGGAGCTGGTTGCTCGGCTCCGTGAGCATCTGCAGGGTGAGTGGTCTGTGGAGCGTCCTTTCGTGAACTGACGGCCTGTATCGTCTGTGCAGCGATTACCGGTCTGTGGCATTTGTGCAGCCGGTTGACATAACCGGCCGTGTTCCCTGTGGTGTGGGAAATTTCGCGATCGAGGCACCTCTGCTCGCAGAAACCGGCGGTATAGTTTACCACCCTAGATGCGGTGAACTTAATCACCATCCGTTCATGGTGTGCGCATGACCGACCTGCTGATCCTCTGGCTACTGCTGTTTCTCTGGTGCTGGGACTATCCCGCAGACCATTTTCTGCGGCGGCTGATCCGGCTGCCGGGGGGCCCGCTGGTGTATTTCGGACTCTGGCACAGCTGGGCCATGTTTGCACCACATCCAGTGCATCTGAATCGCCGTCTGGTGGCGCTGGTCACCCTGTCCGATGGCACTCGACAGCAATGGCAGCCATTATCGTCTGAGGGTCAGTCACTGCTGCTGCGGATGCTTTACGTGCGCAGCTTCAAGTTTGAATTCTCACTGTTCAGTCCAGGCGGTGAAAGACTGTATGGGCCGGTCTGTGAGTTTGTGGCGCAGCAGGCAGCTGTTGCCGGGCAGGTCGTGCAGTCCATCGAGCTGATTCGACTGACTCAGAGCGTGAACGGCTGGAGCAGCGCCGAGCGATTCGGTGCCGAGCGTGCGGACAGGTTATTTCAGTGGTCGCCACAGGGACAACTCAAGTGCTGACAATGACTCAGTTCCTCACCTTCTGGAATCACTTCTTTCATGCGGAATGTTCCACAGCCCCGCTGGTCTGTTTTCGTCTGCTGCTGGGACTGTTACTGCTGGTGAATGCCGTGCTGCTGCTGCCACTGGCGGGTGATTACTATTCAGACAGGGGACTGTGGCCTGCTGCACTGTCGCGGGCTGGATGTCATCGGACTCGATTTTCGCTGCAGGGTTTGCTGCCCAGCGGCTGGCTGTCATTTCGCGGGCTGTGGCTGCTGCACATTGTGTCCGTCTGCTGCTTTCTGATCGGGCTGCAGTACCGACTGTCAGCCATACTGGTTTTTCTGACGCTGGTGTCGATTCATCATCGCAATCCGTGGGTGCTTTCAAGCGGCGATTCGCTGCTCCGTCTGCTCACGTTTCTCTGTTGTTTCGCGGACGCAGCGGGCGGATATTCTGCAGACCTCTGGCTGCAGGGATCGTCACAGGGCGACTTTCGTCCGATGGATCCGTGGCCATTGCGGGTGATGCAGCTGCTGATCAGTGTGGTGTATCTGCGGACGGTGGCGTGGAAGCTGAGTGGATCGCGATGGCGGGACGGTTCAGCAGTCTGGTACCCGTTGTGGGTGGACGCCTATGTGCGCTGCAGACCGCCGGGCTGGATGCTGCGTCCAGGACTGATTCGGCTGGCCACGTGGGGGACTCTGGTCGAAGAAGCTTCACTGGGCGTGGGGCTCTGGGTGCAGGAACTTCGAGTGCCACTGCTCATCAGCGGAATCGTGCTGCATCTGATCTTCGAACTGGTGCTGAATCTGCAGCTGTTCAGCTGGATCATGATCTGCAGCCTGTTGCTGTTCGTCGATCCGGCGACAATCGAGTGCAGTCTGCACTGGCTGCTGTCGGCGATAACGTGATGAAAAAAACGCCGTCGTTCCTGAAGGGGAACCACGGCGTGGATGTCGTTGCGAATTCTGCAGTCAGATCAGGCAGCAGCCGAATCGCGACGTGGAATCTTCAGATCCCCGCGGACCATTTCTTCGGTGACGACAAATTTCTGACCACGCTCCAGTTCCGGCAGATCAAACATCAGGTCGAACATCACGTTCTCAAGGATGGATCGCAGACCGCGGGCCCCGGTTTCACGAGTGCGGGCCAGTTTCGCAATCTCACGCAGTGCGCCCGGAGTGAAGTCCAGCTCGCATTCTTCCATCTCGAACATCCGCCGATACTGGCGAACCAGTGCATTGCGGGGTTCGGTCAGGACCTGCATCAGGGCATCTTCGTCCAGCGGAGCAAGTGTGCCGATGACGGGCAGACGTCCCAGCAGTTCCGGGATCAGACCAAATTCCATGACGTCTTCAACAGTCGCCTGTGCCAGCAGATCTTCCCGGCTGCGCTCATCAGGAGCATCGGCGGCCGTGCCAAAACCGATGACCTTACGCCCCAGCCTGCGGGAGATGATGTCTTCCAGACCGACAAATGTCCCACCACAGATGAACAGAATATTCGTGGTATCGATCTGAATGTACTGCTGTTCCGGATGCTTGCGACCGCCCTGCGGCGGAACGTTGGCGACCGTACCTTCCAGCATTTTCAGCAGAGCCTGCTGGACACCTTCACCGGACACGTCACGAGTGATACTGACGTTCTGGCTGGTCTTGCCAATCTTGTCAATCTCATCGATGAAGATAATCCCGCGCTGAGCAGCTTCGATATCGAAGTCGGCCGCATGCAGCAGTTTCAGCAACAGGTTTTCAACGTCCTCACCGACATAGCCGGCTTCAGTCAGAGTCGTGGCATCACCGATCGCGAATGGCACCTGCAGTGAGCGAGCCAGAGTTTTGGCGAGCAGGGTTTTGCCCGAGCCGGTAGGACCGATCAGCAGAATGTTCGACTTCTCAATCTCAACCTCTTCGGTACCCACTTCCAGGTTGTGAGTCAGTCGCTTGTAGTGACTGTGGACAGCAACGGACAGCAGTTTCTTGGAACGTGCCTGACCGATTACGTACTGATCCAGTTCACGTACGATTTCGCGAGGCGTCGGAACACGGTTGAACAGCTTCTTGGAAGCTCCGCGACGGCGACGTTCCTGGTCCAGAATTGACTGGCACAGTTCGATGCATTCGCCGCAGATATAAACGTCTTCCGGACCTTCCACCAATGGTCCGACTTCGCGATAGTTCTTGCGGCAGAATGAGCAGTTGGCGTTGCGTTTGCCCTGCTGCGACGTTTTGCCGGAACCGAAATCCTTACCCGATACCATCGTTTTGCCTTTGAATGCTTCAGTCACTCTGCCAATTCAGCCGCTCTGCATGACTCTGGAGGCAGGAGTCTTTGAGCTACTGATACGCCCGAGTGCACAGATCTCTGGAACCTTCGCTCCGTGGTGGCCGGCATCCCTGCCGGCGTTGATCAGTCTGAGGGTTCAAACGGCGAAAACTGCTGACGCAGTCTGCACCGTCTGAACCCGTCTGCAGGTGCCGCTGCCAAAGCCCGGTAGCCCACAGCGGCACCTGTTGTTTTTCCCCATCAGAATCCTGCTGGCTGCCGGCCAGCAGTTTCCCAACGGTTTTTCGTGCCCTTTCTAATTCGGATTCTTCACGCCAGGGGTGTGCATCGAGTTGCTGCAGATCCGTAACAAGTCTGGGAACGTATTTCGATCTGCCGTTTTATTCCGGCTGAACTGATTCTTCCTTTGAGTCAGAGATCAGTTCGGTGTTTTTGAGTTCTGGCGACAGCTTGTTCACAAGCGACTGTGGACTGCTTTCTGCGGCATTTTCCGCTGATTTTCCCCGATTTTTTTCTGCGGGTTGGTCTGCAGTCGGCAGAGTGTTCAAACGGTTCGACAGTTTCCCCCTGATGGATCGGAATTCATCTTCGGTCAAGTCACCTTCACGCCGCAATTCACGCAGCGCCTGCAGCATCTCACGGTCTGCCTCGGCAGGATCTACGTCTTCGTGCATTTTCGAAAGAAACTTCAAAATCGCCCAAATCAGCAGAATCAGAATAACCGCTGCAACCAGCAGTGGCAGCCACGAGTCCAATGTCTGAAACGGATCGTATCGCCTGCGTTTTACAGCCAGTAGAAATTCGACGCTCTCCATCGTTCGCGTTCCTTAGTCTGCTGCGTTTCACCTGACTTTTTGGGTGCAATTGCAGTGCCAAATCGCAAAAAAACATCCTGACACGGTTGCCGTCTGCAAACAAGCGACTCAGATGCATCAAATGCGTGAAATATCGGCAGAATTTGCTCGTTCAGCGCGGAATCCGAGCCCCCGCGCTGCCGCTTTCAATCGCCTGCAATCCAGTTGAGGCGATTTTCGAAGCCCAGACTTTGTAAAAGTTACAAACTGACAGAATCACCTGCTGTTCTGTGCGTTATGAAGAATTGGTGAGGATGGATCTGCGGGTTCTGTTGACATTCTGGCAAACTTCCTGCATTTCAGGCAGTTGAATCGTAACAACTGGTGACAGGCAGGGGGCGGTCGTTTAGTCTTCCAGGAGAAACGTGATCTGAACCAAATTTCCCTTGTCGGGAGTCGCAGCAGGTGTCGTGGCTCATCAGGGCGGGTCTTGTCCTGCTCATTCTGTTACCGTGTTTTGTCCCATCTGCTGATTTGCCAGAACAGCTGTTGCGGCCGCAGCACTGGCTGCATCTGGCAGGTGCGGTTGGGCTGACGCTATGGCTGTTGCGGTCGCTTTGGCTGCGGCCAGTGCCACGGGATCGCGTGACCATTCTGCTGTCCTGCGGTTACTTTATTCTGCTCAGTCTGGCTCTGTTGCGCGCTTCGGGCTGGTTTGCCGCCATGTCGTTGGGCACCGCGCTGGCTCTGGTGTCCGGTGCAAGGGCTCCAAAACGTCGCATCAGGCTGCTGCTGGTCCTGTTGCTGACGGGTGCCGGACTGCCTCCGCTTTACAGCAGTCCGCTGAATTCGCTGGTGTCTGACCGTCTCTGCAGTCACTCCAGCACAGTGGCCAGCCTGCTGGGTATCTGGAACGCTCGCACCGGGTCCCTGATCACAACGTCGAGTGGGACAGTCGACCTGTCTCGGATCTTTCAGTCTCCGCTTGGAATCTCCGGCCTGTTCCTGCTGCTGGGGTGCTGGCTGCTTTACCGTAAGGCCACACTGATCCAGATTCTGCTGCTGATGCTGCTGGCCCTGCCACTTGCGGTCCTGCACAACTTTGCCAGTTCCGTCCTCGCGATCGTTCTGATGAACGCCGGCTGGCAGTGGACACCGGTCTGGCTGTATCCCGTGCTGTTGTTTCCGATCGTGGCTCTGCTGTTATTGTCTGCCGAGCAGTTGCTGCTGCTGCTGACTGATGCCATCGCTGCCGAAGGAGGTGATCGTGGTGGTGCCACCACTGGGAATGCGTTTACCCGTTTGTGGGATCACGTAGTCTCTGGTTACCCGTTGCAGCAGGTTGGGGAAATTCGCCTGCTGGCCGATGAAGGATTTGGGTTGTCATCCGATGCGGTATTGACGACTTTTGCACTCGACTGGTTTTTTTCGCGACGCACGTGGCGATTGCCTCAAGCGCTGCCCGCCATGCTGGTGCTGGTGGGTCTTCCGCTGCTCAACTCGACGCTGTCCACCCGTCGTGATGCTGTAGCGATCCAGTATCAGCAACAGCTGCAGCAGGCGATTCAGCAGCAGGATACGGATCGTCAGGAACTGCTGCTGCGTGCTCTGATCTCGCAGTTCCCTTCGGATCCACAACGGCGGCTGCAGCTGGCCGAATTCCTCTGGAGCAAGCGATCGCAGCAGGCGGGCTGGGCCGAATACGAGTCGATTGCCCAGCAGTCGGTGCTCGGTGCGGCCGATGCTCAGCTCTGGATTGTTCGAAACTCGATGTCGGCTGAACCATTTCGGCGATTGCCGGATGAGCAAATGATTCAGTACCTGCTTCGGGTGCTGCAGTCCACTGGTGAAAACGCAGAGGCTCACGCGCTGCTCGCGCGGCTTTATCTTCGCGGTGGTGAGCAGAAGATGGGGGAAACTCAGCTGCAAAAAGCTGCGAACGCGGATCCTCAGTACGTGGATGACCTTGTAAGCTACTGTCGCAGCAGCGGACGTCCGCTGCCCGATCCGCAGCTGCTCGGCAGTCGAGTGAAGCAGCTGTCAGATGGCCTGCAGCAGCAACCCGGCGATGAAGCACTCCGAATCAAACTGGCGAGGCTGCTGTGGCTGACCGATCGAGGTGCGGAGGCTGAGCAGATACTGAGGGCTGGAATCAGTCTGCGTGATTCACCTGACCTGCGGAAGGCACTTGCCGAGCAGCGACTGGCTGGTGTCCGTGCAGAGCTGTCAGGCACATCGATGATCGGTGACGGCAGCCTGCTGGCAGTCCGCGAGGCTCTGACACTGGATCCGACCAGCGCACAGGCGCCTGCACTGGCAGCGCTGCTGCGGCTTGAAGGTGCAGAATTCGGTGAATATCTGATGGCGGCCGAGCAGCACTGGAAAACGCTGGCAGAGACAACAAAAGATCCTGAGGCTCAGCGCAGGCAGGCAATGCTGGCGTTTGCCGCCGGTCGTCCGGCCGATGCGGCAGAATTGTTTGCTCAGATGTCAAAGTCGCCTGCTGATGACACGATCATCATCCTCGCCGCGTTGATGCAGGCGGGGCGGCAGGCTGACGCGCTGGACAAAGCAAAGTCCACCGCAGCACCTCTGCTGGCTGATGGAAGTCTGCCAGCCCGACTGAACGCTGCCCATCTGTTCTGTCAGGTGGCGGCTTTTGCAGATGCTGAAGCATGCCTCAGGAGTGTCCCGTCTGAGACGATGAACACCAGCCAGCGGAAACTGCTGCAGTACGGAAGTGCATGGGTTGCGCTGCATGAACTGGATCATGTGCTCGGTTATCCCGGTTATTTCAGAACGTCTGAGCAGGCGTGGCGTCCACAGATTTCCGACGAGGCCATCCCGCGGATTCGCAGGCTGATTGTCGCTGCAATACAGTCACCACAACTTGCCGGCCGTGCTGCTGATCGACTGTATCTGCTGTCGCTGGCAGGTGGAATCGCGGGGCAGGCCGCGGATGAGGCTCTGTTGGAATATCGTGCCACCGCGGCAGATGCCATGATGATTCTGGTGACGCTGGGAACGCGGGCACTGCAGCACAATCAGTTCGAACCGGCAATTCGCTGGCTGGAAATGGCCCAGGCTTCTGCTCGAGACCCCAACCCGATTGTGCAGAACAATCTGGCCATTGCGATTGTCAGATCGGGCCAGTCAGCGCGTCTGCCAGAGGCTCTTGAGCTGGCCAACAAAGCTCTGCAGCTGATGCCGGAGAATCACGTCGCACTGGCGACTCGAGGTGAAGTCTACCTCGCAATGAAAAATGCAAAGCTGGCGGAACAGGATCTGAAAGCAGCCCTGCTGCTGCGACCGGATTATTCAGAAACGCTGCAACTGCTGGCCCAGGCCGCGACGGAACTGGGAGACACAGCCGGTGCTGAAGAGTACCAGCGACGCAGCCAGTCCCTGAAGCCGACGGATCCCTGATGGACGATCTACGTGGCCATCTTCGAGATGACAACACTCACGGTATGAGCCCCGACTATGCTTCAGATCCTCAGAATCGTCAGCCTGCTGCTGCCCGTCCTGCCGCTGATTCTGAACGGTGGATCTCTGGCCCGCAGCCTGCTGCTGCCTCAGAACTGGCCCGCTGCTGTACTGATCGTTGTGCTGTGCTGGAAACTGCGGCCAGTAGTCCATGCCGTCTGGACGTGGAGGCTGCCCAGTACGCTGCTGCTGCTGGCCACTGTACTGCTGCTGCCGGCTATGGCAGTTCTTGATTCGGACTGGCTGGCAGCTGCTGGGTTCGCAGTCGGGGTCTGCCTGCTGACGCTGCTGGCTGGATTGCCGAACCGCGGTCGCGTGCTGCTGTTGCTGGTGATGTTCACAGGCCTGCCGCCGATGCCAGCCGTTTTCACGATGCAGCAGTTGTCCCAGCGACTGCTGCTGCACTCCAGCACGCTCGCCAGTTCCCTGCAGTACTGGCATTTTACTGAGGGCACCACGGCAGGCACATTGTCTGCAAGCGTGGATCTGAGTGGGATCCTGCAGTCACCATTCGGGCTGACCGGAGTACTGGTGCTGACAACTCTGCTGTTGTTCCGTGCCGGCCGAACGCTGCCGCAGGTCCTGCTGACGCTGCCACTCGCCGTCATCTGTTCGCTGCCTGTATACTTCTGCGCCTGCCTGTTTGCCATTCTGGATATTTCGGATGGCAGTCAGCTGGTCCCTGTCCAGGGCTGGCCTTTGCTGATGCTGCTGCCTGGATGCCTGCTGCTGTGGTCCATGCAGTATATCGTTCTGTTTCTGACTGCACCCGTGCTGCAAAGCGACAGACCGGCCACTTCGCACATCAGCGGTAATCCGCTCAATCGCCTGTGGGGACGTGAGGTGAGTGGTGTGCTGCCTGAAAAGTGGTCCGAGATCCAGCTGCGATCCTCAGACGGAAATCGTCTGCCGATCGGACGCTTTCTGCAATCGTTCATGGTGGACTGGGCCCTGTCTCGCGAAGTCTCCATGCTGTACTTCGCCATCCCCGGCAGCACCCTGCTGCTGGCTGCTCTGCTGGTCGAGCAGCGTATTGCCGGCGATGTCCTGACGGTCGGCAGTCTCTACACCAATCGATTACTGCTGGCTGAGCAGCAGGGTGATCTGGATTCTCAGCAATTGTGCCTCCAGGCGCTGGCCGGGTTGCAGCCGAATGACCTTGCACGAAGGATGCAGGTCGCCGAGTTTCTCTGGCAGCATCGTAGTCAGCAGGCAGGTTGGGAGGCCATTGAACGGCTGGCAAGTCTGGACACAGGAGGTTACGGACCGGCTCACCTGTGGATCGTGCGAAATGCACTCTCAAATCAGCCGTTTCAAAAACAGACGACGGAGCAGCTGATCACTCGCCTGCAGCGAGCACTGGAAACGGGACACACCACTGCCGAGGCACATCGCATGCTATCGCAGCTGTATCTGACTGTCGACGAGACCGGACTGGCTGAACGGCATCTGCGGCAGGCTGCCGAAGCAGATGCAGAATACGCCGATGCGCTGATCTATCAGCTGGCACGCAATGGCCGACTGCAGCCGCATGATGTGCTCGTGGAGCGCAGACTTGTCAGTCTTGAATCAAAGTTGAAGCAGAAACCGAAAGATTCGGAACTGCGTCTGCGGTTGTCATATCTGCTGGCATTAACCGGCGAGGCGTCGGCGGCCGAATCGCTGCTTGACACAGGATTGCAGCTGGACCCCTCGCCTGCACTGCGAAAGGCCACCGCCGAGCTGCGTCTGCAGCGAGTCCAGCAATTGCTGCAGGCAGATCGTATGGAGGGCGATGCTGGTCCGCAGGCCGTGCGCGAGGCACTGCAGCTGGATCCGCAGAACCCCCAGGCTCCGCTGCTGGCATCACTGCTGCACCTGAAGGGGGCGCCGTTTACGGGGTCCGCCGAAGCGGCTCTGCAGTACTGGCTCGCACAATCGGCCGGATTAACGCCCGACAAGTCTGAAACAATCCCCAGGTGTGTCGTCCATCTGGCATATGCTCTGGGGAACTACACGCAGGCCGCTGAAACATATCAGCGACTGCGACAGCCCGATCGGTTCGATTCCATGATCTGGCTGGCAGCGCTGGTGGCTGCAGGCCGACAGTCTGAAGCAGCGCAGGCGGTGACCGAAATCACACAACCACTGCTGCAGACCGCAGAGCTGTCCGCCAGAATCCAGGCGGCCGAGTACTTCAGTGTGGCCCGCGAGTTCTCTCAGGCCAGCAGTAGCCTGCAGCTGGAGGTGAACACTGCGTCGGATACAGAACAGCTGAACACTGCGCAGGCCAGAATCGCGCTGCAGGAGTTTGATGTGCTCACGGGATATCCCGGTGCCTTTTCGAAACGGCAGGACACCTGGACACCGCAGTTCCCGGAGTCTGCATCTGAGCGACTGACGGAACTCCTTGACACAAGCCTCAAATCCTCGTCAGTGATTATGCGAGTGGCGGACAGGCTTTACTTAATGTCACTGCGCGGGGGACAAACCGGGCAGGTGGCCAGTGAAACTCTGCAACGACTGCAAGCCACCGGTGATGCGACGCGAGTACTGTCCGTCATCGGGACGCGAGCCTTGCAGAATCAACGCACGGATCAGGCCGTGCAGTGGCTGCGGCTGGCAGTCACGGCCTCCAGAAAGCCGGATCCATTCCTGATGAATAATCTGGCACTGGCTCTGATTCGCACGGGAGATCCAGAGCACCAGTCTGAAGCCCTGCGTCTGGCCACTGCGGCGGTGCAGTTGCTGCCCGACAATCATGATCTGCTGACCACGCGCGCAGAAGTGTTTCTTGCCACGGGCAGTCTGCCGCAGGCGCTGCGAGATCTGCAGCGGGCTCGGGAATTGCGTCCGGACGTTCCTGAGACTTTCGAATTGCTGGCACGAGTCTGCCGAGCCCAGGGCGATGATGCGGGGGCGGAAGAGCATCTGCAGAAAGCATTAAAAATCAGGGCGGAGAGACGGTAGGATGATTTGCAGTTTTCTGAGGGGATTTCGCCTCCGGAAAAAACAGCCACGGGGCCACTGCGTGGGCGACTTCCGGCTGTTCGACCCATGCGGGCCACATGTGTTTGCAGCCGACAGTGGAGCCAACGTTGACATCCGTGATTTTGGCGGCGTGTGAGCCCAGCCGGTCAATGTCGTTGGTGGTGAATCCCGTGTGGCCCAGTGCGCGGCGTGAGCCGATACGCCGCAGGGGATAGATGATCAATGCCGGATCGCGGGGGTTCTGCAGATTCAGCAGCGCTTCGGTGCTGCAGAGGGCTCGTTCAAAGCGTTCCCCGTGCCCCAGCCAGTCGTGATCAACGGCTGAAGCGGCAAACACGGTGCGAATATGATGGTTGCTGCAACTGAGTTCAGGACAGCCGATCTCTTCCACCTGTCCACCGGCCATCAGATGCAGTGCCGATGAGATGACTCGCGTTCCGTGGCTGTGTCCGATCAACCCGATGGATCTGGCTGCGGGCAGCGACTTGATCAGTCCGGCGAGATAGAAGCCATTGCGGCTGGCACGTCGCCCCAGAACCGCCACATCGATGTTGATCATCAGTGAGGGGCTGCGGTAACTGGGCCAGCGAAAGTAGATGAAGTCGAAGGGTTTTCCACCGGCTCCGTGTTTCAGCCAGTTCCAGGTACGCAGGGATTCAGGCCCTACGCTGGGGGAATCCATAAAGCTGCCATGCACCATGATGACCAGCGGCGCGTCGGGCTGCAGCGACTGTGTCAGACTTTCGAGCGTACTCTGGTGTGCCGATCCGTCTGCGTGGCGACACTGGACTCGGGCAGAGAAGCGTGGCAGTGAGTCATCAAAGGATTGAGGTGAATCTTCGGTACTGACAATCCAGTAACGTGCCAGCGAATGGTTTCGGGTGGCCGTGCTGGTGCTGTGGTGTGGTGTCTCAGGGACCGGTTGTCTGGGTTCATCGGCGCGCGAACGCCCCGCTGTCAGCAGCGTGACAGTCAGCAACAGCAGGCTGATCAGCCGACTGCAGAGACGGGCAGCACGAACACCGAACGGGGTCATGAACTTCTGATCCGGAACAGGATCCTGCAGAAGCTCGTCCATGAGGTCAAAAGTTACTGGTCGAGCACCGAGTCGCACCAGGCCGGCGCGTCTGTTTCCGGGGCGCTGAGTGCGTGGGGGCACCCTGCAGGCGGATGACAGGCGACCGGTACAGGCAAATTCGGCAGGACTGCGTGGCAGGATTGAACGGCTTCGGCCGATTTTTGCGAGAAATCCGAAATCCTGCGAAAGTTGTTGGTAAGGGTTGGGGGTGTGAGGCAGGGAATGGCTTGTGCATGGCCTGCGGTTCCATGGATTTTCCGTGGCCAGCCGGTTTTCAATCCGCGAGTTTCCTGCGATACTGACGGCGCAGTTCCGGGGCACTGCCGGTCTCCTCAGAATTGCTGAATTTCCCACCAATGGCGTGCTGAATCAGGGTCTTGATTATGCTGCGTGGACTGTTTTTTGGCTGTTGCCTCGTCTCTGTTTCCGTCGTGCAGGCTCAGCAGGTGCTCAGTCAGAAGGCTGAGCTTCAACCGGCGCAACTGCATGGATCGGCCGGTCAGCAGGTGCAGCAACCGGCTGCTGTGATTGCCGACGCCGACTTTTCCGGTGGGCCGCGTGCTGCATGGATCTGGGGCCCGAATAACGACGCGAAATATGTGCTGCGAACGACCGTAAAGCTGGATGCGGTCCCCTCTGCGGCCCGCCTGAAAGCCTCCTGCGATAACGTGTGCGCTGTGTTCGTAAACGGCAGGCGAGTGGGGGGC
This sequence comes from uncultured Planctomycetaceae bacterium, assembly GCA_903858815.1. Classification (GTDB taxonomy): domain Bacteria; phylum Planctomycetota; class Planctomycetia; order Planctomycetales; family Planctomycetaceae; genus SXXK01. Next base: position 17,428 of record CAIOKE010000344.1, on the reverse strand, counting down.
GGATCTGAGTGGCAGGAACCATCTGACGCCAGCGTTGCCGGTCAACTTCAGCCGGGACTGAATGTGATTGAGGCGGAGGTTGAAAATCAGGGCGGTGCAGCTGGCTTCGTGCTGAAGCTGGCGATGCGCGGTGCAGATGGAAAACTGACGTGGGCGGTTTCGGATGAGACTTGGACCTATGCAGATCGTCGCGGAGCTGATGGTGGTGATCCGGTTCAGGTCCGGGGGCGCTATGGCGACGGGCCGTGGAATGATGTGTTCTCGCGAGAGGCAATCGTGTCGCGTGTTCCCGCCGGCGTTTTTGAATTGTTGCCGGGCTTTGCTGTTGAAAAGTTATTCACGGTCCCGAAGGACGAACTGGGCTCATGGGTCTGCATTGCGTTTGACGGCAAGGGGAGACTGCTGGCCAGTGATCAGGGCGATAAGGGTATTTGCCGAATCACACTGCCCGTGGCAGGCGAGCGGGGTGGTGAAACTCGCGTGGAGCGTCTGGACTTCTCGAAGTGCGAAGTCCAGCCCACAGGTGCTCAGGGAATGCTGTGGGCTTTTGACTCGCTGTATTTCTCCATCAACGGCGGACCGGGCAGTGGGCTGTATCGAGCACGAGATACAGACGGAGACGATCAGTTTGATCAGTGCGTGAAGCTGAAGGAATTCCGTGGTGGTGGCGAGCATGGACCGCATGCCCTGCGTTTGTCTCCGGATGGCCAGCGGATTTTCGTGATCTGTGGAAATCATACGAAGCCACCATTTGACGAGGGTGAGGAGCTGACAAATCGGGATTTTACCAGTCGCATTCCGACCAACTGGTCTGAAGATCATCTGCTGCCTCGCATGTGGGATGCCAACGGGCATGCTCGCGGCATCATGGCTCCGGGAGGCTGGATTGCCAGCACAGATGCGGATGGAAAGACGTGGGACATCTGGTCTGTGGGCTATCGCAACCCGTACGACATGGCATTCAACGCGGACGGCGAACTGTTTGCATACGATGCGGACATGGAGTGGGATGTGGGATCACCCTGGTACCGTCCGACGCGAGTCGTCCATGCGACCAGTGGCAGTGAGTTTGGCTGGCGCAGTGGTTCGGGCAAGTGGCCGACGTGGTACCCGGACAGTTTGCCGCAGATGGTCAATATCGGGCCAGGCTCACCTGTGGGAGTGGACTTTGGTTACGGCTGCCGTTTCCCGGCGAAGTATCAGAAGGCGTTATACATCTGTGACTGGACATTCGGTACGATGTATGCGATCCATCTGGAGCCTCGGCAGAGCAGTTATGTGGCGGTGAAGGAGGAGTTTCTGTCGCGGACTCCGCTGCCCCTGACGGATGTGGTGGCCGGTCCTGATGGTTCACTGTATTTTTCCATTGGTGGCCGCGGGACGCAGTCTGAACTGTTCCGGGTGATCTACACGGGTGAAGAGTCGACTGAACCAGCACAACTGAAGGACTCACGGGAAGCCGGCCCACGTTCATTGCGTCGTCTGTTTGAATCGTTCCATGCAGGACGTACGGGAGCAACAGCGAACTCGCGAGTGGATTCTGCAACGCTGCTGCAGCAGCTGACCGCTGTTCGTGGTACGACGGACCGTTTCCTGCGGATGGCCATGCACAATGCGTTTTATCATTCGCAGCTGTTCCCGGACTTGATGCGGTCTCTGGATCAGGCGGATCTGAGCAACAGCGAGAATGTGACGGATCGAACGGCGGTTGTCATGGCACTTGTTAAGGCTCCGCTGTCAAGCCTGACAAAAACGGACGATGTTTCTGAGACTGCAGTGGCATCCATGGAAGAAAGTCTGCGTCGTTTAAGCACGGCACTGATGCAGGGCCAGGATTTTGCCTCGCTGAATCGTGAGCAGAAGCTGGAGTATCTGCGAGTGATCAGTCTGGTCTTCCTGCGTCTGGGGCCGCCTGAGACAGCTGAGCGTCAGGGGTATCTGGACCGTCTGGATGGGCTGTTTCCGACAGGAGACGCGGACATGGATCGGGAACTGATTCAGGTATTGATCTATCTGAAGTCACCGACCGTGGTGGGCAAAGCTGTCGGGCTGCTGGCGGCGGAATCGCGGCCGACGGTGACGGACGATATGCAGGAACTGCTGGCTCGTAATCGTGGTTATGGTGGTGCGATTGCGGCATCCATCACGAATGCTCCTGATCAGCAGCAGATGTGGTATGCATTTTCGCTGCGGAATGCGAAGGAAGGGTGGACTCTGGAGCACCGCAAGGTGTATTTCGGGTGGTTTGAGCGAGCTGCAAAGTGGGCCGGTGGGGCCAGTTTCCGTGGCTTTCTGCGAAATATTGAGAACGAGGCGTTTCTGAATGCGACCGAGCAGGAGCGTCTGCTGATTGAGGCTTCCGGGGCGCGTAAGCCGTATGCTCCGCCAGAGCTGCCAAAGCCCGCCGGGCCGGGCAAAGACTGGACACTGGATTCCGTGCGGGCCCTGGCAGAGACGGGGCTGAAGGATCGGAACTTCGAAAATGGGCAGAAGATGTTTGCAGCCACTCGCTGCGTGATCTGCCATCGCTTTGCTGGCGATGGTGGTGCCACGGGACCGGACCTGACTCAGTTGGCAGGTCGATTCAACGTCAGGGATCTGACGGAGGCAATCATGGATCCCAGCAAAGTGATCAGCGATCAGTACAAAGGCAGTACGGTTGTCACAAAAGCTGGTCTGGCGATTTCGGGGCGAGTCGTGGCCGAGACGGAAACAGCGGTGACCGTGCTGACGAACCCTGAAGATCCGACAAAGATTACAGAGATTCTGAAGTCCGACCTGGAAGAGATTCAGCCATCCAGCGTGTCAATCATGCCGGCTGATCTCCTGAAGCCGTTGAATGAGAATGAGGTGCTGGATCTGCTGGCCTATCTGCTGTCACGTGGCGAAAAGAACAGTGGCATGTTCAAACGCTGAAAGCGGGCTGACGGCAATGACCCCGGGATCGGTCTGCTGCAGGACCGATTCCGGAATTCTTCTGGTGCAGTGCTGACAATGGTGAGTGTAATGGGCAGATGGAACCGGATGAACTGGTGCGGGTCGATCGTGGCAATTCTGTTGCTGTTGACTCCTGCAGCCCAGGGTGCGGGCGATGAACCGGCGTCCGATTCTGAACTGGCGCAGTACTACGGTTTTACGGGTGTCGAGATCACGAAGCTGCATGAGCGTGCCGAGCATTTGAAATCAGGAGATTTCAATGGCGATGGCCTGACGGATGTGGCGGTCATGGACAATTTCACCAGTTCGATTCGATTGTTGTTGCAGCGTCCGCCGGGCACAGGATCAGAAAAGGCCGGCTCGAAGGTCAATGAGTTGTCTTCGGACAAACGTTTCGAGGACCGTCGGATTACGATGGATCGAGCAATCGCTGAACTGGAGACCGGCGACTTTGACGCAGATGGTCGGCTGGACTTCGCCGTGATTGGGCCACCGGATCAGCTGGCGGTCTATTATCAGCCGGAAGCGGGTCGTAAAGATTGGACGAAAAAGTGGACCGTGCGTCTCCCGGGGCTGGATCCTGTGTCGGGAATTCTGGCGGCGGGTGATTTTAATGGTGATGGTCGGCTGGATCTGGCGGCTGCGGGGAAGAGCAGCATGTTTCTGCTGTTCCAGACGGAGCAGGGCACTCTGCGGGCTCCGGAGACATTGATCAGTACATCTGGTCGTCAGGGATTGCTGCAGGCTGCCGATCTGAATGGTGATGGCCGAACGGACCTGTGTTATCTGGCGGGTGAGCAGACTGGGCGTTCTGTGTGTGCGCGGCTGCAGTCTGCCAGTGGTCGCCTTGGGCCGGAAGTTTCGTTTACTCTGCAGACGCCGCGGGCAGTGACAATTGCGGGACTGGACAGTCGTCCGGGGGCTGAAGTGATTTCTGTGGATGGGCGGAACGGGCGGATCAGTGTGCTGCAGGCAGAGGCATCGCAGCAATCGGTTGGCAGTCTCTCCGAGCGACTGCTGCGATACGGCATTGGCGGTACAGAATCATCACGTGAGCGTGCAGTCGCCGTGGCGGATTTCGATGGCGACAAGTTGCTGGACGTGCTGGTGAATGAACCTGAGCAGGCACAGCTGCTGCTGTATCGACAGAATGGAATTGATGGTCTGGGTCCGGCCGAACAGTATCCAGCGCTGCTGGGGATTACGGAGGTGGCGTCCGGCGATCTGGATGGAGATGGTCGGACAGAGGCTGTGCTGTTGAGCAGCAGTGAAGGAGTGGTAGCGATCAGTCGTTTTGACAGCGGTCGGCTGACATTTCCTGAGGCGATCGTGCGGAAGCCCGACGGCTGGGAACTGGCAGCTCTGGCGGTGTTGCCACATGCCGGGCAGGCGCAGTTGATCGTGGGGTTGTCGCAGGGTTCCGGGAACTCGGCCAGGCTTGAGTATCAGCGATTTCGTCGGGATGCAGACGGTAAGTGGAGTCGCGTGGCCGAAGATCCGAAGCTGGAGCTGTCCGGTGCAGTGGGGCAGCGTGGTGTGCGGCTGGTTGCAATGGATGTGAACACCGACGGCCGACAGGATCTGCTGTCGATTGCTGCCGGTCAGGCGAAGTCCGGATTTCATGTGCTGCTGCAGGCAGAAAACGGCAGTTTGTCGACTGCGGTCAGCAGCAGCCAGCTGGAGGCGGGGGTCAGTTCTCCGGGGCGAGTCTTCGTCAGTGGTTCCGGCCTGCTGGTCGCTCGCGACTCGTTCGCTCGCATGTTGTCATGGAAGGACGGTGGCTGGCAGGTATCGGATCAGATCAATGCGGGTGAAGCAACCGCCAGAATCGAGAGCGTAGCCGCGCTGGATCTGGATGGTCAGGAGGGTGCCGAGGTTGTGCTGCTGGATGCGGGTATTCGCAAAGCCCGGATTCTGCGTCGGGAAGACAACGTCTATCGACCATGGCGTGAAGTGGAACTGGGAGCTGCTCCGTTTTCTTCGGCGATCACTGCCGACCTGAATGGTGATGGCCGGACAGATCTGCTGTTGGTGGGATCTGAGCAGCTCGGAGTGCTGTATAGTGGTCGCACGGATGTGACTTTGAAGGAAATGCATGGTTTTGAATCAAAGCGTGAGAAGGCTTATCCGGCGGATGTGCTGGCGGGTGATGTCAACGGGGACGGTGTGATGGACCTTGTGGCAATTGACACCAGCATCAACGGGGTGGCGATTCTGCGGTTTGACGAACGTGAGGGATTGCGCGAGGCGACCAGTTTTCGAGTGTTTGAGGAAAAGCGGTTGGTGTCGGAGGCTACGGATCGAGGCTTACAGCCTCGCGAAGGTCTGATTGTGGATGTGACGGGTGACGGCCGCGCTGATCTGCTGCTGTTATGTCACGATCGTCTGCTGGTCTACCCACAGGATGCGGGGGAAGAGGCGGCAGCACCGCCAGCCGGCGGGGGTTAAGGTATCTGCCTGCCGGACCTGGAGGGTTGAGGCATGAATCTGTCTGACTACGACACATACGATGTGGCAGACGAGGCGGTGAGTGACAGAGCTTTCGTCTGTCCTGGGGCATCTATTGGCATCTCCCGTGCTGTTCATCTGGCGCGTCTGCATGCGGGTTGGTCAGTCTGTGATCAGTGTGAATGTCGCAAGCAGACAGAGGGTTTATCGCAGCAGGTTGTGGATGATATACAGCGGGTTCAGGAGTTTCGTCGGGACGGACTGGATCGCACGGAATTCGGTGTTCGGGGACCGTGGCTGAACGTGCTGGATCGAAGCCTTGCAGAGCGGCTGGCAGAAGTGTTCTGTGTGTGTCTGCAGCGTGTGGGACAAAGCAGTCTTCCATCTGCCCGGTCAGGGGGCCTCGTTTCTGCAGATTCTGGAACAGCGTCAGAAGTTGTGCCCGTGCGGGAAGCCCTGCCTGCGATCGTGACAGGCTACGACGGTCGATCCTTTTCGCAGCAAATGTACGCGGGAGTGACGGAGGCTGTCAGTCGGCTGGGTTTTCCGGTGTATGACGTCGGTCGAACAACCGCAGCAGCGCTCCATGAGGTCATGCGGAGAACGGCGGGTGTCCTTGGATCTGTGATGGTGACGGGGGCCGGGTATGGGCCTGCGTGGGTCGGACTGGATGTATTTGATGCTGCCGGCGAATCAGTGGCGGTGGTCTGGAAGGATTTCGGGATCCGTCTTTATCAGTCGGGTGAGTCGACTCGAGCTGGCAGCCGGCTGCAACTGGATACTGCCGGGTTATCGGACACAGGACGTCGTATCAGTCGCAGCAGTGGGGGGATCTGTGGACTGGATGCGGAAAGCCTGTATCGTCGCTGGCTGTCGACGTGGTTTGTGGGCACAGCAGGACGTGGACTGATCGTGGTCACTGACGACCAGTTGGTGACTGAGCGAGTGGAGTGGTTGCAGCGGCAGGGCCTGGCAGAGCTGGTGTTACGTGGAGCACAGGCGGTTGATTCCACGAATGGTGTGCTGCGGCTGTTGATCTCTGAAGACGATCGATATTTTGTGTTGCAGGATGCAGACGGTCGAACTTATCCGGCGGAGCTGTTAGCTCAGCGTCTGAATCGGCTGCTGGGCGCTGGTTTTGGACAGCTGACGGTGCATTCGGACGTGGTGACCGGACGTGTTTGGCTGACGGATTCGGTGCTGCCGACAGCCGGGGCTGGGACGGGCACTGCAGTCGAACGGATCGAGGACGGTCTGGCCTTCGCGGGATTGCTGCTGCGATTGAACCCTGGCGGCCGTCTGCTGGTCTGAAGTGGACTGCAGAGCTCCCCGCATTCACCTGCCCCGCTGCGGCCCCTTTGGCGGGGCGAGGCTTCCGGGGCGCCAGAACTGCCCGCAGGTGTCCTGTGGTGGAGTGAGCGCCCGGGGTGGTCGCCTCAATTACGACCGGAAATTGTTCGCGAATGGCTCGGTTTCCAATTGCGATCAGTCCGGTCAACTGTCGATAATCTGCACCAACCGCGCCGCGGTTGCTCCCGCCCTCCCTGATCCGCACTCAGCGGTCCTGCCTCGGTCCAAGGCCAATCAGCCATGCTTCAACCTCGTTTTCTGCTGCGTCGTCGTGGGCTGATCTCTGCTGCGGCGGCCGGCACCTCCGCCTTCGCTCTGCCGTCCTTCACTTCGCGGACAGCATTGGCCCGTGCAGCTCGCCCACTCGCACAGCCTCGGGCGAAATCCGTGCTGCTGGTACTGCTCAGTGGTGGTCCCAGCCAGCTTGATACACTTGATCCCAAACCATCCGCGCCTGCGGAAATTCGTGGCGAGTTTCAGGCCACCTCAACAGCGGTTCCCAGTGTTTCCATCTGCGAACATCTGCCGCTTCTTGCTGCACGACTTGATCGCTGGGCCATCATTCGCTCGATGGCTCACAAAGAACATAATCACCTGCTGGCGACCCATGTGGCTCTCACCGGTCGCCCCACTCCAATCCCGCGCGGTGGCAGTGACCTCGATCGCGTCGAATCACGCCACGACTTCCCGAATTTTGCTGCCGCCGTGAATTTCGTACGACCGACAAACAATGGCGTACCCACCGGCGTCTCGCTGCCCAACTACTTCATCGAAGGTCCACTCACATGGCCCGGGCAGCACGCTGGATTTCTCGGGGCAAAGCATGATCCGTGGCAGATCAACCATGATCCCAATGATCCACAATTCAAAGTTGACGCGCTCAGCTTCCCGGAACAGATCAGCGAAACACGGCTGGCCACGCGACGCAGCCTGCTGCAGTTGCTCAACAGTACGGGTTGCAGCCCCGGCAGCGATACCAGAACTCAGGCCTTTGATGATCAGCAGGCTGCTGCGTTCTCACTACTCACCTCCGCTCGCGTTGCCACCGCATTCCGCATGGATCAGGAACCCGAAACTACTCGCCTGCGGTACGGCCGCAATAAGTTCGGACAGTCCCTGCTGCTGGCCCGCAGACTGCTTGAAGCAGAAGTCCCCGTCGTACAGGCCGCAATGGGGATCGTGCAGACCTGGGATACGCATGTGGATAACTGGGGGCGCCTGAAAACGACTCTGCTGCCACAACTGGATCAGGCGCTCGCCGCTCTCATCGACGACCTCACTGACTCAGGACTGCTGGAACACACCATGGTTTTCGTCATGGGAGAATTCGGACGAACTCCCAGAATCTCCACACTGCCGGGACAGTCTGTACCAGGTCGCGATCACTGGGCACACGCCTATTCCATACTATGCTCAGGTGCCGGTATTCAGGGCGGACAAGTACTCGGTGAAACCGATTCCATCGCCGCCTGGCCACTCACCCGGTCATGGACGCCAGCCGACGTCGGCACAACACTGCTCAGTGCACTCGGGATTCCCGATGATGCCGTCGTCATGGATCCGCTGAATCGCCCGAATCCCCTGCTGAACGGCGAAATTATCACACCCCTGTACACCGGCCGCGCCGTCTGATCACACCTCCCGCTCCTCACAGTTCCAGCCGCTGACGCAGACTTGACACGATCGACGGATATTCATCAGCTAAGCCAGACCGCATTGTCATTTGCACACGCTTTCGGTATCGACCGACACGTTCATTGCGGATTTCCTGTGGCCAGTAAAGCACGCTCTACGTAAAATGCTGAACGCGGTGTTGCTGTGCCGTTTGAGTGTTGATGATTCTTCACCACCGTGGGACACGGGGTCCGCTGTCTGTGGTCCGCTGTCTGTGGTCCGCTGTCTGTGGTCAGAGGCTTTGCAGGCAAAGCCCCCGTTGGAAGGGCGAGGCTCCTGCCGAGCCGAACGGCCCCCCCGCCGTACAGGCAAGCCGTGAGTATAAGCTGACGGGTGTTGTCGTTTGCGTCTGAGCGGTTATGTTTTTCCTGACACGGAAGCAGTATCCAGAGCGTCTTTCGCCAACCCCATGAAACTGCAACCTGCAGGTGAGTACAGGATTTTTCGTTCATCCGGTTCTTGAGGACAGGGCCGAAATTCATCACTCGTGCTCGGTCCAGTCCTTCTCAACATTCGCCTTTTCATGCGGCCTTTACTGCATTCACTGCAACAGCTTCCCTGTTTTGTCACTGAACATCCAGCGTTGATCGTCAAAATCAAAGTTTCCGCCGTTCCGCACCAGCATCACGCTGGTCAGGGCGTCAATCGCTTTCAGACACTCCGGCTGATCATCAAAGTAAATGCGGATGCCTTCGCGAGCGATTACTGCAGCCTTCTCATCCAGAGCCGTCACCAGAAACAACTGATCATAACTGATCTCCCAGCGCGCCAGATCAGCGATGGCTTTTGCCCGATCCCGCCGGTAGCTGACCACAAACACCTGACCCGGCCAGATACGAGTCAGAATGCGAAAGAAAATCGGTGCCTCGTCCACGCAACCATCAATATCGATCCCCAGTATCGGTACCGGATCCGGGAACAACGCTCGAATCGATTCCACTGCCTGCCGCCCGTGCTGTGTTCCGTCCGCCATGCTGCACCCTCCGCCTCTCTGGCCTGCTGATTGCCCCCGAAACATGGTAAGATGTATCAGATTTCAGGAAAAAGAGACAAACAGCAGCACGCCAGCCGTGTGCGCCTGTCAGGCCAATCGCCGGATGACTTGAGAAAAACAGTGGTATCACGGCACAAGGAAACCTGCATTCAGATGGTTGCTTAACAAAGCACAAGGAAATATGGTGCCGGTCTGAGTCCAGAGAACTGCAGGGGGCGACTTCAGAAATGATTCGCCTCCATTGTGTTGCAGGTCACTCAATCTGGCAGGCTGCACTGTAACAGTAGCGATGACACAATTCGATCACGTCAAGGCACTTCCGCGACCACCTGCTGACGAGGTGACATTCGCAGTGTCGCCACCAAAGAAGCACGGCCAGGACATTTATTGACTTCATTGACACGTACTTACTCGCCACCAGGTCAGGTGGCTTCACCAGAATGGAAATGGAAATGGCCCGCAGAAAATCAGAACCAAACGACGCTGCACATGAGGCGGCTGTACTGGCCGACTTCATCAATACCACAACGATATTAGCCAAAGAGCTCAGCGATAATCATGAGCCAATTGATGACTTCCCCCTCGATAATGCCGACTGCGCCACTGCCGCCGCGATTCCGGGAATGCCAGCGAAGCTGAAGAAAAAGCTGCAGACGATGGGCGTTAGCTTCACGACGGCTGAGGTCGCCACTGTCCTGAAGTGCCTGGCCGCTGCCATGGCCAAAGCTGCCGACCCCCAGGCTTCGATTCTGGCAGAAATCACGATGAAGCTTGGCAGCTGCCTGATGGCCAACGTCTTTCCGGATACGCCGGCAAGCGAAACAACCCGACAGCCAAAACTTACAAAGACTGTCTATCAATTCAAGATTACTCTGCTGGGAGTCCAGCCCCCGATCTGGAGAAGAATTCAGGTCAGAGACTGCACGCTCGACAAACTCCATACTCACATCCAGAACGCAATGGGGTGGGAAAACCACCACGATTATGAGTTCATAATCACACGTTTTGTAGGATGTGATTCCGAACTGCTGGATGACGAGGCCGAAAGTGATCCTGACAGCGAAGACCGGCTTGAGGAAGACGTTGTGGAAGAGGTCTGTCTCAGCCAATTCCTGCCGACGGATGGCAAACCCTTCAGCTTCCGATACGAATACGATGGTGGTAACAACTGGCAGCACGAAATCCTGTTCGAAGGCATTCCGCCCCTCGAACCCAAAGCAAAACTTCCGCGTTGCCTGGAAGGTGAGCGAGCCTGCCCGCCGGAAGACTGTGGTGGCGAACTCGGCTTCACCCGACTCCTCGATATCATGGAGCATCCAGACCACGATCTCTATGTGACCGTAATGGAAACAATCGGCAAACAATTCAAACCCGAGGCGTTTGATGCGAAACAAAGGACGAGGGCCATGCAGAAAAATCTGCGTTAACGGAGAACAAACTGGTAGTCACATCCGTATTGGGTTCAGCAGAAACTGTCATGCTCCGGAAGATTGCCGCGATTCCGGAGTGGCGAGGATTGCTGCGACGCTGGAACATGACAGTGGAAGCCAGGGGTGATGCGGGCGATTCAGAGAGTGGAAAGCAGAGCGAGCAGCGAAACACGTCGCCTGATGACAGCGTTGCTCGTTCACTTCCCTGGCAGCGTCTTTACGAACCTGATGGCCCGATCAATCCAGGAATTCAACTGATCCTCATCCTCAACGCCCTCAGGCTTGACCGCCACCCAATTCCTCATCGGCTTGCCGGTGATGTCGAACACCCGCACGTGTGGCTCCAGCAATGCTGCTTCTGCTTCGGCGGGGCCGAGGCGGGCGATCAGTCGATCCTTCCAGACACCGGCCAGAGCATTGCCGTTGAGCAGGAAGCAGATGCAGCCGAACATCTTCCTCTCTTCGATTTTCCTTTTGCGTGCGAGGGCGTCACGGATACGACCGGCGAGTGTCTTGTCAAAGGCCATTGGTGACACCCTGTTTCAGTGTGCGTTTTCTACCCAGATATCCACGTCGCTGTTCGGGAGGGAATTTCTCAATGGCATATCTCAACATCGTTCGCGGCATGCCTGCTGCGTGCTGATCGAGAAATGCTGCCAGGACCGCCCGAGCTTTCTGTCCAACTTCTCGCAGCATCCAGCCCGACGCTTTGTGAATGAGATCTTCCTCGTCATTCAGGAACTTCTCGCTGATCGTCAGCGTATCGGCGAAGTCATCGTTGCGAATGAAGTGCTGCGTCGAGACAATCGCGATCCGGCGTTCCCAGAGAGATTTCGATCTGGTGAGCTTAAGCAACGGCTGCCTTGATTTGTCCAGCAAATACCCGCCTGCAATCTGTGGTGCCGAGCAGTCCACCAGGTCCCAGTTATTGATGAACCTGGTGTTCTCCAGGTAGAAATCAAAAGCGACTCGCCGGAAAGTCTCGTCGCACTTCGCAACCTGTAACACGAGGATCATCAACGCGAGGTGCCGTTCTTCGTGGATCGGCGAATGCAGAAGCGATTCAATTTCTTCCAGGGGCAATGAGCGGAACTCACGAGACACTTTTCGCAGGGTCGGAACTTTGATGCCGATGAAGATGTCGCCCTCGCCGTACTGCCCCGGCCCGGTCTTGAAGAAACGCAGAGACGACTTCGCCACGTCGGGTGAGGCGAGGGACCTGAGTTTCTGCTGTGCATCTTTGGCGTTCATTTCATTCCCCGCACAAACACACTCTCTGCCAAAGGTCGTCGCCCGGTTCGCTCATCAACCTCATGAACTTCCGTTTCCAATATCGTAGTGCCGCTTGATTCTCTGCGGCGTCAGCACTTCTGCGTAAACCGCCACTTCGTCGATGCCGCCTGTGAGAAAGCTATTGGCTGTTGCACTGCGGGTGGCGAGCCGTAAAGGGGCATCGCCACTCCGGGGAACGACTGACCAACTTCCCTCGTTGAAGTAGAGCGTGCCGGATGACGGCGGTCCCTGAACAAATTCCCCGTTGACGAACAGCTGGACGCCGGTCTTCATTACGCTCGGCTTAACGTAATGCTGGAAGCAGGCGACCAGATGAATCCATTCTCCCTCGGCAACAGGATCACCTTCGTACCACGCACCGGCTCCTTCGCCACCCTGAGGGTTCCACGCGTACGCCGAGATTCGACTGGGACGCCGCGGATGGTCACTTGAATAGAGCCGGAATCCCCATTCCAGATGTTTCGGTTCGCCACGCTGCGTTGGTTTACCTTTGCCGAGCCAGTGGATGTACTTCCTGTTGCCTTCACCCTCATAGAGCAAGGTATCTGGCCGCATCCAGACTTCGACAGACAAACCTTCTCCGCTTGTTTGAATGCTGAAATCCGGTGAATGGGAAATACTGATATGAGCGTCAGAGGCAAACGACATGGAACAATTCGCACTACCGCGAATCGCTCCTTGTTGACCAGGAGATGGGCGACCGACAAAACTTCCGTGATTGTTGTGACCTGATTCGTCAGCTACCTGCTCATTGCATGTCCGCTCGTTCAATCGCCAGTATCCCACGGGACGATCCGCGAGAACAGCTTCAGCGTAGGCATCCGTCCGCGTCCCTGGTTTCATTCTCTTACACCTTCAATACCGCCACTAACAGCTCCGAGTATCGGGGGGGCACAATAACCCCGCTTCCTTTCGAGCCAGCACAAACAGCCTCGTGTCCGGCAGTTTATCCTCACCGCCCACCGAAACGAATCAACGAACAATCATGTTCGCACCTGCAGGTTGCAGTTTGATGAGGTCGGCGAAAAACGCACTGGACACTGCTTACGTGTCAGAAAAAACACAACCACTCAGACACAGATAACAACACCCGTCAGCTGACGCTGACGGCTCGCCGGGGGGGCTTGCATGCGGTGGGCAACACGGGCTGAAGCCCATGCTACGACCACCGAGCACCAGTTCGGTACGATGACGCAGGAGCCCGTTTGCTTAGTACTTATCCGCCCACGGAATAGCTGAGCGACTGGCAAACGTGGGCCGACTTGCGGCTCTGTGTGGACAAAGCGGCCGGGCAGGAATGACGCCGAGGACAAAAAGGCAGCCCAAGCATGCCTGCTCGGCCACGTAATGCAAAAACACGAGGGTTTTCAATGGACTGAAGTCGATTGGACGGCCTCCGCCGACTTTTGTCACTGGCGTCAGGAATCCCCGGGCTACCGTTGTCGGCGAACAACGACAACTGAACACTGGCATTTGACTTCGGCTTGGCAGGAGCCTCGCACTCCCAAGGGAGATTTTGCACGCACTGACCACTGACCACCGTGTCCTCTGGTGGTAAGGATTCATCAACACTCGGACGGCACAGCGACACCCCGCACTGAATTTTACGTACAGCCGAAATATCCTGGTGCGAATATCACGTTCCATGCGACCAGAACCCACAGGCTTGAGGTCTCCAGCGTGGGGCACCCCGGGTGGTGGCGCAGTTTCCACAGGCTCGAAGCAGTGATTTTTTGTGTGGGAAGATTCAATCGGTTTTGATTGCGGTCAGGGGGTAGGGGTCAGGAGGCAGGGAACGCAAAGTCCAACCTGGGCGAGTAAGGCTTCCGCTGAATCGCAGTGTCTTTTCGCCCCACCAGCGTTCGGTTCAGCAGCAGCAGCCGTACTTCTGAAAGGCGCAACGATGACGCGGCTGTGGGGATTGCAGCTACGCAGAAACGCGGCAGGCGGAACCGCAGGTTCAGAGAGGTCGGAGAGAGAGAGAAGGGGGGCACAGAAAGTGGAGAGTGGAAAGTAGAACGAGTAGACAAGAGAAGGTGGATTGGTAGCGAACGTCCAATACCCTGGAGAATCTGTCGGGTATGAACGCTGTACTGCTCTACTTTCTCTTGTCTACTCTAGATTTTCGGCTTCGCCGAAAATGGAGGCGGTTTCTTGGACTCGCAACGGTGCCATTTATTTCGGTTTTGGCTCGCTGTAGGTTTATCCGAATGAAGCTAACTTATGGAACGCTCTTCGACGATCGCAGCTTTTCGAAGAATCCCCAGAATTCCTCCGGTGCCGAAATGTCGTTGGTCCCTTTACCCAGATCTTCATTGGCTCGACGCCGCTGCATCGGCCAACCATGCCCATGCCCTTGCATCGTATAGAAAACCACTGGAGCTGTTCCCCCCCAACGCTGAGCGTGGATCCGGCACCCATCCCTGGGATCCTTGTCCGGTAATTCCCATTTTTTCCCCTCGCTGTCGCACTTGTTCTGCTTGCGCCAATAAGCGATCGTCTCCTCGGCACTCATCTGGTCTCGATTCCCATCCCATGGTTTCATCGGATCCTCCGTACCTAGCAGCACGATCATCGGCACTGGCTTGGTAGGTTTGGGCCACTTGGTCTCGGCTGCTCTTGGCAAAGTAGCCACAATTACCCCGGCGGCCGCAATGCGATCTGCAAGATTGCAAACGAGATATTGGGTCATCACCCCGCCATTGCTTCCACCGACTAAATAAATCCGAGCGGGATCGGCAATTTTTTTCTCGATAAGTTCATCGAACATCGTTCGAAAAAATCCGACATCATCGGCATTGCTAGTCCGTCGCTGTACCGAATACATGTCATGGCTACCTATGTTCCATCCGTTGATTCCACTTGGATACACCGTGACGTAACCGGCACTGGCCCCGAGTTTGGTAAAATCGGTTTTCAGATGCATCGCAATTCCGCTGCTGGTTGCTCCGCCATGGAGCACAAAGACAACCGGCGACGGCTTGTCCTGGCACGATTGAGGGATGTTGATGAAGTACTCCCGCTCAGTCTTACCAACTTGAATTTTCCGTCGTTCGAGCCCAGCCGGAACAGGACCATTTTCTGTCCGTTCACGCAACTTCCGCACCGCCTCACGCTGACGCGGATTGATCTGTTTGCGAGGTTCTCCGCCTTGCCGCTGCGGCCTATTCGTTCCTTGGGTTGCGCGCCGATTTTGACTCTCAGAATTGTCTGGGGCATCCTGCGCCAAAGTGTTGCTGAGGCTGAGGGCTATCGCGATCATGAAAACCACGAAACTTTTTGCTCGTTTGCTGATCATTTTCCTTCCGCCCCCGATTTTTACTTTTTCCTACGCATGAGGGTCTCTGCGGATGATTTGTACACCCGGTAATCAGAGTCTCCTCTTATCGTGCAGCGATGCTTTCGTTCCCAAAGACCATCATTTTGGGTGACGCGGGTTGATACGCTGGCCAGTCGGGTAACTGCTTGCTGCTGGGCTTGCCGTCCTTCATGAAGGCCAACCAGTAGTCCATCATCGCGGCACTAATCTTTCGTCCCTGCTCGGGCTCCTATCGACTTCCTTCCCGTCTCGTGCCGGTTCGAGGAGTTTGTTGAAAAACTCCTCGTCTTTGAATGTCAAATCGAGCTGGTCATACTTGCCTGCCATCACCAGCCGCGGCATATCTGCGTTGGCGAACCGGACGATGACCAGCTTTTCGGCTGAACTGAAAAGCAACCTCTGCTGGCCTGCTCCCGCCGCCATCACCAGATCAGGCAACTTACCAGGTACGATACCACGTGCACTAACTTGATCCGATGAACGCATCCGGCCCGCACCCGCCGCATCAGCAACTCCGGCGTTAGGTTTGTCGGACGCTTTATTCAACCAAAACGTCAAACCGTAATCAGGATTCGCTCGAGAACTTGAAAAACATTCCGCCAATCGCTCGCTCGGCACGAGTTGTTTTCCTTTACATTCTCCCCCGAGACGAAGGAACTCGCCGTAGATTGCCCACTGACGCGCGGTCAGTACGGCTCCATCCCCCATCGCCGGGTCGCCCGAACCGTCTTTGACCCATCTCAAATTGGTCAACCCAATCGGAGTCAGAATTTTGCGATTAAGGTAGTCCCAAGGTCGCTCTCCGCCCTTGGCCGAAGCATTCGACTTAGCCGTCAGCTTGCGTTTGAAGAATTCGCCGAACGCGTAGAGATGAACCTCGCTGTAAGCGAACTCTGCACCCGGTTCGGCAGTTGCAGGCAATTCGAGAACCAGCTTGTACAAGTCCTTCTTCTTCTCAGCCCAGAGTCGCCGAGGAGCCTCCAGTCCGCTGGAGAACGAAAGCAGATCGCGAACCGTGATTTTTAACTTCCGCGGGTCGCCCTTCCATTCGGTCAATGTCTCCGAGACGACCTCGTCCAGCGTGAACAATCCCTCCGAGATCGCCACTTGGGCAATTGGCCCCCAGAAGCTCTTTGTACCAGACGCTAACTGGTAAGCTTTCTCGGGGCTGGAGCCTTCGACGTGTTGCTCGAAAACAATCTCACCATCTTTCATGATCAGCAAGCACAAACCGGCATGCCGCGCTGAGTACTCTGATGCGGCTCGGTATCGCTCAAGCTCGGTTGTCGTCCCTTTGGCGATTGCTGGCTCACTCAGTGCCAAAGGCCTCTCGCTCTCCACCGACTTGCCTGCATTGCGAGCCTTCGAACCCATTGTCGCAACTACTTGAAATTCCACCAACGACAGCGAACCATCACCGTCGCGGTCGAGTCGCTTGAACAAATCAGGCATCATCCGACTCGGCCGGAACGCCTTGAATTCACCAGCGGAGATACTGTTATCGCCGTTTGCATCTAGCTTTTTAAATTCAGCTTCGGGATCTTGTTGCCGAGCTTGTAGGACATACAGCGACGACCTTTCAAAAACGAAAGCAATAAAGCCGAGGCTCGCGCAGCCGATGACAACAAGCCGAAAAAACAAGTTTTGCCCCCGGACAAGATGGCGACTACAATCGCGACACAAAAACGATGAGTCTGATTTCAGCGAACTCTGGAACGTCATTTCCGCCTCTCGAAACTCGCCTGAAAGGATGACTTTACTGCGCAAATCAAACTCTTTACTTCTTATCCAACGTGCACTTATCGGCAAAGTCTTCTAAGAGTTTGCCTGACTGTAAATACTCTTTTGCCTCCTGCGAATTCTTCAGATAGGCATCCCAGTACTTGGTCGTGCAAAAATTGACGATTTCCGTGACGCCGCCGCCTCGAATCCGCAGGGCACCACCATAGGACATGTGATTGGCCCCCTCGATCACGATGAGAT
>CAIOKE010000343.1 GCA_903858815.1 uncultured Planctomycetaceae bacterium | reverse complement strand
TGGTGCTCGGTGGTCCCGGGGGCGTGAGTTGACGGGTGGTGTTGTGCTGTTGTTACCGAGCTGGTGCTCGGGGGTCCCGGGGGTGTGAGTTGACGGGTGGTGCTGTGCTGTTGTTACCGAGCTGGTGCCCGGTGGTCCCGGCGGCCTAAGCAGACGGGTATTGCCGTGCCAGGGTCAGCGGTTGGCGGTTTGGGATTCCGGGGTGCGAGGAATGATTCGGACGTTGACGGGCAATGTGGTGAGACCTCCGTCGATGCTGGATTTCAGGAAGAACGGGCGAGTTTGAGCGGGCACCCAGCGAGCGGCTGTGATGAAGACTTCGCGTTCGGTCTGGCCGGCCAGCAGCATCAGTCCATTGAGTCCGATATTATCGACGAAGACTCCATGAGGCAGGTTGCGTCCGGAATCTTCCTTGCCGAATTCGACGATGCCGTCATGCGCGATGCGTTCGACTCTGAGCCATGCGCGAGTGGTCTGACCGGCGTGCACTGTGATTTCGGGAGTCTGTTCAAAATTCCCGGCGGTGCGTTGTTCGTCGGTGATCAGGACAACTCGGATTTTGGGATTCTGCAGCAGTTCCAGAGTTTTGAGGCCGGCGATTTCGTGGCGGATGACTTTGCCTTGGATATCTGCTTCGGCGAAGAAGCGAATTGCGGCCACAGCTTCGGCGGTGGGGGCAGCGGCGTCGGTGGCAGCGAGTACGGCAGCGAAGGCCTGTCGCTGTTCCGGCTGGATTTCGACGGGGTCTGAGAAGTAGAAGCCGGGGGGCAGGTTTTCGGCAGTGATGCGGATGGGGCCACTGAATCCATCCAGACGCGTGGCGGTGAAGCTGATTTCCCGTCCGGTTCCCGGATGAATTTTCAGCTCGTTGGTGCTGGCTGTGACGCTGAAGTCCGGTTGCGGTTCGCGAATCAGCAGGGTCCAGTTGTAATCGGGCCCCTGAAATCCGCGGGCGTCCCGCAGCCGCACGAGGTACTCGCCCGTGGCTGGAGCAGTGAACATCAGTCGTGAGTCAGCGCCCCACTGCCGCTGAGGATCGTCGTCGTTTTCGGCGTAGATCGGGAATACGGGGAGTCCGGTATCACGCAGCACGGCATCAGGCGCATGCGGGACGACAATGAAAGCGGGGCCCTGTAGCGGGTGGGTTGAGGGGGTTGTGTTGAACCACGTCTGTCGCTGACCGAACCCGGGGTAGACTTTGAATCCGGAGTCCGGCCCGCGGGGGTACAGCCACAATCGCACAACTTCGCCGTCGGCATAGAGGTACTCGTTGAGTTCCATTTCCTGCCAGTTGAACATGCGGAAGTCATCACTGGTGTCGGAATCCTTGCCGCGGAAGGTGAACCAGGAGTCTCGTACGGCCTGCAGTCTGGTCTGCAGTACTGGCTGCCCGGTGGCGGTCAGTACATCAACAATGGAGTCCAGCGGACTTTTGTCACGGGCAGCCTTCACTTCGATCAGCAGTGTTTGTCCAGCGGTGGCTTTGATGCGTACAAGGTCCGTATCGGCCGCATTTCCGGTCTGTTGGTGGGTGATCCCTGTGATACTGGCGGGAACTTCCACGAGCGGTGCTTCGGCGGGTGAATCATTGGGTTCGGTCTCGGTCAGTTCGTGCATGCTGGCTGGCTGAGTGGTGGCAGTCATCGCTGCAGCTGCAGGCGGGCTGGCCGCGACTGTTTGTGTTGGTGCGGGCAGTGCCAGTTTTCGTACAGTTCCGTCTGCAGCGGGCAGCAGCAGGGTGTGGTTGCAGGTGTTGACGACAGCACAGCGGGGTGGGTCAGTGGCCAGTGATTCGGCGGCCAGTTCTTCGACAGTGGCAGCGTTCCAGAATTTTACGGTTCCGTTTTCGTCCGTGGTGACCAGCAGCGAACCGTCGCTGTTCAGTTTGAGCAGGCTGATGGTCCCTTCGTGGGCGAACCTTGAGATTTGCAGAGGGTTGATTTCCGGCTGTGTGCGGGATGTCAGCAGCCACTGGCGAATGCGACTGTCGGCACCAGTGCCGTAGATGTAGCGACCATCCGGACTGAAGGCGACGCTGTACTGTTCTGCCTGAGGCTGACTGAGAGTATCGAAACGCTGGCCTGAGGCAACGTGCCAGATTTTGATCGTGGCATCGGCACTGGCAGACGCGAGGAGTGTGCCATCCGGGCTGAACTGCAGATCGAAGACTGAGCCGTTATGTCCGGGGAGTTCGCGGAGTTGTTGTCCGGTGTGGGCGTTGTGCAGTCGAATGATTCGATCGTAGCCGGCAGTGGCCACAAGTGTTTCATCGGGGGACAGGACGGCGGCGTAGAGTGCGTCGTTGTGTCCGGAGAATTCCTGAATGATGCGGGAATCCGCAAGATTGATAAGGAGTGCGCGTCCGGAGACACCGGGGGTACCGGTGGCCAGCAGCACCTGCTGTTCGCTGGCTGTGAACTGAACATCGGTGATTTTGCCATCGGGGATTGTGAGTTGCCACTGGGGAGTGTTGTCGGTGAGTTGTGTAATTCTGGCGAGTCGGAAATGTCCGGTGAGCAGGCGGGTTCCATCTTTGGAGACAGTGGCGGCGAGTGCCGGGCCGGGTCCACCTTTGGCGGCTTTGATTGCGGGCAGTCTGGGCAGGATTGGTTGTCGTGAGTCGAAGTGAGCACCGGCGAGCAACCAGTCTGTCAGCAGTTGTTTTTCGGCTGCTGTGGGCTGAGGTTGATCGGCGGGTGGCATTTGTTTGTCGCCGGTGCTGTTGAGTGTCTGCAGCATACGACTGGCGGCGGGCGTGTTGCGATCCAGTATGGGGCCGGAGCTGCTGCCGGCTTCAATTTCGTCGGCGGACTGGAGGGACAGGCCACCTTCCCGAGTGACTCGATTGTGGCAACCGATGCAGTACTTCTGCAGCAGAGGTGCGGTCTGTGTCGAGAATCGAATTTCGGCCGCGGTGGTCGTGGCAGCGAGGTTGGTGGCCAGCAGGGCCCAGAGGGCGGCGAGCAGCAACGAGTTGAGCAGGTGGTACGGGAACGTGGCAGCAGTCATGGAAGAAATCCGGAAAAGGACTGCGGTGGGGAGCGACAAGCGACCAGACAACCGCGAGACTGAATTCTGAAGACGGGACTGCAGACAGGCAAGTGAACAGGCGGGGTAACGGGCAGCAATGGCAACGAAGCGACAATCGACGGGAATTCCGGCACTGGATCAGGCGCTGGGTGGTGGGTTGATTCCGGGGACACTGACGGTCGTGATGGGGGCTACGGGGATTGGCAAGACGCAGCTGGGGCTCAGTTATGCGCACGCGGGTCTGTCTCAGGAGGGTGAAACGGGGATTCTGTTTGATCTGACGACGCGGGGTGATTCGCAGAATCAGTCAGAGTATGCAGAGCGGATGTTTGGCTGGAAGCTGCGTTCCAGTGGTCTGGTTGAACGTTTTGATCCGTTGGTGGTCTGGGATCGTCAGCAGGCGCGGGCCGAGTATCTGCATGTGTTTTCGCGGAATGGACGGCGGGTGACGATTGGTGACATGCAGCCTGAGGAGTGGCAGGAGTTCAAGTCTGATCTGATGCGGCGGCTGGACCAGACAATCGCGTATTTTTACGGAAATTTCGTGCATGGTGTGCGGCGGGTGGTGATTGACGGAGTGGAACCGACGAATCAGGATTCGGATTCCTTCCAGTTTCATCTGTTTGACTACATTTATCATCAGGTGTTGCGAAAAGAGCACGACTGGCTGGCTCGTGATTTGTTTCGTGTGAATTTTCGGGCTCAGCAGCAGACGGTGGAGCAGCGGGCGTATGATTACCGGGACATCGGAGGGTTGTTTCTGTACACCAGCCATGAGGTTTTGCTGGACGATCTGATTGCTCGACCGATTCGTTCGGGCGATATTCTTTCAAATGCCAATACGATTCTGTTGATGGGTAAGGTTCGGCAGGGGGATCGGATTGGACGAGCGATGTATGTGGCAAAGCATCGCGGAAGTGCGTGTTGTGAGGACATATTGCCATATCGCATCACGGAACAGGGTCTGGTTATGGATTGAGTGCAACAAATATCTGGCGATTTCTGCGTGTATCCTGCATACTGTGTGCACATGCGGGTCAGGTTTTTTGAGCCGATTTTTCGGATATCAGCATGGGTGTGATCAGTGAGACGACAGCGGCGCGGCTGGCGGACAGTCGATTTATGCGTGCGGTGCATCGTCGCCCCGTCGATACGACTCCGTTGTGGATCATGCGTCAGGCGGGTCGTTATCTGCCTGAGTACATGGCGGTGCGCAGCCGTGTTTCTTTCATGGAGCTCTGTAAGACTCCAGAGCTGGCCTGTGAAGTCACAGTAACGGCTCGGCAGGTCCTTGGGGTGGATGCGGCCATTCTGTTTGCGGATCTGCTGCCGATTCTGGAGCCGATGGGAATTGATCTGGAGTATCAGAAGGGCGAGGGACCGGTGATCCACAATCCGCTGCGAGGCAGTGCGGACGTGGATCGGTTGCAGGCTTTATCGTCGATGGAATCTGTGGACTATGTTTTTCAGGCGATCCGCATGATTCGGGCGGCTCTGCCGGACGACATTCCCCTGATTGGCTTCGCTGGTGCTCCTTTTACGCTGGCATCGTATGCGATTGAGGGCGGTGGTTCGAAAAACTACGTGCACACCAAATCGCTGATGTACAACGACGAAGGTGCGTGGAATGTGCTGATGAGTCGTCTTGTGGACACGGTGATTCTGTATCTGCAGCATCAGATTCAGGCGGGCTGTCAGTGTGTGCAGGTTTTTGACAGCTGGGCGGGATGTCTGTGTCCGTCGGATTATCAGCGGTATGTGTTGCCGCATGTACGACGTCTGATTCAGGCGGTCGAACCGCTGGCTCCGGTTATCAACTTCCTGAATGGCAATCCGGCGTTGCTGTCGCTGCAGCGTCAGGCGGGTGGTCAGGTCATGGGGACAGACTGGCGTTCTTCACTGGACGTGGCATGGCGTACTTTTGGTCATGATGTGGCCATTCAGGGGAACATGGATCCGGTCTCCATTTATGCGAATCTGCCGGTTCTGAAGCAGCGAGTCGGTGACGTGCTGCGGCTGGCAGAGGGGCGAGATGGCCACATATTCAATCTGGGTCATGGTGTGATGCCGGACATGAGTCCGGATCATGTGAAGGCAGTGGTGGATTTTGTGCATGAACTGGGGCAGCGTTGAATGACTGCAGAACCCGTCAATTCCGACTCCGACAAACGCCACCTGCGGGTTGCTGTTGTTGGTGGCGGTATCACGGGACTGTCGGCCATGCATACTCTGACGCGTGCTGTAACGCGTGGTGGGTGTCCGGTTGAGGTGACGTTGTTTGAAGCGTCGCGTCGTCTGGGCGGGATTATCCGCACGGAAGAGGCGGACGGTTTTCTGATGGAGCTGGGTCCGGATTCGTTTATCACGAACAAGCCGGGCGGTGTGCGGCTTTGTGAAGAGCTGGGATACGCTCAGCAATTGATCCCCACGGACTCGCGTTTTCGTCGATCACTGGTTTTGTCGCGTGGCCGTCCGCAACCGGTGCCGGACGGATTCATGCTGATGGTTCCGGAAAAGCCGTGGTCATTGGTGGCCAGCCCGGTGTTGTCAGTTGCAGGTCGTCTGCGTTTGTTGGGCGAATATTTTCTGCCCGGGCGGGCTCCGGCGGGCGACGAGAGTCTGGCCAGTTTTGTGCGGCGCAGATTTGGCCGTGAGGCGCTGGATCGTCTGGTGCAGCCGCTGGTGGGTGGTATTTATACATCAGACCCTGAGAAGCTCAGTCTGCAGGCGACGTTGCCGCGATTTCCTGAAATGGAGGCTCGATCGGGCAGTGTCATTCGCGACGCCTTGAGACAGAAGAAGCGTGCCGGTTCGGCTGATCCTCAACGCTCCGGCAGTGGTGCCCGATACGGTTTGTTCGCTGCACCGCGTCGCGGGTTGGGTGATCTGGTTGCAACGCTTGAGCAGCGGCTGCGAGCGACAAGTGGCGTGCGATTTCAGATGGGGTCGGCCATTCAATCGATTTCATCGCAACCATCACAGCAGGGGCGTACCGAGTGGTGTGTTCAGACGGGAGACAAGAAGCAGGTGTTTGATGCGGTCGTTCTGACATTGCCAACGTGGCTGGCAGCGCAGGTGCTTCAGGGGCCGCAGTTTAACGATCTGCGTCAGCATCTGAGGGCGATTGAGTATGCATCCAGTGCGATTGTTGTCAGTGGCCATCAGCTGAGTGATTTTCGTGATCGGATGGAAGCGTTTGGCTTGGTGGTGCCGGCCTGTGAGCGTCGGCAGATACTGGCGGTCAGTTTTTCGAGCCGCAAGTTTGAGGGGCGTGCTCCGGCAGGGCAGATTGTGTTGCGCACGTTTCTTGGTGGTGCAATGCAGCCGGAACTGATGGAACGCAGTGACGAGGAATTGCTGGCAATTGTGAATACAGAATTGCAGCAGATCTTCGGGATGTCTCAGGAGCCGATTTTTGCAGAGGTGATGCGGTACGATCGTGCCATGCCACAGTATCATGTGGGGCATCTTGATCGTGTGGCGGCCATTGAACGCGGTTTGGCGCAGCATGCGGGACTGCAGCTGGCGGGCAGTGGGTATCGGGGTGTGGGGATTCCGGATTCGATTGACAGTGGGCGTGAGGCCGCGGAGCGGATTCTTGCCCTGCGATGAGGGACAGCGTTTGTACAGGCTGCTGACAGCCGCAGCGTTCAGCACATCTGAATTCCACTGAAGAAAACCTCAACGTGAAAATGCTGTGCGCGGAATGAGGGCGTCTTTTGGATACGGCCTCGCTGGAGGGGCCTCCCAGTCGACGCCACCATCCCCTTTGGGAGGGCGAGGCTCCCGGCGAGCCGAAGTCACATGTCCGTGTTCCGTTGTCGTTGTTTGTTGACAACGGTAACCCGAGCATTCCTGCCCGGCGGGGACAAAATGTAGCCCGAGCATTGCTGCTCGGCCCCGTCCGTTGAAACACACTGGGGACTTCAAGGGCGAAAAGAAGGTTGTGTCCGGGCTGAAGCCCAGACTACGACTTTTGTCCGTCGCGTCGTTCCTGCCCGGCGGCCTTTCGCCAAAACAAACCACGTAGCTGCTGTCGTACAGCCGAGCCATTAGCGTAAGCTGACGGGTGTTTTTGTGCGTCACCGAGCTGGTGCTCGGTGGTCCCGGGGGTGTGGCAGCTGACGGGTGTTTTTGTGCGTCACCGAGCTGGTGCTCGGTGGTCCCGGGGGTGTGGCAGCTGACGGGTGTTTTTGTGCGTTACCGAGCTGGTGCTCGGTGGTCCCGGGGGTGTGGCAGCTGACGGGTGTTTTTGTGCGTCACCGAGCTGGTGCTCGGTGGTCCCGGGGGTGGGCAGCTGACGGGTGTTGTCTTTTGCGTCTGAGCGGTGGCGTTTGTTCTTGTACGGAAGCAGCATCCAATACGTTTTTTCGCCAACCCCATCAAACTGCAACCTGCAGCTGCGCACATCATTTTTCGTTGATCCTGAATTATCCCGGCTTTGCCGGTGTTTTGGCAGCGATTTCCGCAGGTGAATCCGACATACTTTGCGGTCAGGGTTTGGTCAGTTTCGCGCCGTCGGCACGGATATCCGGTGGCGCTAAAGACGCGGATGGTGCTGGTATGTCGATGCTGCTGACTGACATTTCTGTTCGTTCTGCGGGTGGTTTGCTGAGCCTGCTGCTGTGTGCCGGCGGCGTGGGATCTCTGCGTGCTGACGAGCGACTGCAGTTTTTCGAGCAGAAGATTCGTCCGGTGCTGGTGCAGTCGTGTTATCAGTGTCACAGCTCTGAATCTGTTGAATTGCAGGGTGGTTTGCGTCTGGATGTCAGGTCCGGATGGCAGCAGGGGGGGGACTCGGGTCAGCCGGCGATTGTTGTGGGGGATCCGGGTGCCAGTCCTTTATTGCTGGCGATGCAGCATGAGCGTGGTGTTTCCGCGATGCCGCCTGAGCAGCCGCGGTTATCAGCCAGTGTGCTGTCCGATTTTGCTCAGTGGATTCGGGATGGCGCTGTGGATCCTCGTGATGGTTCCATTTCGTTGCGTGATCGTGCGGTGGAGTGGGAGGCTGAGTATCAGCGTCGGCTTGACTGGTGGAGTCTGAAGATGCCGGTAATGGCAACTGCGCCGGCGGTTGCGGGGGATGTCTGGTCTCGGGGAGGGGTGGATCGGTGGATTCTGAAGTCATTGTCTGATGCGGGGCTGTCACCGGCTCCGGTCGCTGACCGTGCGACCCTCGTAAGGCGTCTTTCATTTGCCTTAACGGGCCTGCCACCATCCGAGGATGTGCAGCAGAGATTTCTGAGCGACAGCGGAGCGGATGCCGTTGAGCGACTGGTGGATGAGTTGCTGGGCAGTCCGCAGTTCGGCGAACGCTGGGCTCGGCACTGGATGGACGTGGTGCACTACACGGATACGCATGGATATGAGTGGGATGTTCCGGTGAAGAACGCGTGGCGTTACCGGGACTATCTGATTCGCTGTTTCAATCAGGATGTGGCATACGATCGATTCGTCATGGAGCAGATTGCGGGGGATCTGATTCCTGCCCGCGTGGATGTCGCCACGGGACTGAATGAGGCTTTGATTGGACCTCTGATGCTGCGTCTTGGAGAGCGTCGTCACGGAGATAACAGTGCGGTGGAAGGAATCTCGCAGGAGGCCGTGTCCAGTATGGTGG
>CAIOKE010000342.1 GCA_903858815.1 uncultured Planctomycetaceae bacterium | reverse complement strand
ATTGGATCTGGCGATCAGCAGGAATGAAGACATTCTGCAGTTTGCATCGGATACGCTGGACAGCGCGGGGCGACAGCTGATCGAGCAGTCGATGGGGCTGGGGAGTCAGGACAGTTTCCACATGCAGCGCATCATGCAGGAGCTTCTTAATATTCAGTCGCAGTTGAATGAATGCCGTCAGAAGTATGGGGACCGACATCCCCGAATTCGGTCACTGCAGTCAGAACTGGCCGTGAAGGAAAATTATCTGCGGCAGTTCCCGGCCGAACAGCGGGCCAGGACGGAGCAGATGACGCGTGAGGTCCTGCAGCCGCGTCTGGTGCAGTACGTGGCGCAGCGGCTGCAAAAGCTGCAGCAAAACGAACGCTCAATCCTCGAACGACTCACTGCTGAGCAGCAAAAAGCACAGAAGATTTCCCAGATTCTGACGCAACTCGGCGACATGGATCGAAGGATCGAACAGCTGTATGCGCAGCAGGCGGCACTGCAGACACAGTCTGATGGTATCGGGCTGACAAAGGACACGTTTTTGAGCACAAAAGTGGCCAGTCGACCGACGGTTCCGGTGCGACCAGTGTCACCGCGGCTGACGATTATCGCCGCTCTGTCGCTGCTGCTGGGCACAGTCACGGGCCTGATGGTGATTTGGGTTCTGGACATTATGGACGACCGGTTCCGTACACCGGAAGAGCTCAAGCTGCACCTCGATACTCAGGTGCTGTCGATGGTTCCCAGAATGACAGAGCTGACGGGTGAGGGTTTTGAGGCCGTGATGTGTCACGTCAAGCCGCATTCGCGTGAGGTGGAAGCGTTTCGAGCGCTGCGGACCAGTATTGAGTTCTCGCCGCAGGACACGAGCCGTCTGGTGGTGACCAGTACTGAACCGGGGGATGGAAAGACAACCATTTCTTCAAATCTGTCGGTAGCCTTTGCACAGTCCGGGAAGCGGACGCTGGTGATCGATGCGGACATGCGGCGGCCCGGATTGTCAACGCTGCTGGGGCTGCGGGATGATTTTGGACTTTCGAAAATTCTGCGGAGCACTGAGAGCCTCGATATCGCCATAGCGGCAAATCTGCGGTCAAGCGTGGTCCAGGGGCTGGATGTGATTTCCTGCGGTCCGCGGCCTGTGAATCCGGCTGAACTACTGGCATCGGAACGCTTTGCCGGGTTGCTGGCATGGGCTGAGACACGGTATGAGCAAATCGTTGTGGACGCACCTCCGGTGCTGGCGGTGAGTGATCCGGCGATTGTGGGTCGACTTGTGGATGCCGTGGTGCTGGTGGTACGTCCTGATAAGGACCGTCGCCGCATGGTGGTACGGGCGACGGAAACGCTGCGGAGTCTCGGATGTCAGCTGCTGGGTGTCGTCGTGAACCATCTGAGCACTGACGAAGCTGGCGGTTATGGCTATGGATATGGTTATGGCTACGGGTATGGATATGGGTATGGATATGGGCACGACCAGGAGCCTGATGAGGTGACCGAGGAGGCGGTTCCGGTCGCCGGGGAAGGTGCAGTGGCTCGAGGTTTTTCCGCGATTGCCTCGGGTGGAAGTTTGTCCGGAGACGGTAAATCGCCGCCGCGGAAGCGAGAAGTTCGGGAGCGATCGAGGGCTGCGTAGGGTTGGTTCCCTGCGGAGTGTCGATTTTCACCTGAGATGACTGATGTTTTCTTATGCCGCACCGTTCGCGAGTTTCAAACTTTGGATTCACTCAGCAGTCATCGTTGCTGCAGGGGTTGATCCGCGCTGTATCGGCACAGCCGCGTCTGCTCCTGGCTGTGGACGCAGTGATCGCATTTTTGCTGCTCGGATTCCCATTCGTCATGGGGGGGCGGGAAGCATGGGGGCATTGGCTGTTGATTTCGGTGGCCTGTTTGCTGAGCGGGCTGTGGTGCTGGCATCGGGCGATTGAGGGGGGCCGTTTGCGACTGCTGTCGCTGGAACCTTTGGCTGCCGCGGGTCTGTTGCTGGTGTGGTTTCAGACGCAGCCGCTGCCACCAGGCGTGTTGCAGCAGGTATCCGGTGAATATGGTCAGTTGATTCCAGCGTGGGGGCGATTGCAGACCGATGCGGCCGGTTCCGGCGGTTGGAAGACAATCAGTTTTCTGCCGACGGAGACACAGCATGCGTTACTGATGCTGGTGGCTTATGTATTGATTGGAATGGTGTTCGCGCAGCGTTTTTCGAAAGTGGAGGACTGCTGTTGGATCCTGAAGATCGTGGCCATTTCCGGCATATTGATGGCTGGATTTGGTGTGTTGCAGCT
>CAIOKE010000341.1 GCA_903858815.1 uncultured Planctomycetaceae bacterium | reverse complement strand
GATACTCGCAGTCGGAACCCGCAGTTCAGCAGCGCGTAATACGTCCGCATCCCGAATTCCGTCCAGCCCAGCTCCGTAAACCCCGCCTCTGTTCGCTCAATCTCCGGCCAGTCCGGCGAGTTATTGAGGGTCCATTTCGGGAACCCGAATTTCGTCTGCCAGTGATGATTGTTCGCCAGCTCAAACAGATCCACATCCATGATCGGAATGATCATCAACGACCACTCCCACGAATGCTTGTCAATGTCCAGCAAGGCTCCCTGACGCCGCGCCTCGGCAGCCACTGCCGATACCGGCGGCGCAGACAGCTTCAGAGGTTCACGATGATTCAGCACAAACACCGCACCCTGCGTCTGACGCTTCCCCGCCACACTGAAAATCTCATACTCCGTATTCATCGGCACAATCACGTGCCGGGGCGAAACCAGCACAGGAGCCGGATCCCGCCACGGACCACTGGCCGCCGGAATCTCCTGACTGTCCCGCACCCAGTAATTCATCGGCATACCCACATTCAGGTCCTCGGCCAGCAGCAATGCCGGAATCTCACCCATCGGACGATGCAGATGCACGTCCCCGCTGTACCAGCCCTGCTCGGTCATACGCACAAATCGCTTCAGCTTCAGCTGCAGATCCACCTGCTGCTCGCCTGCCACCTCAAACTCCACCACCGCCGGCACATATTCCTTGCCACGCTGCGCCGTCGCCCGATACCGCCCCGCAGGCAACTGCACCTGAAATGGGTCAGCCGACAACGCCACATGTCGCTCTTCCGAGACCGTCCCGGCAACCTGCCGGTTGTACACAACGGCAGACCCCGCCGGATTCACGGACGAAGCAAAGAACCACGGTTGCCCCCCTTCATCCAGTCGCTGCACATACAGCCGCGCCGGCAACATCACACCGCTGTCTGCATCCACAATCGTCCCCGACACATTCGCCGTCCGATGCTGCAACACTCGCGACTTCCAACCCGTGCCCTCGATCCGATCCAGCTCACCCTGAATATCCGCACCCTCGTAAAACGAAAACCAACCCCGCAGGTACTTCGTTTCTCCCGGAGCACAGTCTGGAAACTGCGGATCAGAATGCAGGCACGGACACGGCGGATTGGCCCACGCACGATGCAGCGGATCCCACGCGGTGATGATCCAGCGACCACCCTCGGCCGACTGCGCTGCCGCATAATTTCCCCGAATCACCTTGTTCTCATTACTCTGGTCGGTAAACCCCCGCGCGGCCTTCAGCATCACACAGTTCTGCACACGCAGATCCGACAACGGCTGATCCGTACCATTATGCAGCCACATCATCAGCTCAATGTGGTCGCCCCGCGGAACAGCCAGAGTCCCGAAGCGAATCCCATTCGGCAGAGCACGCTCCATCGTCCAGCCATGATCCGCACCTGACTGCCACTCCTGAGCTTCCAGCCGGATGCCCTGCTTCGTCCAGATTGTGTCGATATGGGTGTGCGCCAGATACGTCAGACCAAGGTTCGACCATAACGCTTCCGGAAAGTCCAGCACCGCATAACTGCTGTCGTCCCACGGACAGAACACACTCAGTTTGGTCTCACGCTGAGGTTCAATCGCACCATCCAGAAATCCAATCCGCGGATGGCGACCACCGGGGTAGGGTAACATCAGCAGACGATCGGTCGGACGGCCCGGCCGAGTCGACTCGGAAATCTGAAACTCCGCCAGCCGCTGCTGCAGCTGAGCTGAGGTCAAACCGGTCACCTGACAGATTTCTTCCGTCGTGTACCGATGATGCCAGACCATGTTCTCAAGCCAGAACCGCAGCTGCTGATCATTCGCCGCCGGTCGCGTCTGCCCATCCACGGCAAAACCCGAATCACTGGCAACGAACAGCCAGACAACCGCCACCAGACAACTGAATCGCCACCCCATAAC
Source organism: uncultured Planctomycetaceae bacterium (assembly GCA_903858815.1). Taxonomy (GTDB): domain Bacteria; phylum Planctomycetota; class Planctomycetia; order Planctomycetales; family Planctomycetaceae; genus SXXK01. Next base: position 3,073 of record CAIOKE010000341.1, on the reverse strand, counting down.
AAACCACCCGTCGGCAAGCCGGCACACACAGGAATCAAGAACTGAGAGACCCAAACTCCGGGAAGCCGTCTTCATCCCGAAGCATATAACTCGCTGATCACCGTCCCCGATGGCAACACACTGACCGGGCGACCATTGAAATCCGGATAACTGACTGTCACATCCACTCCCAGATGGCGGTACAGTGTTGCCAGCACATCCTGTGGAGTCTTCGGGTTGGTCAACGGAAAAGCCCCTTTGCTGTCCGAGGCCCCCACCACTCGGCCACCCTGGATTCCACCGCCCGCCAGTGCCGCACTGAAGACATTCGGGTAATGATCGCGACCACCCGTAGAATTGACCATCGGAGTCCTGCCGAATTCGCCCCACGCAAGCACCAGCGTCGTCTGCAGCAGCCCGCGTTCCGCCAGATCCTCAATCAATGCAGAATACGCCTGATCCCAGCGCGGCAAAAAACCGTCCCGCATGGTCTCATAGCCCTTCACATGAGTATCCCACCAGCGACAGTCCACTGTCACCAGCGGAACGCCCGCCTCAACCAGCCGTCGAGCCAGCAGAAATCGCTGACTCCATGCAGGTACGCCACAGCGATCAGGTGTCGGAGCCACATAGGGGGCCATGAAACCGTAACGCTGCCGCACATGATCAGGCTCAGAATCCAGATCAAAGGCCCGCCGCGCTTCATCACCCAGCAGAATATCCCACGCCCGCTGCTGAAACGCATCCACAGCACCCGCCGCCGCCACGTAATCGGTGGCCTGACGCATTCGATCCAGACCACTCAATAAGCCCCGCCGATCGTCCAGCCGGTCAACCGTAATGCCTTCTGGAGCCGCGAGATTGGGAATCCTGAACGAACCCACTGTCGCCGGATCTGCCTGAGTCTCAAACGGAGCACACCCGGGACCAAGGTAGGACGCGTCAACTCCCGGAACACGCTTCGGAATCATCACGTACGCAGGCAGTCGCGGTTGACGCTGAGACAACTGCTTCGCCACGATCGAACCACAGCTGGGACGACTGTTCACATCCGGTGGACCCTGACCGGGATAACCGGTAAAGCACAGCTGGTCACCGGATGAATGCCCCGCATCCGTATGATGCAGACTGCGAACAATGGACCAGTGCTGCATGATGCGGCCGGACATCGGCAGCATGTCACACACGCTGATTCCCGGCACACTGGTCGCTGTCGCGTTAAAGTAACCACGGTATTCCACCGGAGCTTCCGGTTTGGGATCCCATGTTTCATGCTGACTGGGACCACCCCGCATCCACAGAATAATCACCGACGGGTACCGCACCCCGGCTGATCCGGCTGCCTCGGCTGACGTATCGCCGGCAGACAACGACCGCAGACGCAGCAGCGACGATAACGACAGTCCACCGCCACCGAGCATTCCCGCACGCACAAACCCGCGCCGCGATGTTCGAGCATCTGTGTTGATGGACCAGCTCATCCGCCTGCCCTCCCGCCAAATTCGCGACCAACCAATCCGCAGACTCTACACACCCCCGCCAACCACACGCAAGGTCACACCCCCACCGTAGCCTTAGCTTCAGCCCGGGAACAACCCCCTCCCGGTGTGCTCAATCACCGCTGCCGGGCAGGAATGACACTCGGGACACACAGGTTGCCCGCGCATTCCTGCCCGGCACCCATCACTTAAAAAACACTCGGATTTTAAGGGTGACGAGGAATTCGTGCCCGGGCTAAAGCCCAGACTGCGGTTGTGTGCCTGGCGTCACGAAAGCCCAGTTCTGACGCGAGGGACAAAAGTCGGCTGGGGCCGTCAAACCGACTTCAGTTCATTGAAAAACATTGTGTTTTTGCAGTACGGGGCCGAGCAGGAATGCTCGGGCTACCTTTTGTCCTCGGCGTCAGTTCTGCCTGTTTTCGCCGCCGCGGCACCGTAGCCCCCTACCCCAATTGCCCCAACCCACCGACCAAGCCTCGCTGAATTTCCCTTTTTTTGCCGCTCCCGATTGCCGAAATCCCTTTTCTGCAGTGAAATAGTGTTTGTTTCTCAGGTTCCACGCTAATGGGCGGGGAGCTGTCCTTTGTTCGTGCCGGCAATAGGTGTGGCAATGACACTCGGTGTTCTGCGGCAGACAGCCGTGCTGCTTGTTTCCGTTCTGATCAGTTCCTCCGTGCTTGCTGCGGTTCCGGACAAGTATTCGGACGCCGTTGCCGCGCTCAAGGCTGGCGATGCCCAGACCGCTCTGCAGCAGTTGTCTGAACTGGTTGACGCCGGTTCGAAGGATCCGCGAGTCTATTATTTTCGCGGCATTGCGGCCGCCGGGTTGAACAAATCGCCGGATGCCGACTTCAAACGGGGCGCCGCACTCGAAGCCGCCAGCGGCACCAGTCGTTCTGTGAACGCCGCTCTGGAATCCGTTCAGGGTGATCTGCGGCGACAGATTGAAAAGTTCCGTGCTCAGGGCAAAGCAGCCGCCAATCCCAATGCAGCGGCCGCCGCCGAACGACAGTTGTACCGCGAAGCTCTGGAACTCCGGCGTGCCGGCAAACTGGCTGATGCTGCTCAGAAACTGCAGCAGCTCACCGAAACCGGCTCGGACCCACGCTACTTCTATCTGCACGGCGTGGTCCTGTCGGAGCAGGGTGACGAGGCTGCCGCAAAAGCGCGATTCAGTGACGCTGTCCAGCGCGAAACCACACCAAACGACATCAAGCTGGTGAACGAGATGCTGTCAACGCTCAGCACCACCGCACGACAGATGGTCGAAAAGAATGCCGTTGTGCAGGTCGGTGATCAGACAGTGACTCGCCGCGAACTGCACGCAGAGATTCGTCGTCGCGCTCTGTTGACGGAAGAACAGTTGCTGGCCGAAGCCAACCGCGCGGCGGCGCTGGAGGAGCAGGCCGAGAAGAATCGCGTTGACGCCTCCCGTCGGGCTGCTGTGGCCGACATACTCAAACAGCGCGAACAGCAGATGGCGAAGGAGCAGGCCGTCCTTGCTGCGACAGGGGGCACGAAGCCAGCGGAAAAAGAGATGCAGGACGAGCCGGCCCCGGCCCCGGCGGTCGCGGCCACTGTTCCTGCAGCCAATG
>CAIOKE010000340.1 GCA_903858815.1 uncultured Planctomycetaceae bacterium | reverse complement strand
TAATCCGGTCACGGCTGATCCTCAGCCGGTTTCCAAAGCGATACAGGGCAGCACAGGCGAAGAGACTTCGCGGGTGCTGTCCTTTTCTTTGCGCCGGGCTGCCACTGCAGTGCTGTTGCGTGGAGGGTTTTGGTCGGTTGGTCTGCAGGGCTTGTTGGCTCAGTCACCGCAGGAACCTGCGCGGAAGCAGGATGGCACGGCAGCGGGCGTGGGGGCGAAATCCGGGAAAGCGACGAATCGCGGGCTTTCGGCACGGCAGATTCTGTCGCGAATTGAGGGACTGCAGGGACCGGAAGCGGACCGTTGGGATCAGTTATTTTCGGAGGCTGTATTTTCGGATAACGAGTTGGCGGGTGCGTTGCAGATTCTGCACGACCAGGGTCGTCGTGAGTCAGCGATTGTGTGCATTGAGTCAGCGCTTCGGGCTGGCCGTGTCGCGCCGTGGCTTTATGACCTGCTGGCATTGCAGATGAAGCTGGCGGGACGTCCTGCGGAGGAGGTGGGCAGGGTGCTGCAGTCGCGGCTGGATTTCGGAGTGTCGGAGCTCCCGGAGATGCTGATGACGGCAGCGATGTTGTCTCGATTTGAGGCGTGGGATGCATCGCTGACGCTCCTGCGGGATGCGGCCGAGCTGAATCCCAATCGTCCGGAGACGTGGCTGCTGGCACGAAGTGTGGCTGATAAATCGGGTGACGATGAGCAGCGGATTTGGGCGCGGTGTGGAATTCTGAAATGGGTTTGGACGAGCAACTGGGAACGGGAGCACGAGGAAGCCGTCAAGGTACTGGAGGGGTTCGCGAAGGCGCTGGACAGCAGGCAGGCGTCAGCGGCGGCAGCCGAGCTGCGAGGCAGGATGGCGGTTGCACGTCGCCGGGATGTGCAGGTGTCGCTGCGCTGGGTTGGCAATGCTGACCTTGATTTGCTGATTACGGATCCAAATGGTGAGGAGTGCAGTTTTCGGAGATTGGAGACGAGTACTTTTGGACGTTTGGTGAGGCAGGATGGCAGCCTTGACGCAGCAGCTGCCCGAACTTCTGACACGCGTCTGGAGCAGTTCATTCAGCCGGAGGCACCTTCGGGCCGCTATCGAGCAGCGGGGCGTTTTGTGGGGGGGCGAGTGGCTTCGGGTACAGCGATTCTCGAAGTGATCCAGCATGCTGGCACAGCCGCAGAGACTCGAAAAACACACACGATTCGTACAGGTAACGGCGACACGTCGATTGAATTTGTCCTGACCGATGCGCCACCGCAGCCACAAAAATGAGTGGCGAGTGACAGATCGGCAGGTGATCAATCCGGAGTCGCCCTGCCAGCATTTGCGTGGTGGCGGGCGTTTCAGTCGGCAAATTCGGCGGAGTAGAAGGCGTGCTGCAGTCGGCCGCTGCGCCAGCCATTCGCCACGAAACGCTCGGTAGCGAACACATAGAGTGCTGACTGGAGGATGCAGTCGAGCGTTGCGTTGAGCAGCCCAGTGCAGAGCAGGCTGAGGACGGCGATTGCCGGGAGGGTCAGTTGGCTGTCGGCAACTGATGTTTCGGTACTGAGTGAGAAGCCGATGAGAACGAAGCTCAGGAGCCAGAAGGGGAGCATAAAGAATCCAACCCCGACATAGCCAATGACTCTTTTGCCCCATGTTTTGCTGACGAGGCTGGCGGAGCGTCGCAGGG
>CAIOKE010000339.1 GCA_903858815.1 uncultured Planctomycetaceae bacterium | reverse complement strand
TTGGACGCTGACTGGCTGCTTTTCTTAGCCATGTGGGTGAAGTTCTGTTTGAGGACCGAAGCGGGGACGTGAGGCAGTATGGTCCCCGGTGGGTGGGGATTCTGCAAGCGTCGGACAAGGTGGCTTGGATCGATCACTTCGGAAATACCGATTCCGGCGGAGCCCAGTTGGCGGTTGCAATTGCTGCGAAGAATGCCGGGGTGAAGCCGCTGAGAAGATATTGGCGGCGATCAACAACCACAGCAATCTTCAGCGAGCTGGAAGCAAACAGCAGCACCAGCAGACTGCCAAGGATAAACAGCGCGACCCCAATCAAACAGGTTATTCCGGCGTTTGGCAGGTCGAAGCCAATCGCATCCTGTCCGAGCGGAAGGAAGAACAGACAGAAACCGATTCCCTTGAGCAGCAGATTGGTTCGCTGCATGCGGGCGCGGCGGCGGTGAATGCTGCTGTGCAGAAAGCAGCGGCAGAGCACCCAATGCTGGCGGACGACTATGCGGTACCAGCGAAAGCTGAGCGATTCAGCGATGGGAACCAGATCATGACTTTTGCCAGTGACGACGCACACCGGCGGCAGGGACACACGTTTGTAGCACAGGATATAACGGCCATCGACAACGGTGAAAACATCCGGATCAGCCGCGGACTGTTGTTCGGGACTCAGTAGTGACGGGACAAAGGGATTTTCGCTTTCCATTGAAGCGGTCCGGATGCAGCATTCGAAAAAGTTACCGGAGACTGCGATTTCATTTCAGGCGCAGCAGGCAGTGGCAGAGCTGTTGCCGGAGCATATCCCAGTCGCGTGGAGAATCACAGATCACTTCAAGGCGGCTGTCCCGGCGCCAGCATGAACGGCGAATGCTGGCCTCACGCCCAACCCGGTTGACGCTCCACCAGTCGTCGTCACAACGGAAGACACCTTTAAGCCGCTGCAGCCCAGGCACGGATTCCAGCAGCTCCAGCAGAGGGTCACGTTGAAAGACATCCAGCGGCGAGAACATCCAGCCGCAGGCGTGCCAGCCATTGCCACTGCTGGGGAATTGTTGCGGAGCACTGGGAACGGGCCTCGAACGACCGCCCAGCTGCACCAGCTCTGCCGTCATTTCCGATGTAGCCGGGGCGTGCGGCGACGTAACCGCATGGGCATCGGGAAATCGCGGCGGGCGATAAACAGTATTCGTCATGCTGAGCCATTCCGGACGGAGCTGGCCCTGGCTGGTTTCAGCAATCAGCAGTTTCGGTGGATCCAGCTGTTCCACAAAGGCTCTGCAGCGAGCGATGGATTCGGGAGAACGATGATCGGTGTGGTTGATGACCACGATGTCGGCCATTTCGAGCTGGTCATGAAACACCGGATTGCTGCGAATGCGGGGATTGTCTGCATCCTGCGGATCAACGATGCAAATCACGGCCTGAAGATCCAGCTGGCTGCTGAAAAATCGCGATTCGCGAAGCAGATCCAGCACATTCGCCGGGTGCCCCGCTCCACTGGGTTCAATCAGCAGCCGATGTGGCCGCACCCGCCGCAGGAACTGCACGAGCATCGGCTTGAAGAGTTCCGCCGTCTCGCAGCAGAAGCAGCCCCCGGCCAACTCCTGAACACTCACCGGACTGTCTTCAGGCAGTTCCAGCAGCGCTTCATCCAGCGAAACAATCCCGTATTCGTTGATGAACACGCCCCAGCGTTCGTCGGGCGGGCGCTGTTCGAGCAGCGAGCGGATGGCGGTGGTTTTGCCGGTTCCGAGGACACCGGTGATGAGGGAGACGGGGGTCATGTTGGGGAGGAATGAGGAATGAGGGATGAGGGATTAGGGATTAGGGATGAGGAATGAGGGATTAAAACTGAAATGGTCGGCCGGTGGCTTCGATGGTTTGGTGCAGGCGGATGTTGATCAGCAATCCGATGGCGGCGAAGGTTGTGATCAGGCTGCTGCCGCCATAGCTGCATAG
>CAIOKE010000338.1 GCA_903858815.1 uncultured Planctomycetaceae bacterium | reverse complement strand
GTACCGGCGGGCTGACTTTGAACGGCCTGCGATTACTGGGAGGAGCCGGTGGTGGCGATGATGACAGCGCAGTCATCATGCTCGGCTCGGGCGGCCTGTCTGTCTCCAACTGCATTATTTCCGTGGCGGCGGACAGCGGCAAGCAGGGCACAGGAATTGATGTTGGCTATGCCTCAGGAAATAGCGCCGTCACCGTCACTCATTGCCTGTTCTCCGGTTTCACCAATTCTCTCACAGCCCCTTACAATAACGGTTGGGGCGTTTACTTGAATTACGACGCCAGCGCCACCAGCAGATCCGTCTCCATCACAAACAACACGTTCGACATGGCCGGCATCATCAATGGGCTGGATGGAAACGTCACGGGTAACCCCATCGGAATCGACGGATACAGCAGTAGCGTGCTGAACGGGAATCTGCTGATTCAGAATAATCAGTTCCGCGATACATCCCCCTTCTATTCCATCATGGTTGCTGACTTCAACGGCATCGTGTCAGCCGATATCAGTCTTTCCGGGGTCAGTTCGAATACCTTCACCAATGCCGGGGCATCCCCTGGAACTCGTGATACCGACATCCTGTACAACCTGACCAGTCACCTTGTCACTACGGGCTCGAACACAGTCTCAGGAGTCACCTATTCATCAGTCATCGTGGATTCCACGAATTCCAGCACCGTGATCAGCGGAACAGCCGGCTCAAACTACATCTCGGGACAGCAGTTCGGCGATACCATCAATGGGCTTGCGGGCAATGACCGACTCTCCGGGAACAGCGGTGATGATACGTTGTCTGGCGGCAGCGGCGATGACCTGCTGGAAGGTGGACCGGGTACAGACACCGCAACATTCTCCGGCAATTACGCAGACTACAGCTTTTCCTATTCGGGAACGGCCGGTAGTTATCTGCTGCAGGTCACCGGACCGGACGGCACTGATACCCTGACTGGAATTGAGATGCTTCAATTCTTAGGCAGTACAACAACAGTTCGCGCCGTGGGTTTCGGGGCCTACGACTCAATTGCTACAGCACTCAGCGCCGCCAGCAGTGACTCACCAGACGGTGAGGTCATTCTGATTGAACCCGGAACCTACACAGGCCAGACATATAGTCTGCCCGGCAACAATATGACCCTCCGCGGGCTTGGCGCTCACAACACCCGCATCGAATACACCAACAACACAGCAGTTTCATTCAGTGGTCGTTCTGGCGGTACCCTTGCATGGCTCTCCGTAGCCGGCGGGGTCTCTTCCGGGGTGGCTGCCGTCGTCAATCCAACCACCGGTTTACCGACTCTTGACAACGCTCTTGTTGCGGACGCCAGTGCAGCGAATACGAAGATTACCTCGTCCGGCTCGCAGACCATTACTTTGGCCTACAGTAGTGGACCGACGGTGCAACTGGGTAGCGGAGCTGCCATCAGTATTCCGGCCGACAAACCTCTGCAGGTGACTGGCAGTACCGGGGCTGATGTGATTGTCCTGAATTTCAGTGGCAGCAACCCAATTCCACAGGGGCTTGTGTTCGACGGTGGTGCGGGCGATGATGGGATCACCATCACTGGTGGAAACTTCACAACGGTTGTCTACACTGCGACTACTTCGAACGGAACCTCCGGCAACGGTACCCTCACGCTCGATGGAACTTCGATCTCCTTTCAGAATCTTGAGCCTATCGACTATTCGGGATCCAGCATCACGGATCTGACCGTCAATGTCGATAGCACGGACTCGGTCAACGGCAACATCACCACAACTCTCACCGCGAACGGCGCCAACACTGAAATCACATTCAGCCCTTTCTTTGAAGGAGTAATCCTCAGCACAATCACCGGAACGCTGACGATCAATGGCGACAATACAGATCCTGACACATTCACCGTTGCCAGTCTGGGCACCGCATTTGCCGCAGCGCTCACCATCGACGGACAGGGTGGCACGGACTCAGTGGCCCTTGGAACGGCTGCTGCAATAACCCTGACTGCCGGCAAGGATCTGACGCTGGCAGCCGAGGGAGTTACCCAGACGAATAGCATCACAGTACCAGCTCTGACGTCAATCACTGCTGGCACCGGAGACATCATTCTAAGCCATGCCGGAAATAATTTCGGTACACTGACGGTCTTCTCCGCGGATGATCTCACCGTCAATGACACGAACTCGTTGACATTGAGCAGCATAGGATTTGCTGGCACAGCGAATATCAACGCTGCCGCCGGTCTCAATATCAACGCAGCCGTGACGGCCTCTGGCGGTACTGGCACTTTGACGCTGTCAGCAGGAACAACACTGACAATCGCTGCTGCTGGTGATATTCAGGCTCACGGCGCTGTAAGCCTCACAGGGACTTCCGGCATCAGCACAGCAGGCGACGTCACCACATCTGATGATACCATTACCTTCAATAACCCTGCAACTTTCACCGGCAATTCCACACTGAATGCCGGCTCCGCAGCCCTGACCATGGCCACGGTCTCGCTCGCTGACGGGGTCACCTTGATCCTGGGAACTGGTGGTAGCGGAACTGTCTCTGCAACTTCAATCACCGGTACTGCATCAGGCACAGCATCCAACGTCACCTTTAATGTCACTGGAGCAGCCACTGTCTCGGGGGCCATCGGGACCGACATCGGCACGGTCACCGTCACCAACTCGGGCGGCATTGACTTCCAAAGCACCGTCAACGCCGCAACTGTGGCACTGACCAATACCACAGGCAATATCCAGTTTACCGGTGACCTCACCGTCGGCACGGCCCTCACCACTGCTGTTCAAGGCTACAACGTCGTCCTGCAGGGGGCATCAAACACCGTCGCTGGTGCTACCACGTTTTCGAATACCGGTTCAGTCACAATCGGAAATGATGCGACAGATACGAATGCATTCACCGGCGGTGTCATTCATACCGCTGGTGCAACCAATCTTGCGGGAAATATTTCAGCATCTAATGCAGCGATGACATTTGCCGCAGCCACATTGACACAAACGACCAGCATAGACTCAGGTGGCGGAAACATTCTGTTTAGCAGCACTCTTGTCGGAGGCAGCTGCGACCTGACGATCGCTGCCGGAACGGCCGCTGGCACAACGACC
>CAIOKE010000337.1 GCA_903858815.1 uncultured Planctomycetaceae bacterium | reverse complement strand
TACCACCGGCGCTAACATCGCCTTCAGCAGCACCATTGACGGAACAACTGCCAATGCTCAGGGATTGACTCTGGATGCCGGCACCACCGGGACCGTCAGCGTCGCAGGTGCCATCGGAAACACCACAGCCCTGCGATCGCTCGTGCTTGTCAACAGCAATGGTGCCACCTTTGGCACCGCCGAAAGCGACAGCGTCATCACAGAAACCAACATTCAAATTCAGGACTCGCTATCGGGCAGCAGCATTGTCTTTAATGGTGCGGTGATCACACCTCAGTTCAATGCCGATAACGCACCGTATGATCTGACCTTCAACGGCACTGGCACTGACATCGGTGACAATTCCGGCCCCAATGCCTCCAAAGCTGCCATCCTGAATACCGGAACCGTCACACTGGGCGACAGCGGCACAGATACCCTCGTGTTCCGCAATGGACTCAACATCACCAACGCCTTCAGCGTGCATTTGTTTGGGCAAATCAGCACACAGGGTGCTCCCGTTACTCTTGGCGATAACGACACCACTGTGTACCTCCGCAGCGGTTCCATCGTGCTTGACACGACTTCGGACAATGCCTTCCCGAATGGTGCCACGATCACCTTCGGTGGCCCTGTTGAAGGCTTCTCCGGAAGCGAAAACATACAGCTGACCGCTGGTAATCAGGGCGACGTTCTCTTCCTTGGCAGCGCCGGCGCCCTGCAGCGGGCTGGTGTCATTGAAATCACCAATGCACGTAACGTGAGTACACAACTTGTTCGCGCAGAACGCCTCGTGCAGCTCACTGGAACAGGTACCACCACGTTTAATGGCGTTGTCAACACGTCCGCCGGACTCTCCATAGACGTCGGTGAAATCCATGCTGCAGTAGCCGAGCCAGACTTGACAGGTCCAACTCTAACTCGCTTCGTGAACCTTGGTGTGGACATCACAACTGTCTCCATCAATGTCAATTCGGATGTCGTTACGACCCTTGGTGGAGTTCGCCTGAATGCCACCGCCGGGGCAAGCGGTGTCGTGACTCTCAACAACGACGGCATCATTAACTCTGACCTTGATGTGATCCTTGAAGGCACCGCCGTCCCTGCTATCGTGGTCAATGCTCGTGGGACTGGCAGACTGGGAGCGGCCGGTGAAGATGTGGTTGTGGGGACTCGCCGCAGGTTCCTTACCGTGAGTGACGCGGATGTTGAGTTCCGCGGTGCGCTGTCGCTGGTGGCGACGCCAAATTATCATGCGGATATCTTCTTTATCGATACCGGCAGCGGAGCTGGACATATCACGTTCACAGATGAAGTGGATGTCAACCTGAGCGATCTGGATCTGCGGTCGGGCACCGGCAATATTAACTTCCGTGGTCATGTGGAAGAGGTACATCGCCTGTTCCTCCAGGAGACAGGTGAAGGTGATCTCGCGGCGGCTACGCCAACCACGGTGACCTTTGTGAAAGACCTCACCGTCGAACGACTGCTGACTGCCGACGCGCCATTTAATGTTGATCTGTTGGGCGATGTCAGCACACTGGGTGTCGGC
>CAIOKE010000336.1 GCA_903858815.1 uncultured Planctomycetaceae bacterium | reverse complement strand
TGACGAGAAGTTCGTGCCCGGGCTAAAGCCCAGGCTACGGGTGTTGTGGATGCCGGGCAGGAATGACGCGGGGGACAAAGGGTAGCCCGAGCATTCCTGCTCGGCCCCATCCCTTGAAAAACACTGGGGATTTCAAGGCTGACGAGAAGTTCGTGCCCGGGCTAAAGCCCAGGCTACGGTTTTTGTCCTTGGCATCAGGAATGCCCGGGCGACGGTTTTGGCCACGACGGCGGATTCTGCACACCGTGGTTGCGTCAGGTCGGACAGTGCATTGTCCGGCCCTACGAACGGCTGTTCACTGATTTCATGTGGTGTTCAGATGTTCGCGTGAAATTTGAACCGTGTTTGGGTGGGAAAATGCAATTCTCAGTGTAATCTGTTGACTGCGCTGAATTTCGTTGATCCACACAAAGACTGCCAACTGTCATGTCGCTTCAAAGCCAATGCACTCCGCGTCCTTCCGTGTTTGCTGCCGATCGTCGCGCTACGGTGCTGAACCTGGATTCCTTCCTCAACGGTCAGGTTCACGGGGCCGATTTTTTTGAGGAGAACTATTTCACCAACGGTATGACTTCGCTGGTCGATCGCGTGTTTCGGCAGCTCAGCGGCAGTGTTTCCGGTTCATCGATTTTTTCTCTGTCGCAGGCGATGGGTGGCGGCAAGACGCACAGCATGATTGCTCTGGGTCTGCTGGCTCGTGATCCTGCTTTGCGGAAGCAGGTGCTGGGTGACAAAAATCCGGCACCCAGGCTCAGCAAGTGCCGTGTGATCGGCTTCAACGGTCGCCGTTCTGATGCTCCTGGTGGCATCTGGGGGGATCTGGCGTCGCAGCTGGGCAAGGCGGAGTCCTTTGCGGCGTATGTTTCCCCCATGCTGAGAGCCCCCGGCCCTGAGGCGTGGAAGCAACTGCTGAACGGGGATCCGCTGATCATTTTCCTTGACGAATTGCCACCATATCTGGAATACGCCACCGCGGTGCCTGTCGGTGGGGCACACCTTGGCACGGTCACCACGACGGCGCTGGCCAATCTGTTTGTGGCAGTGGCCGAGATGGAAAACGTGTGTCTGGTGCTGTCGGATCTGGCGGGAACCAATTACAGCGTCGGCCAAAGCAGCCTGCAGGCGGCTTTTGATCGTTCGGTCCAGTCGGTGGCCAACGAAGCCCGTCGCGTGGCTGTCCCCATCACTCCCGTCAATCCCAACGGCGACGAACTGTATCACATCCTGCGTCGTCGCCTGTTTCAGACCACGGCTGCGGAACCTGAAGTCAATCGCGTGGCAGGTGCCTATCGCGAGGCCATCCGCGACGCGGTCAAAATGAACCTCACGACCACCTCACCGGACTCCGTGTACACCCGCGTCGTCGATTCGTATCCGTTCCACCCGGACCTGCGTGAGCTGGTCGGCAAGTTCCGCGAAAATGACGGGTTCCAGCAAACTCGCGGCGTGATCCGGCTGATGCAGATGGTGGTTTCCAACCTGTGGAATTCCAACCGCGCTGCCAGCATTGAACTGATTCACCCTTACGACATCGATCTGAATGCCGACGAACTGGCTTCCGAAATCCGTACCATCAACCCGTCATTGTCCGAAGCGATCGCCCACGATATTGCTCACGGCGGTGATGCCGAAGTGGAAATGATCGATAAATCCAATGGCAGCACCGACGCATCCGATGCCGCCCGTCTGATCCTGATCGCTTCCCTTTCCACCACTCCCGGCGCCATCCACGGACTTCGCGAATATCAGCTTGTGGACTGTCTGCAGCGTCCCGGCCGGGACCTGTCCACGTTCAAAGCCAACGTGCTTGACAAGCTGTCGACCCGCGCGTGGTACCTGCATGCGTCCGCTGATGGCCGACTGTTCTTCAAAAACCAGCAGAATCTGGCTGCAAAACTCCGCTCTCAGGCACTGGCGCTGCACTCCGAAACCGTCGAACGCATGCTCCGCGAAACGCTCGACGACTTCTTCATCCCCACCCTCAAAGACTGTTACCAGATCGTCAAAGTTCTTCCGCCACTCGACGAAGTCCAGTTGGAACAGGAACGCACCACGCTGGTGATCGTCCGGCCTGGCAATCAGGCCAATCAGTTGCCGATTTCCGAAGACTGGCAGCAGTGGTGGGAACAGCAGCAGTACAAAAATCGCGTGCTGTTCCTCAGCGGGGCTCGCGATACCTTCCAGAAAGTGCTGGATTCGGCTCGCCACGCCCGGGCTCTGCAGTCCATCGAAGATGACCTCCGCAGCGAACAAACCCCTGCGGATGACCCGCAGTGGCGCGCTCTTGACAATCTCCGCGACCGCATCCAGCTCCAGTTCCGCTCCGCCCTCAAGGAAGCTTTCGATCAGGTCGTCTTCCCCTCCATCAACCGCAGTCTCAGAAACAGCGGCATCGAACTGGCCTTTGCCGGCAACCAGAATGGCGAAGCGACCGTCCGCAAGACGCTGGAAGCCGGCCAGAAATTCACCACCTCCATCAGCGATGATGCCTTCCGCAGCAAGGCGGAAGCCCGCCTGTTTGGTTCCACCGACACCAAAGTGGTGCTGTGGTCCGACTGTAAACGCAACGCGGCCGTCAATACGACGTGGCCACTGCACAAACCGTCGGCACTGGATGACCTGAAAAGGGACTGCGTCCATCGCGGTGTGTGGCGTGAGGAGGGCAGCCATGTGCGTCGCGGACCGTTCCCGCCACCCACGCCCAGTGTGGAGATCCGGGAGCTTTCGGTCGACGAGGAAAACACCGGCTACAGTTACCTGAAAATTGAGGCTCTCAACGCCCCGATGCTGGTTTTTGAAACGGCGGATACCGATCCGACACCTGCCAGCAGCCCGGTACCCACGCCCACACGCTTCGAAGCCAAATCGCTGTCGTACCGTTTCCTGGCGTGGGACCCGCAGAATCCTGAACGAGTCAGCAAGGTCAAGACGTGGCAGGCCCGACTGTTCCTGAAACACCAGCTCAGCAACCGTGGCGATCATTATGCTGTCGAGCTGAAAGTGCTGCCGGCTGCCCCAGGGATCGTGATTCGCTACACCACCGACGGCTCGGCGCCCACCAGCCCCACAGCGGCCACCTGTGACGGGCCGATCACGGTCCCCAAAGGCACCCGCGTGGTGCTGGCCATCGCCACCGCCACCGCTCAGGGAATCAGCTCAGAGGTGGTCAAAATTGCGATCCCGCAAAAGGGTGAAGACGGCCCGACCATCGATCCTCAAAAGCCGGCCCGCTGGCGTTGTGGTCAGAAACTGGACGATTCGGGACAGGTCTGGGATTTTCTGCAGAAGCTGCAGTCAGCCGGCGGCGTCACGGCCCATTCGATTCAGTTGACGGCCGAAAATGCCGGCGGCACGCAGCATCTGGAATTTTCTGGCGCACTGGAATCCGGCTACAAGGCTGATACTCTGCGTCACGTGGCCCAGCAACTGCAGGACCTGATTGCTGCGGAATCGCTGCGGATGCAGATTGGGGAACTTGCATTTCCCACGGGACAGGCATTGCTGGACTGGGCGAAACACAACAACCAGCAGGTCGACCCGGGGAAGGTGAGAAGTGGTCAGTAGTCAGTGATCAGTGATCAGTGATCAGTGATCAGTGATCAGTGGTCAGTGGTCAGTGGTCAGTGGTCAGTGGTCAGTGGTCCGTGGTCCCTTTGTCCCTTGGTCCCTTGTCCCTTTGTCCCTTTGTCCTTTTGTCCTTTTGTCCCTTGGTCCCTTGTCCCTACCGATACCCCCGCCGCCCTTCGAGCGCGCTCTTCAGCGTCACCGCGTCGGCATACAG
>CAIOKE010000335.1 GCA_903858815.1 uncultured Planctomycetaceae bacterium | reverse complement strand
GGACTCGCACTCATCACAGATCGTCGCGATGTCACACGCAAGTTCACCAGCCTGCAGGCCACTGCCGGACTGGCTTCCTTCATCGGCAATTCCACAATCGACATCACCGGCACCAATCTGGCGGTCGCCATCAATAAGGGCCTGAACAACAACTTCCCGGCAATACCCGGGGCTTCAGCCAATACAGTCTACCGTTTGTTGATCGCCGATCAGACACTGGGCAACGTCACATTCAGCTTCGGTAGCAGTACGGCAGTCGCCAATATCCTTGCTGCAGATTCTGACGTCTCAGTCGCTGGCAAAGTTCAGGCTGCAATTGAAGGTCTCACCGGAATCGGTGCTGGAAACGTCGTCGTGACGGGCACCCGGACCGGTGGGTTCACCGTCGAGTTCATCAACTCCCTCGCTAAGGCAAACGTCAACGGCCTGACCGTTTCCACCAACGCTGCACTCTCTGGCTCTGTCGCTGCAAACCAGACGGCAACGTCCGTCACAGGTGTCTCTGCAGTCCAGAGCCTGACACTCACCCGACAGATTCCGCCACGACCCGACATCACCACAACTGTTACCGAGTTGAACGAAGGATCAACCGGCACTGGACAAATCACTGCCATCAGAATTGCCGCGGCATACGACGCCTCCGGATCATATAACATCACCTACAATGGACAGACTCAAACCATTCGCTGGGCACAAAACAACGTCACAATGAATGCCCGCAGACTCGGCGACGCAATCAGAGCCTTGACCGGAGATGCCGGAGCAAGAGTCCGTTTTGATCAGGAATCACTGATTACAAGCCAACGCTACGTTGTCAAGTTTACTGCCGCGCCTGGCTCATTTACTGCTGACGGTACCGCTCTGGGCGCTACTATCACCATCGAGACACCACGAGCCGGCGTTGGCGCTGATAACGAACAACAGAGAATCACACTGGATGTCGGGTCAGCCACAGGAACATTCAAAGTCGCTATCCCCCGGAATGGTCGCACCTACACCACAACAGCACTGCCATTGACCGCATCCGCCGTTGACGTTCAATCTGCAATCAATACCGCCATGTCATCCATCGGTGGTACGGTCACCGTGACAAAAGCCACCGATGGCACACTGGTCAAGTACGACATCACCTATGCAGGCACACTAGCCTCCCAAAACCTGGACAACGCCACCGTCACCGCACTCGCTGATGCTCCAACACCCGGTGGATCATTCACACTGACCTACGGTGGCCAGACAACCGCTGCAATCAATCTGGTCGGCAGCACGGCCAATCAGGCCACGGCGATCCAGACCGCACTACAAAGCCTGACAACCATTGGAAACAACAATGTGGCTGTGGCTTACGATGCAACGTCCGCAGCCATTGCACCACGATTCGTGGTCACATTCACTAATGAACTCGCAAACACTCCCGCTACAGCCATCACAGCAGATGAGACCGGGCTGCTCTATGCCTTAGCCACACCGCGAAGTGTCACAACAGGCCGCACCGCTACTGGCGAAACTCAGTCCGTCACCCTGACAAAGCCGACCACCGACGGAACCTTCACGCTCTCGCTCACGCACAACAGCACCACCTGCACGACTGCAGCGATCAACTTCGATGCCACCGCTGCTGAACTGCAGACGGCTCTCACTGCGGCAATCAGCACCATCACTGGCGCAACCGTTACCATCAACAACTGGAATGGC
>CAIOKE010000334.1 GCA_903858815.1 uncultured Planctomycetaceae bacterium | reverse complement strand
GGGGCGTTTTCTTAACACGGAGGACACAGAGGGACACGGAGAAACGCGGGGGAGGTTGGGGGGCGATTTGCAACCACGAATGACACGAATCAAACGAATGGGGGCTGTGACGGGGATGTGGCGGTGAGGACGGGAGCTGCGGTAGGGCGGGGAGTGAGGTGTGTGCGTTCAGGGGCGGACACGGGCTAAAGCCCGTGCTGTGGCTGGGGTCTTGGCGCACGGGTGCCGGGTCGTCACATGCGAGTCACCCGGAGTCGAGTGGTCAGTGTTTCTCGCGTGATCACCGGCTGGTCAGGAATTCTGCGGGATGCTCAGTGCAGCGTTGAAGGAGGGGCTGGGTTGCCGGTGGTTGTGTCCGGGCGAGGTTCCCCTGGGTGCTGCGTGGCACGTTGCGAAGTCGCGGCGATTGTCCCGGCAACGCAGCCGGGAGGCTGCGTCGGCACCCCGGCGGTGCTCGCCGATGTTTGATGTTTCCGGAATGTCTCAGAAATCTGCGCAACTTTTCAGACTGTGTCGGCTCCTGTTCAGCGGGGAGCCCATCACACAACGGTTGATCTTTCACAGACGACACGGAGCCACAGGAGGCTGAACATGAGTACGAGCTTTGGAAACGGTCCGGATGACGGATTTCTGTCTTTTGACCCAACTTCAGACGAGTTGCTGCGAACGCACGGTGGCCGGGAAAACCCGCCGGCCGATCTTTTTCACTACATTTCCGGTTCGCGGCACACCACGCCGAATGATCTTCGCCCGTACACAATGACGAGAGAAAGTGGTTCGATCACGCTGCCATCCACGATTCCGCTGCTGAACGAGGATGAATCTGATCCTCTGCGACGATCTGCGGTGTATGGCGTGGATCTGACGCTGCAGTCACAGGAGCGATCGACACACCTGCTGGTGCTGGGTCTGACCGGCTCGGGCAAGAATCAGCTGGTGATTGATCCGTTGCGAATGTCGGCGATCACTGATCCGCATCAGACGGTCGTCAGCTTTTCCCTGAAAGCCGGGGATGCTGCTCCGATTGCGGAGCTTTGTCGTCGGCACAATCGCAGATTGATTACGATCAATCTGAGTGATCCGTCTCGCAGCAGCTGCTGGAATCCTCTGGCGACAGACACGGCAGATGAGGCGCGCGATCTGATTCGTCGATTTTCCGATGCGGCCCGCAATCCGGATTCGCACGATTCCGAGTTCTGGGCGCAGTGGATTCGTTGTGGCATGCAGGGATGCTGGGAAGAGGGACTGCGGTCGTTCCCTGAGATCCTGGCTTTCTTTTCGCAACCGTATCGCACAGTGGTGCAGCAGTTGCAGCAGCATAAGAACCCCAGTTCCGCGCGTTTGTCTGATTTCCTGAATGGTGGGTCGCACAACGCAGAAACCGTCATGGCCTCGATCCTTGGAGCGTTGAACAGCCTGCTGGCACAAAGTGCGATGCGAGTGATGGGCAAAGACGAGCTGCAGCTGAAAAGGCTGTTTCATCGCCCCGTATGCATTCACGTCGAAATTTCTGAACCGCAGCTTGAGACGTATCGACCGCTGGTGCAGATGCTGGCTCGCTGCCTGATCGACGCCCTGATCTCCGCCTCCGAAACACTCGGTCCCGCCCGTCGGATTCCGGCGACTGTGTTCTTCGACGACATGCCGTCACTGGGACGACTTCTGTCGGTGGAACGGTTGCTGACACTGCGTTCGCGAGCCGTGGGGATCGTTGCCGGTGTCCAGTCCATCAACTCGCTGGAGCTGGCTTACGGGCCTGCATTTCGCTCACTGCTGGAGGCATTCGCCAACAAGATCGTGCTGCCCGGGTGTGCTCAGCCGGATGCCGACTACTTCAGCCATGCCAGTGGTGAAACATTCGTGGCCTTGCCCACGTACGAGGGTCAGCAGCCGGTCTTTTCCACACGGCCGCTGCTGTCATCAGCCGAAATTCGGCGACCGGCCTGCGAGCATGTGCTGCTGGGAAGTCCGGTCACACTGTTCTTCGGGGCGAATACCTTTCAGGCCTATCTGCAGAAGGCTTATGAGCTGCCGCAGTATGCCGATGTGCTGCGCTGCGTCCGCAATGTCACGGGCCGCGAACGCCTGCGACGACGCCCCAAAATGCCGGCGATGCCATCACTGCAGCAGCCCCCTGCAGCCGGCAGCACCGACACCGGACTGCCTCCAGGCATTACAAATACCGCCGGCTGGAATGCCACTCAGATCAGCGAACTGCTGGAAAAAACCAAGGCCAAACTGGACTGGGATCAAACCACCGGGAGTGCCAGAAAGTGGTGGGAAGCCTTTGAGTCAGAGAACAAAACGCGGATGCCCCTTGTGCTGCGACTGGCCGAAGAGCTGCAGATTCGGAAGGCCACGATCACCGAGTTCTTTCTGGCGTATGTGTACAGCAACACCGATAACATCCAGGCCAACCTGAGTTACCTCGATTACAGCCGCTTGAAGAAGGAGGAAGAGCAGAAGAAGAAACTGAAGGCACAGGCCGAACTGCAGAAGGAGCAGAAAAAGAACAGGACGACCGAGGACGATTTGGGATGACGCTACTGACAAAAGTCGGTTCGAGGGATCCAACCGACTTTCCGTGGTGATCGACACACAGTGTTTGTTCGTGGCGGGTGGCGGGTGGCGGGCTGAAGCCTCGTCATTACCCATGAAACCAAGCGGTCCCCCGGAGCGACTGTTTCGTTTTGCTCTGCCCGCGTTTGCGATTCAGGC
>CAIOKE010000333.1 GCA_903858815.1 uncultured Planctomycetaceae bacterium | reverse complement strand
CGACGCTCCGGTGGCTGCTGCGATTTCAATCTCTGAGCCCACACCTTGGCCTGCTGATGCACGAATTCGTTATTCAGCAGGATCAACGCCTGAGCCGGAACGTTGGAAAGACTGCGACGACTGACCGCCGATGCTGGTTGCGGAGTATCAAAGGTGATCATGAACGGATTCAGAAAATTGCGATTCACTGCCTGATAAATGCTGCGACGACCCGCTCCGTCGACTGGTCCGGACTGTCCAGGACGACCACGCCCCTGCATAAAGGGAGTCAGAAAGACGGGCACCGGCGGACCCATCGTTGTCAGATCCAGCCGTCCGGAAACCGCCAGCATCGCATCCCGAATCGTCTCACTCTCCAACCGACGCACCTCGGCCCGATGCCACAGTTTATTCCCCGGATCACGCTCTTCCGCAGACGCATTCCGAATACTGCTTTGAGCATATGTGCGAGTCAGCACAAGACGCCGAATTAAACGCTTGAGTGACCAGCCATCACGTCGAAAATCCTCCGCCAGCAGGTCCAGCAGCTCCGGATGAGACGGTTTCTCGCCCAGCACCCCGAAGTTTTCGGAACTGGCCACCAGACCACGACCAAACAGGTGCTGCCACACTCGATTCACCACCACTCGCGCAGGGTACGGATTGCTGTCCGATAACAGCCGGTCTGTCAGTTCCAGTCGACCACTGTTCGCGGGCTGACTGAGCGGTGTACCGGCATCAAGGGCGGTGAGTAGTCTTCGCGATGCGAGTTTCCCCAGACTGCGATGATTGCCTCGCACAAATACATGCTCGTCTTCCCCGGTTCCGTCACACATCACCAGGACCGGGTCACCGCCCGGGTCTACCCCTGACAACTCGCGCCAGCGATTCATCACGGTAGCCAGCTCACCTGAACCCGCTTCGCTGACCAGCCCCAGCGATACTGCCAGCTGTGGCCATGCAACATCCTGCACCGCCAGCTCGGACCATTTACGCAGCATCTGCGCCCGATCACCACCCGTCGCCACTGCCTGCAGGCCGGCCTCAGACAGCTCCAGCGGCACCGCCGGATTCACCCCCGGCGCCACCAGACGAACCTCACGCACCGCAAACCAGCCATCACCCTCGTCCAGAAACTCAAGATGACAACGATGACCCAGATAGCGGCCCAGATCACCGGCAATCCGAATCCACTGGAACCGCCCCTCAGTGTTGATTGACTGCCGCAATCCGCCGAACAGCAGCTCGGTGAATTCATTCATCACATAACCGTCCACCACCAGACGCAGCCGAGCATTCTGACCGGCGGCCAGAACAAGGATCTCGGAATGCTGCAGCTGCCATTCCGGGGAATGCAGCGAGCCGCGTAACCGCGGCGAAACAGCTGCCGAAGAAATGTCCTGACCAGCCACCGCCTGCAGTCCGCCGGGTTGCCACTGCCAGCCACCAGTGCCCACCGCTGCCCGAGGGTCCGTCTGCCCGCCGGCAAACGCGTCCCCCCAGGCAAACCAGCCAGCCGGCAGACCCTGACGCAGATCGGCGAAAATCTGCACATCCTGGGGTGCCTGCGGAGCTGGTACCTGCTGCTGCTGACGCACCTGCTGAACCACAGTCTGCCAGCTGGCTGCAGCCTGAGTGTCTGTCGAATTCTGCGCTTTCTGCTGCAGGGCCGCCGGCAGCGCCAGCAACGAACCACTGCCCGGAAGGGCGGGATCGCTGAGCTGCTGCCGCAGCTTCTGCACCAGTTCGGCTGTCAGCGGCGCAGAGACGGGAGCCTGAGGATCGAGTGCAGCGGTCACCAGCTGCTGCAGACTGTCGGCTGTCCACGGTTGCAGCGCCGCTGCCGTCAGCTGGTTGGCCTGCTGACGCTGCTGCTGCAATTCGTGCGTCAGATTTCGAATGCGATCACCCGAATCCAGCCACTCAACACGCCGGCGAGAACTTTGCAGAAAACCCGACAAGGCATAATAGTCTTCCGTCGTAATCGCATCGAACTTGTGATCGTGACATCGAGCACAGGCAATCGTCAGGCCAAGGAAGGCTTTGCCAAACACATCAATCTGATTGTCAATTCGCAGAGCTTCTTCCAGCTTCACATCCACAGGCGCGTGCTTGTCTTCACACAAATACCAGAAACCAGTTCCGATAATCGATTCGTTGAAGCCCTGCTGTGGATGACGCCGAGGATTGGTAAGCAGATCACCAGCCAGATGCTCGCGAATGAACTGATCCCACGGAACATCTGCATTCATGGCCCGAATAACATAATCCCTGTACCGCCATGCATACGGCAGTGGAAAGTCGAACTCGTGCCCCAGAGTCTCAGCGTAACGCACCAGATCCAGCCAGTGACGAGCCCAGCGTTCGCCAAACTGAGCTGTCGACAGCAGCTGGTCCGTAACCTTCTCAAGCACGACAGCTGTTTCAGCCGGGTCGGCCATCACCTGAGCCAGCATTTCCGGGGTCGGGGGCAGCCCGGTCAGATCAAAACACAAACGCCGCAGCAGAACCCGGCGATCTGCATCGGGAGCCGGTTGCAGACCAGCCGCCTCCAGCCGGGCCAGGATCAGACGATCAGTGTCGGAACGCGGCCAGTCAGCCAGCGACACTGCAGGGATGGCAGGTCGCTGAATGGGTTTCCAGGACCAGTGAGCCTGAATGCGTTCCTGCAGGGGGAACTGAGCTTTGGCCATCGTGGCCGGATCCGGAGCCTCACCATCGGGCCAGACAGCGCCGTCTGCGACCCACTGCACCAATAACGCCACCTCTTCGTCCGGCAGCTTATCTCTGGGTGGCATCTGCAGGGTTTCATAACGGACAGCCTGGATGATCAGGCTGCGATCGGGATCGCCCGGAACGATGGCCGGGCCGGTTTCCCCACCCTGCAGCAAAGCCGCCCGCGAGGTTGCCCGCAGCCCACCTTCGACGTCCCCTTCCCCGTGACATTCAAAGCAGCGGGATTCCAGCAGCGGAGCGATTTTTTCATGAAAAAAGCGAGCTTTTTCTGCGGATTCGTCCTGCGGAGCTGCCGTGGCAGCAGTTGCTGCAAACAGAACTGCGAGAACTGCAGACAGGCTGAAACATCGGGGAGTCATATCGCACCGAGAAGGATGAAGGCCGGGCAGGAGCACTGGGTGGGACGAACAGCCGCCGAACCGCTTGCGCGGACCCGCGACACTGCCGCTGCTGGTATTCTCGCCCGGAATGCGGAACAAAGCAAATGCGGATCTGAAAACGTTCAGGTCAGCAGCAGAATTTCGGGCCACCGGAGCCAGCGAGACCACGGCGAGGACGGATGGAAACGTTGATCGCAATCGTGCGCCGTGCCGTCCGGATACCTGCCACACAGTTGTCCTCCGGGCTTTAGCCCGGGTACGAACTGCTCGCCACACTTGAATTCCCTTGTACTTTCCAAGGATGTGGCCACGCGGGAATGACCCCGAGGCACACAACACGTAGACCGGGCATTCCTGATGCCAGGGACAAAAATGTAGCCCGAGCATTCCTGCTCGGCCCCGTACCGCAAAAACACGATGTGTTTCAATGAACTGAAGTCGATTTGACGGCCCCAGCCGACTTTTGTCCCTCGCGTCATTCCTGCCCGGAACCACCCTTCAAAACACACAGTGCGTCCAGCAGTGATGAAGTAACTGGTCCGGGCTGAAGCCCAGCCTACGAGTACAGTGCCACGCGGAATGACCCCGAGGCACACAACACGTAGACCGG
>CAIOKE010000332.1 GCA_903858815.1 uncultured Planctomycetaceae bacterium | reverse complement strand
CTGCGCGCCGCCTGCTGGAAGTAACTGTCGAGGGTGCACACGCGGAGCCGATGCAGGTTACGAGTCAGCGACGCCAGCTGCTGCTGGGCGCGTTCCATAGTCAGGTCCGCTATGTCGAGTGCCTGTCCAAGCTTTGTCGCCTCTGCAGGCGATTCTGCGCCTTTGGCTAGCCGAGTCAGTACCCGGCCAAGAATTTCGCCTGCGGCCTTTCGAGTGAATGTGGTCGCAAGAATACTTTCCGGCGGATTGTTCAAAAATAACTGCCGCAGGAAGTGACCAGAAAGGCCGTATGTCTTGCCGCTGCCTGCCGAAGCGCGGATTAATTGGTACTGGCCCATCCGTGATACTCTTGCTTTCAGCTTTATTTTGAAGCGGCACGGCGCGAGCCGTCCGGTAATTATGACAACTGAGTTGAATCCCCGGCTGTTGGGTGTTCCTCGTCAGCTGACAGCATTATCCCTGAATGAACCCCCAACTGCAACCCCCCACAGACCCTCCCGCATCGCAGCGAACAGGATGGCGGCCACGAAGTCGGCTGTGGTTCCCGGGTTACGGCGATTCCCATCAGCCCGCAAAAAGCTGTCCAGCCTTTGAAAATCCGCGACGCCACATTCGTCCGGCCAACCCGCTGCCAACGCTGCACGCGCCAGCTGCCTCGCCACAGCTGCAATCTCACTACCGCATTTGCGGACAATCAGCGAATCGTCAGCGTCCGCCAGCAGTCGCAGCGCCAGCCACGCCACCTGCAGCATTGGGGTCGTCGTCACCTGAACAGATTCACACAGCCACTGAAGCCCCATGTTCAGCACCCGGTGGAAGCCGTTACTGTACTCGGCCGCAATCAAATCCCGCTCCGCCGCCAGCCGCATGCATTCCACCAGCGACAGCGAAGGCGGCTGGGAGATATCCTGCTCCGCTGCCTTCCCCAACCCGCCAGGATTCGCCAAACGAATTGCAGCATACACATCCTGACTGTCGTCCACCGAAGTCGCCCGCAGCACAGATTCGATCCCGTCCGCCAGCGTCTGATTAGCCGGTACCGCCGCCAGCGGAGCTGTCAGCAGCAGGATTCCGAGATTGGTGTTATGCGAGACAACCGTGCGAGTAGCCGTTGTGGCCTGCAGAATCGAGATTCCCAGCGGCTGGCGGCTGGCTGCAGCAATCCACGGCGCCGCTGCTGCAGCCGACTTTAAAAAGTCTTCCACTGTGGCATCTGCAAACGCATGCTGTGGATTCACGTTTCCAGGTTTGGGGCTCAGGACTTCCAGTCGACATGCAGCTTCGAACCATGCTGCGAGCTGCTGCTGCCAAACAACAGCATCGGACGATCTGTGAAGCAGCGTGCGTTGCGATTTACTGCTGTCATTCGCCTGGCTGCACATACTGCTGTTCAGTCTACAAACAGGAATTCGTTGGAAACCAACAGCACCTGCGCGAGCTGCTGCAGTGGAGTCAATTCGGGGCTGGGTGCCCTTGGGAAGTCGGCTGTCGAAGACCAGACCACCGGTTGTTCTGCCGCGCCCGCTTCCCGCAATTCGATCGACCACAGGAATTGGTCGCTATTGAGCTGTTCACCGAT